>CAZCXH010000021.1:0-43646 GCA_964502525.1 uncultured Chitinophagaceae bacterium
TTTGCCACCAAGAAGGAACACGCCCCGCTGATCAACACTTTTCTGAACCAGAAAGCCAAGAAGCGACTCACGCGCGCTGCGCTCGAAACACTTTCCATCATCGCCTACAAGCAACCCATCACAAGGGTGGAGATTGAGCAGATTCGCGGGGTGAATTGCGATTACACCATCCAGAAGCTGCTGGAAAAGGAGCTGATCGTAATTGCCGGACGCGCGGATGGGCCGGGACACCCGCTTACTTATTCCACCAGCGAGCAGTTCATGGAATACTTCGGAATCAACTCAGCAGCAGACCTGCCGAAGCTGCGCGAGATTGAAGCCGCTCATGAAAACGAAATCGGTGAAGCGCCTGCCATTGAAACGCAAGAAACCGGGGAGGCTCCTGTAAAAGAAGGTCCCGAAATCGAGATTGTGAACCCGTACGATCCGAGGTTGCAGGAAAAGGAGGAGATGCCGGCTCCGAAAAGCGAAGTGGAAACGGAGATAGTTATCGGTAATCAGTAACAGCGGTCAGTTGCCCGGTTGCTTTGTTTGTTGCAAAAGCGCAAGACACATATCTTCCTTTTTCCTCATTATCTTTCTTGCCCCGGTTCTCTTGTCATCATAACCCAGCAGATGCAGCACGCCATGAATCATCACGCGATGTAGTTCGTGGTTCGTTGTTAGTTGTTTGTTGTCAGTTGTTCGTGAGTCTGGCGCAAGCGTCCGCTTATGCCGTTTAGCGAGCGCATTTTCTTTCACCCGGTCAATGCTGATGTAGATATCACCTGAAATGATTTTCTTATCATCCGATTGATCGAAGGTGATGATGTCGGTGTAATAATCGTGTTTTAGATATTGATTATTTAATGCAAGCAAATACTCATCAGAGCAGAAGATGAAGTTGATGGTGCCGGTTTTTTTCTCCTCTGAAGCAATGACGCTGGCAACCCATAATCGAATCCTGAGGGGATTCTTTAAGGAATAGGAAACGTCTTCCGTGTGGAAGTGAATGGGCAAGCGCTTATTGCAGTTGGATATTGAAGCGCATCTGCACTGTTGCGCCTCCGTCAGAATATTTCAGATGGTCTGAAAGCTGGCGCATGAGATACACTCCCCTGCCTGTTGCTTTTTCAATATTCTCAGGCGCAGTAGGATCGGGAAGATGCTCGAAATCAAAGCCATCGCCTTCATCGGAAGCTGCGAATTCAATTACATTATCCTTTTTAACGCAGGTCAGAACAACCTTCTTAACCGGGCTGAATTTATTTCCGTGAATGATGCAGTTGTTCACAGCTTCGGTAAGCGCAATCAGTATATTTCCGTAAAGCTCATCCGGTATTTCCACGTCCTCGCGAATCTGGTCAACAAAGCCTTCCACTTCAGCGATGCTTTCAGCTTTGGATTCCAGTTCAAGACGGTAATCTTTGTCAACGAGGCTCATGGAAGACGCTTTGTACAAAGGTAACAGGTTTGACAAACTTGCGAGGTTATGCTTCCGGAGAGGGAAGGGGCGAGGCGATAAAAAGAAACCAATTCTGATTGATTATCCGCAGGTCATGTTGTTCGCGCATCCTTCATTTCTCTGCAGGGTCGGGTTATAATTGTAACTAGTGCAACGCCAATCCTGTTTTGTCGGATTCTTTCGTTTCCTGTTTACACGTTTACGGTTTTTGTGAAAAGACTAACGGTAAACAGGAAACATGCAAACCGTAAACCTTTTACCTGACATAAAGCACTTGACCCTGCACTACCTACTTTTCAATTTGCTGCGCTTGTATCCGTAAAGGAAATAAACCGCAAAGCCTATGAGCAGCCAGATAAGAAACCTTTCCCAGTTGGTTGTTCCCGATTCGCACAATAAGTAGGCGCAGGAAAGAAATCCCAGCGCAGGAATCAGCGACAGATTTTTCAGGAAGGAAAATATTGCAATCAGTATGAAGACAATGGCAAAGAGCGCATAGGGAACTTTGCCACGCAACACATCCCAGGCAGAGCCATCAGAAGCGAAGGAGAAGTATGCGGAGATGCCGTCCTTATTGTAAACCAACAGCAAACCAGCGGTTAGCGCCAGTAACAGCGGCATGATGAATTTCGCATTTATATACGGCACTTTGAATTTACTCGCGCGCCTGTTCGGATCATTCTGCAACTTCATGATTCCCCCGCACACCAGCACGAATGCGAACAAGGTGCCAACGCTGGTAAGGTCAATCACTTCATTCAAATTCAGGAACAATGCCGGAACTGCCGTCACAACTCCGGTGAGGATGGTGGAAAACGATGGCGTTTTGAATCGCGGATGAATTTTTGAGAACATCGCGGGCAGCAACCCATCGCGGCTCATCGCCATCCAGATGCGCGGCTGTCCGACCTGGAAAACGAGGATGACGCTCGCTGTAGCAATCACCGCGCTGATGGCAACAATGCCGGCAATCCAGTCGAGGTTCGCTTGTTGAAACACAAACGCCAGCGGATCGCCCACATTCAGTTGGTCATATCTCACCATTCCGGTCACCACCAGCGCAATAAGCACATAAATCACCGTGCAGATGATGAGCGAATAGATCATCCCCCTGGGCAAATCGCGCTGCGAGTTTTTACATTCCTCCGCAGTGGTGGAAATTGCATCGAAACCGATGTATGCGAAGAACACGGCAGCCGTGCCTTTCAGCACACCACCGATGCCGTTGGGAAGAAAAGGGTTCCAGTTTTCCGGCTTCACATAAAATGCTCCCAGCGCAATCACCATCAGTATCACGCTCATCTTGACCGCCACCATGATGTTGGCTGAATTTTTCGTCTCGCGGATGCCGATATAGGTGATTGTCGTAATGAAACAAAGAATAAAAAAAGCAGGCAGGTCGCAGATGATGCGGATGCCGGCAATTTGCGGAGCGTTCATCCATGCCAAATATTTTGACTGCAATCCCGGATCGAGTGCCGCAACTGCTATCCCGGAGTTGAGTTGCACTGTTGTTTCGGCAAAGCCGGCTTGTGCCGTCCAATAGTCCATTGTCAAAAATTCCGGGATATGCCACCCAAATCCCGAACACATCGTGGTGAAGTAGTCGCTCCATGAGATGCCCACCGCGATGTTGCCGATGGCATATTCCATCAGCAGGTCCCAGCCGATAATCCACGCGATGATTTCACCGAACGCTACGTAAGAATAGGTATAAGCGCTGCCGCTCACGGGCACCATGCTCGCGAACTCGGCATAGCACAGGGCTGAGAATCCGCATGCGATTGCAATGAAGATGAAAAGAAGAATTATTCCGGGTCCTCCGTTATAGCTTGCGGTGCCGATGGTGGAAAAAATTCCCGCACCCACCACCGCAGCAATGCCGAAAGCCGTGAGGTCGCGGGTGGTCAGAGTTTTCCGCAGGGATGCATCTTGTTCTCCTTCGGTGAATCCCTTGGAGGCATCGTTAATAACCTGCGCGACTGATTTTTTTCGGAAAAGCGAATTCATGATGAATGGCGGGTAAAGGTAATAAATTACAGATGCGGGAGGTATCCGTAGAACTCTACACTATCCTAAACCCCCTGTTCTCGATTCACGGCTATCCTTTGATTTTTTCTTTTGTAGCAGAATTAAATTGTACAAGTTTCTTCCAATTGATTGCTCCATTGTCATCACAAAACTCATTGGCGAACTCTTTGGTGAACTTGTTTATCATCTGTGAAGAGGATTTCAGGAAGTCTTCATTCTTTTCTTGCGCCTTATGTCCAAGCGGTTCAATGATTTCGGTGTAAAGTTCAGTATTGCCCGATATGAACTCCCAAAATTGTTGTCCGCAGTATTTGAAGTAATCGCCTTTGTCGGGGTTCTTATTTCTTCCGTAACAACAGCCATTAACAGCAACCACATTCAATTTTGAGTTACTCGTGCGTAGTGTTTTCTTAGCGGTTTTAAAATCAAAAATAAGTCCCGCAACCTGCCTGCTGTTTCCCCAATTTGGACCAGATTTAATCGTAACGATATATCGCACCCCATCTTTGTCAAACTCCAAATCAATTCCCGGAATCCCTGACTTTCTGCCTTGATATACTTTTTGATTTATGAAAATGGCAAGCCCTTCTAACCAATCTCCAAAAATTGTTTCTTCTTGTGAAGAAATATAAGCATCCGTGAAACTCTTGACAATATCCTGAGCGGTTAGAATATATTTTGCCTTATAGAGATATGGGTTTTTCTTGGCAAGAACCTTTCTCAGTTTTAAGTCATTCAGCCCGGCAATTCTCTTTTCGTGGAAAGTCCCAATGTTTTGTTCAACGTACTGCGTAACGTCTTTGAGGTTTAGCTTTTTCATACTTGACTTTAGGCTCTAAGATATAGAGTTCAACGGGTTTTAACTGCTTCTGCACCATCTCATAATATTCTGGAACAATGTCAATGCCGATAGAATGACGTTTCATTCTGTTGGCTACAATCAATGTAGTTCCGCTACCCATGAACGGGTCAAGTACGGTGTCATGTTCTTTTGTAAAGAGTTTTATAAACCACTCCGGCAGTTCTTCAGGAAATGCTGCGCTGTGGTTTTTGTTGTTGCACTCTGTTGCAAGGTGAAGCACATTTGTTGGATAGGCTTTGTCGCGTGTGAGCCAATTAGAAATATTCTTTCCAAAGCCGCTTCCAACCTTTGAAATGTCCCGTATTTTGTCTGTTTCGCTAAGTTTCTTCAAGCGAGTTTTTGCCCAATCACCCATCGGAACCATCACTTCCTCCTGATACATGTGGAAGTGCTTCTGCTTATTAAATTGTAACAGCCGTTCCCAACTGTCACGAAATCTGTTAGGCCACTTTCCTGGATAGGAGTTTTTTTTGTGCCAAATGAACTCCTCTGTCCAAAGCCAACCTTGTTTGCGCATTGCTAAAATGAGTTCCATCACGTAAGTACTGCGCTCTCCTTCCACAACCTTCTCCTTAATGTTGAGCACAAAAGTCCCTGTAGGTTTCAGTACTCTCAAAAGTTGTTCTGAAGTCGGCAGAAACCACTCAACATACTTGTCGTGGTGTATTCCTCCATACGTGTCCTTACGCTGGTCTGCGTAGGGTGGTGATGTTACAATAAGATCAACACTGTTGTCGGGAAGTTTTCTTAATTCCGTATTGCTATCGCCAAGGTATAAGTCTGTTCGCAGTTCCATGAGTTAAAATCGTTGCTCACGAATTTAATTTTTTTCAGTATTTTCTTGTCGTTAGTTGTTCACAGATATCCAAAGATGAGAAGTCAACGGGTAAATCAATAATTCACTTTAAATTACCAGGAGCAACCGAATCTTCAATCCATCGAAAAATAATCGAGGCTTTGATAACGCCCGGTTTCCTCTTTCGCGAGTTGCATCAGGATATCATTCGCAAGCCTGCTTGCGCCAAAACGGAACCAATCAGGTGTAAGCCAGGCGCTACCGAGCGTTTCTTTCACCATCACCAAATATTGTAATGCTTGTTTGGCATTAGCGATTCCACCGGCAGGTTTCATCCCGATCATTTTTCCTGTATCATAGTAATAGTCGCGTATCGCTTCCAGCATCACGAGTGTGACGGGCAACGTGGCGGCAGGTTGCACCTTGCCGGTGGAGGTTTTGATGAAATCCGCTCCGGCTTTCATGGCGATGTCGCTTGCGAGGCGTACATTGTCGAGTGTGCTCAGCTCGCCTGTTTCGAGGATCACCTTCAAGTGCGCCTCACCGCAGGCTTCCTTCACCGCTGCGATTTCATCAAACACATAGTCGTATTCACCCTGTAAAAATTTCCCGCGCGAGATCACCATGTCAATCTCATCAGCGCCCTCGCGCACCGCATACTTGGTGTCGACAATCTTCACGCTGCGCGGAGCCAGACCACTCGGAAATGCGGTTGCAACGGCAGCCACTTTCACCTTGCTTCCCTGCAACGCCTTTTTCGCAACTTTTACCAATGTCGGGTAAACGCAAATCGCTGCAACGGTGGGCAGTCCGGGCATTTCGTCATGAAGGTGCATCGCCTTGTAACACAGTTGCTTCACCTTACCTGCGCTGTCCTTGCCTTCGAGCGTGGTGAGGTCAATCATGCTGAGGGCGAGCTTCAGCCCCGCAACTTTCGATTCCTTCTTGATGCTGCGCGCATTGAGGCGGACGACACGCTCTTCAACGTTGGTTTGGTCAATGGGCATTGGTGTGATAAGCGTTTTCATTGGGGATTTACCTGTTGATTATTAATTTGCTTGTCACAGCAGACTTTTGATTGGACAGCGAAAGAAAATAAAGTCCTTCTTTCATATCATTCAAAGCAAGCGTGAAGGACGAACCGGAGAAAATGTTTTGATAAACTTCTTTTCCGGCAACGTCAAGCAGCAACACTTTGATTTTTCCTGCAAGATCGGATTCCACCAAAACATTTGCTGCAACGGGATTGGGATGGATGGTAATGCTTCGGGTGATTCCAACCGGCATCCCGCCTGTTGCCGGAGAAGCCTTGCCATGCCTGCTGAAAAAATTCCATATTTCTGTTGTAGCGTCAATGTCATTGGCGGGAGAATAGGGCCAGGCGTGCGCCATGCCGTTTGCCTTGTAAAGGATCACCTCGCTTGAGTTGCCGCATCCGCTGTATGAAAACTTCTCAAAGGTCAGTCCGTCATTTTTCAGATTGGGCAGGGAATCGTGCGCAGCTGGAAAACCGCAATTGTTATGCGCAGCCCAGTAGCGCGTGGTTGAGTCAGCCCCGAGATTGGTAATTACAACATATATGTTCCCGAAATTGTATGGAATCGTCTGGTCGCTGGTGCCGTGAATATGGAGCACAGGCATTTCTTCCGGATAGCAGGTTGCGATGGAAGGCGCGGGCAATGAGCCTGCCACTGAAGCCACCGCGGCAAACCTTTCACCCGACTCACATGCCATCCTGTAAGTCATGAACCCGCCAAGCGAGAAACCCGTGCAGTAAATCCTGTTGGTATCAATCGCATATCCGGTGCTGACGGTATCGAGCAGCGCATTCAGAAACCCGGCATCGTCATAGTTATTGCCCGGATAGATGCCGGTGTTCCACGCGTTGCCGCCCAGCAAGGGATCAGGAAGGGCATTGGGATAAACCGCAATGAAGTTGGCAGTATCCGCCAAATCATTAAAGCCAACACCCTGAAAGTTATCCGCATTGTCACCCAAGCCGTGAAGCGCCATCACCAGCGGCACAGGGTGCAAGCTGTCATAAATTGCAGGAATGTAAATCCGGTAGGAACGGGATTCTCCGTCAAACATCATCGTCTTTAATAAATTTTGTGCGAGTCCCACTGCGTGATAGCTCAGCAACACGACCGGAATGAGATGGAGTTTCTTCATCCAATAAAAATAAGCAGAATTTACAGGCAATTCATTCGTATTTTGCGGTCAAAAAGCAGATGAAAGAAACCGCTCTCACTCCCGCGCATGTCCGCCTTGGCGCCAAGATGACTGAATTTGCCGGATACAACATGCCGGTGGTTTACTCGTCCATCAACGAGGAGCATCTTGCCGTGAGAAATGCCGTTGGCGTGTTTGATGTGTCGCACATGGGAGAATTTTTACTGAAGGGAGAAAAAGCCCTCGAACTGATCCAGCAGGTGACTTCCAATGACGCTTCAAAACTCACCCCCGGAAAGGCGCAGTACTCCTGCCTGCCGAATCTGAACGGAGGCATTGTTGATGACCTGCTCGTGTATATGCTCGATGAGAATGAGTACCTGCTCGTGGTGAACGCATCGAATATTCAGAAGGACTGGGATTGGATTTCCAAGTTCAAAACCCGCGGTGTAGAGATGAACAATATCTCCGATGACATTACGCTGCTTGCGGTGCAGGGACCAAAAGCGGCTGATGTCCTGCAAAAACTCACGAAAGTTGATTTGAAAAAGATCCCCTATTACGCATTTGCCGAAGGAAAGCTTGCAGGAATTGACAAGGTCATCATTTCGGCTACCGGCTATACCGGTGCAGGGGGATTTGAATTGTATTTCGATAAAAAATATTCGAGGCAGGTTTGGGATGCGGTGTTTGAAGCGGGCGATAAATCCGGCATAAAACCTGTTGGTCTTGCCGCGCGCGACACGCTGCGGCTTGAAATGGGCTTTTGCCTTTATGGAAATGACATTGATGATGCCACCAGTCCGCTGGAAGCAGGATTGGGATGGATCACCAAATTCAGCAAAGAGTTCAACGGGTGGGAATATTTTCTAAAGCAAAAGCAGGAAGGCGTGAAGAGAAAGCTGATTGGATTTGAGCTGGTTGACAAAGGTATTCCACGCCATGATTACCCGATTGTGGATGAATCTGGAAACAAAATAGGGAAAGTCACTTCGGGCACCATGTCGCCTTCGTTGAAAAAAGCCATCGGCATGGGATACGTTGAGACGAAATACACCCAACCCGGCAGCGAGATCTTTGTGGAGATAAGAAACAGCAAGATCAAATCAAAAGTGGTGAAGATGCCGTTTCTGGCGGTGGAGAAGGCCGAAGCTGCTGTGAATTAGTGAAACGTAGAAATTTTATCTTTACTAAAAAATAATTTATGGCATCCGGCACTTCTACTTCATCCAGAAAGGATGTAACAAAAGCCAAAAACTTTGAGAGGGGAAGTTACAAGCCTAATGAAAAACCTTCCGATCATGCGGGGATATGGAAAGGAAAGGAGAGGACGTTGAATGATATTCGCAGAAAAGCATGGACAAGAAAATAGTGCTCATTGACACTGGTGTACTAATCAAGTTGTATCATGGTCATCGTCAGGTTGCGGAAAGATTGGATAAAATAGGCTACGATAAGTTTGCTATTGCGAGTGTTACGATTGCGGAGATATACCAAGGGATGAAGAATCATGAAAAAAAGGATACAATTTCGCTGTTGGGAAGATTTAATACGATACACTTTAACGCAGCTATTTCTTTTCGTTTTCTTTCACTTAAACTCAGATTCAGAGAGCGCTTAAGCATACCAGATGCTATCATAGCGGCAAGCGCTTTGGTTTTCAGGTTGCCATTATATACTTTAAACACCAATGATTTCAGTTATATTCCAGGGATAGTCTTGTACAAGTTCTGAGGTGCTTTTTGAATATCAATGTCCGTTCAAGTTTCAAACCTCACCAAAATCTACGGCACACAACGTGCGGTTGACGATATTTCCTTCGAAGCACGCAGGGGGGAAGTTCTCGGTTTTTTAGGACCGAATGGCGCGGGAAAATCCACCACGATGAAAATCATCACCGGCTTCATCCCGCAGAGCGAAGGGACGGCATCTGTTTGCGGTCATGACGTGGAGAAGGAGCCGCTGGAGGTGAAGAAGCGCGTGGGCTTCCTGCCTGAAAGCAATCCGCTTTATCATGATATGTATGTGAAGGAATATCTTGAATTCGCTTCAAGGGTGCATAAGATGGGAAGCGATTCCAAATCAAGAATCAGCGATATGATTGAAGTGACGGGGCTTGCTCCCGAATCAAAAAAGAAAATCGGTCAGCTCTCCAAAGGCTACCGGCAGCGGGTAGGGCTTGCGCAGGCGATGCTGCATAACCCGGAAGTATTGATCCTTGATGAGCCGACAGCGGGACTTGATCCCAACCAGTTGATTGAAATAAGGTCTTTGATAAAATCCCTCGGCAAGGAAAAAACGGTAATTCTCTCCACGCACATCATGCAGGAAGTGGAAGCGATTTGCGACCGCGTTATCATCATCAACAAAGGGAAGTTAGTGGCAGATGACACCCCGGGAAATTTGCAGCAACGGGTGAAAGGCAGCGTTGTTGTGAAAGTGGAATTCAAGGAAGATGTTTCTCCGGACAGCCTGAAAAAAATAAAAGGGGTGAGAGACGTCCGCCAGGAGAAAAATTCATGGTTTCTCTTTTCGGATGGCAAGCGTGATTTGCGCGAAGAAGTTTCAATATATGCTAAAGAAAATGGATTGACAATGCTTGCCTTGCAACTTGAGGAATCGAGTCTCGAAGATGTATTCAAAAATCTAACATCTAACATCTAACGTCTTGCTTGCAGTTTACCTCAAAGAACTCAACGCTTTTTTCAGCTCGCTGATCGGATACCTGGCGCTCGGAGTTTTCCTGCTGACGGTGAGCTTGTTCGTGTGGATATTCCCGGACACCAGCGTGCTGGAATACGGCTTCGCTACGCTCGATGGCTTGTTCCTCACCGCTCCCTGGGTGTTCATGTTTTTGATTCCGGCAATCACGATGCGCTCGTTCTCGGAGGAACTGGGCAGCGGAACTTTCGAACTGCTTGCAACACGACCTTTAAAAGAAAGCGCAATCATTCTCGGCAAATATCTGGCGGCACTAACGCTGGTGTTGTTTGCCCTGCTGCCAACCATTATTTATTATTTTACCGTTTATCAGCTTGGTTCACCAACAGGGAACATTGACAGCGGTGCAACCATCGGCTCATATATTGGCTTACTGTTGTTGGGATCGTCTTTCATCGCCATTGGTATCTTTTCTTCTTCCGTCACCAACAGCCAGATTATTGCCTTCGTGCTGGCGGTGTTTCTATGCTTCATTTTTTACAGTTCATTCGACTATCTGAGCAGGCTTGGAATCTTTTATGCGAAAGCGGATGACATCGTTGAGCAAATCGGCATCAACGCGCATTATCAATCCATCAGCCGGGGAGTGCTTGACACGCGGGATGTCGTTTACTTTTTTTCACTCAACGCAATTTTTCTGAGGCTCACGCATCTCGTTTTGGAAAGCCGCAAGTGGTGATGAAGAAACGCACGCTGAAATATCAATCTGTTTTCCGGTTTGCCGCAGTCGCGGCAATTCTTATCCTTTTGAATATTGTTGCGAACCACTACTACAAACGGATTGACCTCACCAAAGAAAAACGCTACACCCTTTCAAAAGCAACAAAAGACCTGCTGCGAAATCTCGATGACGTTGTTTATGTGAAAATCTATCTCGAAGGCGAATTTCCGGCAGGGTTCAAGCGGCTGCGCAATTCAGCCAAAGATTTGCTTGATGAATTCAAATCCTATTCAAAGAATAATATCGAATATGTGTTCATCAACCCGAATTCAGGAAGTTTGGACGATCGTAAAGCGGTTTTCAAGGAACTATCCGACAGGGGACTGCAGCCCACCAACCTGAGAGTGAAAGCCGATGATGAGCTTTCGCAGAAAATAATTTTTCCCGGAGCTCTTTTCACCTATCGCGGCTCGGAGATTCCGGTTCAGTTGCTTGAGAACCAGATCGGCATGTCACCACAGGAGGTGCTCAACAACTCCGTTGAGCTGCTCGAATACAAATTCGCCAATGGCATCAAGAAGCTGACGCAGCGCGACAAGCCGCACATTGTGTTCTCACGCGGGCAGGGCGAACTGCCGGATAACAGCGTTGCGGATATTGTTCGGACACTGCAGGGATTGCAGTACACGGTTGACACCATTAACCTCACAACCGAATTGATTCCGCGTTTTACCAATGTGCTGATTGCCGCTAAGCCAACTCTGCGATTCCGCGAGCAGGAGAAATTCAAGATGGATCAATTCATCATGAATGGGGGCAGCGTGTTGTGGCTGATTGACCCGATGGTCGCGGAGATGGATAGCATCCGGGGTGATCCGGCTGTTTATCTTTCGCTGGCGCGGGACCTCAACCTCGATGACCAGCTTTTCAAATATGGCGTTCGCATCAACTATGATTTGGTGCAGGACCTTCAGTGCAACCGCATCCCGCTGGTGGTGGGCATGCTGGGCGATCAGCCTCAGACGGAATTGTTTCCGTGGTATTATTTCCCGCTGGTGACGCCTGGAAACGAACATGCCATCGTAAGAAATCTTGATGCCATCGCGCTGCAATTTGCGGGAACGATTGATACGGTCGGAAAAAGAGATGCCACAACTCATATTAATAAGATTCCGCTTCTTCGTTCGTCATCATACAGCAAAGCCCTGCTGTCACCGGTGCGCCTGCATTTCTCCATGCTGAAAGAGCCGCCCGATCAAAACAGCTTTCAGCAGAAAAATCTTTTGATGGGAGTTTTGCTGGAAGGAAAATTCGAATCGGTATTCAAAAACCGCGTGGCAGCGACATTTCAGGAAGCGCTTGACTCGATGGGACATTCGTTTGCGGATGAAAGCAGTTTTTCCAAAATGATTGTTGTTGCCGATGGCGACATCATCCGCAATGATGTGAGTAACACAGGAGCAGTTTATCCGCTCGGCTACTGGAGATATACCGACCAGACTTTTGCCAACAAGGATTTCATCCTCAACTGCATCGAATATCTTGCCGATGACACCCGCCTCATCGAAACGCGCAATAAAGAGATCCGGCTGCGGCTTTTGGACAATCAGAAAGTGAAAGCGGAGAAAACAAAGTGGCAACTGTTAAATACCGGGATGCCCCTTCTGATTGTGATTATTTTTGGACTCGTTTACAATTGGCTGAGAAAAAGAAAATATGAAAGGTAAGGAATCGTCATACCGGGTTAGTGAGGCTGTTATTGGCAGCAAAGCCAGGAATCTCAGGAAACAATGATTTGAATGAAAAGAAATATCACATACATCGCCATTCTGCTGTTCTTCGCTGCTGCAGTAATCTTCATCAGGCACAGCAAGAAAGAAGCCGCCAATGCCCCCCACGATATGGATTTCGCTGTGAAGGATATTGAAACGGTTGACCGCATCGTCTTATCCAACAGGAAGGATACGGCTGATTTGAGGCGCGAAGCCGGCCATTGGAAAATCAACGGGAAGTACCGGGTGATGCAGCCTAAAATGAAAGTGCTGCTCGAAACCATGCAGCGGCTGATCATTCAGGGTCCGGTTGCAAACAACCGGAGGCAGGCAGTGCTGCAGGATTTTGACAAAGGCTCCACGAAAGTGGAGGTTTACCGCGCTGATGACGCAAAGCCGTTCAAGACCTACTATGTGGATGGCAACACGGAAGACAGCAAAGGCACTTACATGCTGATGGAACTGAACGGCAGGAAAGCAGAGCGGCCTTTCGTGATGGTAGTTCCCGGTTTCACCGGAATACTCAGCGTGCGGTACTTCACTGACGAAACCGGGTGGCGCGACACAAAAGTTTTCGATTATTCCCCCGGAGATATCAAACAGATCACTGTAAGTTATCCGCAACTGCCCGGCCATTCGTTTTATATCAATGTTGCGGGCGATGATTCTTTTGCAGTTTACCCGGTCCAATCAGACGGAAGCCCTCAACCAGCGGAAAAGGTATATAAAGAAGGCGTAATCAGATACCTGTCATTGTTCAGGTCGCTTCATGCGGAAGGCTTCGACAACAACAATTCAAAAAAAGATTCAATCATCAGCTCAACTCCGTATGTTTCGGTTGCAATTACCGATAAGAACAATAACGTAAACCGGCTGGTGGTTTACTACATGTCCCTCAACAGGCGCAGCAAGCAGCAGGTTGACCGGCAGGGAATCAGGCTGCCTTACGACCTCGACCGCTACTACGCCACCATCAACAGCGGCAATGATTTCGTCACCATACAGGACTTCGTATTCGGAAAAATATTCAGGCGGTACTCAGACTTTGTTTTGAAGGCAACTCCAGCCTCATGATGCCGGACCTGCATTATTGATATACGTCAATTTTGATATTAGTCAAATCCATTGTTTTATTGCCTTCCTAATTTTGGGCTATTGTTTAACTAAAAACATCATCCATGAAAAAGCTAATGATCATTGGAATAGCCAGCTTAATGTTTACTCCGGGGTTCGCCCAGTTTGGTGATGGTGATTTCATCCTCGGTGGTTCCTTCGTCATTAAATCAGACGGGGAGAAAACCGATGACGGAACGAATGTGACCAAAGACCCGAAGTATTTTGAATTTTCGGTCGGTCCGCATCTTCATTACATGCTCACCGATAACATCAGCATAGGCGGAGAGATTTTCTTTGACCGGATGAGAACGACCACCTATGTCTATCCTGCTCCTGATGACGAGGTGAAGGAAAAAGATACCCAGATCGGAATCGGATACGGTCCTATTGCGAGGTACTGGTGGCAAATCGGTGAAAAGAAGAAATTCGGGCTTTTCGCTGAAGCCGGCTTCAGCCATTCATACCATAGCGGAAAGGATGAAACATATGATTACATTAATGATGCGGTGATATCCGTTGACACCGACCGCATGAACCGCATCAGCCTGCACGTGCTGCCAGGCATGTTTTATGCCCCCGCTGAATGTTTCTTCTTTGAAGTTTCGTTTGGAGGCTTTGGCTTGTGGTACAACAATGAAATCACCAAGGTGGAAGGCACGGACACTAAAATAAAGGACAGCTACTTCAAAGTGGGAGGAGATTTGGATGAATTGTTCTTCGGAAGTACTGCCATCGGAATCAACGTGGTTTTTTAGGCGGTAAGAACATGAAATTGAAAAGAAAAGGCTGCCTGACTGGCGGCCTTTTCTGTTTTAAGCGGAAACTGATTTCAAAATATACCATCGGCAATCAGGTTTTCGAACTTGTACTGAGTAGTCCCCGATGGTATATCCTCCGAAGCCCGCCTGCCGGACGGGCAGGGAGTCCGGAGTCCTTCGGACCGATCACAGTTCGTTTTTAGCATTTGTTTCGGGATAAAATGGCTTTAAGGTCAATCTTCTATAATTTCCCCAAATCTTTATCTTTGTCCGCAAACAAAAAATTTCCATGAAATTTGTAGTATCCAGCAGCGCCCTCCTGAAACAGTTGCAACTGATTGGCGGAGTAATCGGGACAAGCGCGGTGCTTCCTATCCTTGAAGATTTCCTATTCGACTTGAAAAACGGCAAGCTGACCTTATTCGCAACCGACCTTGAAACATCCATGTCAACCGTGGTTGACGTGGAATCAAAGGAGAAAGGAAAGGTGGCAATTCCCGCCAAAATCCTGCTTGACACGCTGAAAACTTTTTCCGAGCAGCCGCTCACCTTCAAGATTGATGACAAGACTTTCGCGGTTGAAGTTACATCTGATAATGGCAAATTCAAGCTGGCAGGGGAAAACGGTGATGAATTCCCTAAAATACCATCGGCCGATAATGTAACCGAAGTCAGCATTCCATCCAGCGCCCTGTCGAAAGCCGTGTCGAAAACGATGTTTGCCACGAGCAATGACGAGTTGCGACCTGCGATGACAGGCGTATTCTTTCAATTGGACGGACAGGGCACCACGTTTGTAGCTACTGATGCCCACAAGCTGGTGCGCTACAAGCGCAGCGATACCACAGCAGTGAAAACAGCCTCGTTCATCGTTCCGAAAAAGGCGCTTAACCTTCTGAAAACCGCGCTGCCTGCCGATGAAACGAAAGTCACCATCTCTTTCAACAGCTCCAATGCTTTCTTCAGCATTGACAGCATCAACCTTATCTGCCGCCTTATTGACGCCAAATATCCCGACTACAACGCGGTGATACCGAAGGAAAGCACCAGCAAGCTGACAATCAACCGCAACAGCCTGCTCAACTCGATGCGCAGGATCGCCATCTATTCCAACAAAACCACCAACCAGGTGGTGATGAAGATCGCAGGCAGCGAATTGACCATGTCTGCCCAGGATCTGGATTTCTCCAACGAAGCGAGTGAGCGCCTGAGCTGCAACTACGAAGGCGCTGACCTGGAAATCGGCTTCAACGCCAAATTCTTAGTGGAGATGCTTGGCGTGCTCGAAAGCGAGGAAGTGGTTTTCGAGCTTTCAGGTACGTCCCGCGCAGGCATCCTGCTGCCGGGAGAAAAGGATAATGATGAAGACCTGCTCATGCTCGTGATGCCGGTGATGCTGAATGCCTGAGGACTTACTTAAACTCTTGTCCAAATTCCTTTATCTGGGATTGACGGTGTGTATTTTTTCTTGCCTGTTTTCTGGGATTTGAAATTAAAATCATCTGATTGGAATAAGTATATGTTGGTATCAAGAGCCATCCCCCATTTTAAAACTTTAGTTTTCAGTGCCTTTCTATCTATCTTCTTTTTTTCAAACCAATAGTTCCAATAAGATTTGGTGCCGCAAACGATTAAACTTGGAAATTGATTCTTAGTAAATACTTCCCATTTAAACTGTTTTCTGTTTTTATGATAGACATTGTACTTGTCAAGTAATGCGGAATTGAATTGGATAAACCCCCAGTAGGTTAGTAGTTGAATTGCGCCATATTCAGGACTATTTTTTTGATTGGAAAATTTTAATTCACAAAGAGTAGGAATACCGCCTAATGTTCCAACCAAATCAACACAAAGACGTCTTGACTTTCGATTAAGCACAACAGGCAATTCTCCATCTATCCAATCAACAGATTCCAATCTAGATCCACTTTTAAAATCAAGTAATGTAATGTCTGACAAAAGCAATGCTCTTTGAAATGCCTTCTCCCCACAATCATCAATTTCAAACTTAATCTCACCAGGGTTGGTTGGGTATTCTCCAAAATTGGAAGAGTCCTCCAACTTTTCTTTAAATACGCTTACATCTCTATCTACTGCTGTCGTACTGTTAATAATCTCAATCAATTGCTTTTTATATTCCTCCTTTGTAACCAAGCTGCTCATTTGCTTAGAATTTTTGTTCAAATGCAATTCTAAAATACATATTCTTCCCCATCCTCCCAGAGATTCACATTCATAATTCCTTCCTTCTCAAATTCCTTTTTAAATGAAGCGGGAGAATTGGTATGAATCGGTACTATTTCCTTCGCATTAATCGCCTTTGCAAACTTTATCAAGTCGGCAACCCTTGCATGACCGCTGGTGTGAATGGTTTGAAAGGAAATATCCTTATCGTTTTTTAGCTTGTTCAGAATATCCGTGCAATAATTTTTGTGTTCTTCCCGCAAATAACCTTCCCACTGGGAGTAGATGATATTTATCGTTCCCTGCCCTCTTAATTTGTTCACCAATTTTTCATTCGGACAACGGACAAAATATACATACCCGGCAGGACTATTGAAAACCGCGTTACCCGCTTTGTTACTCTTTATCCTGCCGCGGAACTTGTCATAGAAGCTGTCGCTTATTTTTCCCAACTGCCGCGGATGATCAAATACTTTTATTTCTTCCCATTCTATTGCCGGGGTTCCTTTTGATTTTTTCCGTACCACTTCCAGAACCCAAGCCGTGTAAACATCTATCACAAGATATTTCCGGCTTCTTTTGCAAGCCCTGAAAACAGAAACGAGCCTGTCAATATTCTGAGCAGCGCTGATTACAAAAGTCACGTTTCGCTGCTTTTTAATTATCGCGTAAATAGCCTCCTCCACCGAGTGTTCGGTTGAAAAAGAATGTTTTACCCGTTCAATCATTGTGCCTTCCATCAGCAGCAGGTCAATGCTTTGAGGAGGGTTTCCAATCAGCTTTTTAAAAACGATGTTTTTTCTGCCCGTTGCCCTGAAATCCCCGCTGTAAAATATTCTCTTACCATCCGCTTCAATCAGGAAGGCAAATGCCTCCGGAGAGGAGTGATCAACCAAAAAGGGTGTCACGTGAAAGGTTTCGGCAATGGTAAAATCCTGCCATGAACTTATTGTCTTGAAATTGCCTGCGGAGAGCGTTAACCCCCGGAAAATCTTTGTTGCATTGATTAAATCCAGCGACACTTGCCCGATATAAATAGGTACTTGTGTTTCGATTCTCTCCATCAACCCGAAGTGATCCTGATGAGGATGGGAAACCAAAAGCGCGTCAACTTTATTGGTTACGTAATCAACGTTTGGATTCTTATCGCTGAGGGGCAGTCCCAGGTCCATCCAAAGAATTTTTCCATTGTCAGCGGTTAATTCAACGCAGGTTCCGCCAATCTCCTGAGTGCCTCTGTAAATTCTGATTTTCATTTCAACAGCAATCTGAAACTCGCAAGATGTATTAACGAATGTACATAAATTGGGGTGTTTCTAAAGTGTTTGGGATATTTCCTGCCAATAGAATGAACGTTAAACCGCAGTTTTGCGACAACCCCGGTTTTAAACTATACTGGGAACTGGATAAAAACGTACATTTTTTGAAGCAGTTTACGGTTTACATGTTTACGGTTTACTGCTCGGTAAAACTAACAACCGTAAACGTGTAAACCGGAAACCGTAAACTACTTATTGTCGGAATTTATCCCGTGTTAAGTATAATTGCGTCTTCTTCAAAATTCAGTTTCCATGCGTTTAATAATTCCTGTCGCTTCTGTGCTGTTATGCTGCATATTTGCCAACGCCCAAATCACCATCACCTCGGCTGACATGCCGGCCGTTGGCGACTCTTTTCCGGTACGGAGGGACACCATGCCTTCGGGCTTCAGCGTTGGGCAGGCGGGAGCCAACCGCACCTGGGATTTCAGCGCCCTCCAGCCCGATGTGCTGGACACCACCCATGCCGTTGCACCTTCCTCCACTCCGTATGCCGCTGACTTTCCGAATGCCAACCTTGCGCTCACCAATGATTTTTCAGGATACCTGTTCTACCGGAATACCGCTGCGGCACTGAAAGCCGAAGGTTTTGCCAACGTTGATCCTAACCTTGGCGTGGTGTCCGTGAATTTCAATCCTATTCCCGATCAATACAGGTTTCCGGCAACTTACCTCACCAGGTTTTCCGGCAACACAGGATTTCAGGAAGCCAAACCCTATGCACAGTTGCCGGCTAATATTCAATCGCAAATTGATGCGGCAATGGCGAGTTGCATTAATCCCAATGCGACCGTGACTCAGGTGAGAGTTACTTTCACTTCAACTTACAAAGACACTATTGACGCCTGGGGAAAGGTGATAACACCGCTTGGCGAATATGACGCGCTCAGGCGCAAACGCATTGAAAATACGCATACGGTCATTGAAGCGGAAACGAACTGCTTGTTCATTACGCAGTGGTTTCCTCTCGTTGATACAACAGGGACCTCTACTGAACATTCGTGGCTCTCATCCATTACCAAACTTCCGCTGATACAATTAGGTTATAATGACACCCGCAGCATCACTTCGGTAACTTATTCCGCAACACCGCCTCCGCCTGTGGCCGGGTTTACGTGGAGCAACACCACCGGAGGCTTGGTGAATTTCACTAATACTTCACATAACAGCCCGGCAACTTTCCAATGGGATTTCGGTGACGGCAATTCTTCCGCGTTGCAAAATCCAACCAATAATTATGCTGCAAATGGGAGCTACTATGTCTGCCTCACCGTCACCAACTCAAGCGGCAGCAACACTTTTTGTGATTCGGTGCATGTAACCGGAATAGGCGTCAACCAACCGCCCGTTGCAGCACGCGATTCCGCCTACGTCATTTCGCCCAATGCCGTGCAGATTGACGCGCTCGGCAATGACTATGATCCCGATGACGACAGTGTGGTTTACGTGATTTTCGCCAGCGCGCTCAATGGCAACGTGACACGCTTGCTGAACGGTTTGTTCGAATACACTCCCAATGCCGGCTTCATCGGTATTGACAGTTTTGAGTACATCATTCGTGATGACGGCAGCCCGAGCCTGCGCGATACGGGCGCTGTCGTGATCCGGGTGGACGGCTTGCCCACAGCGAGCTTTGTTTACAGCACAAACGGGCTTAACGTTCAGTTTGAAAGCACCTCAACGAATTATGACGATCTTGCATGGGATTTCGGTGATGGAGCTTTCGACACCAGCAGTATCGTGGCGCATACTTACGCAAACGGTACCACATATACCGTGTGCCTCACCGCCACCAATGGCGTAGGCTCGGACGACACATGCCGCACGGTTGACCTGAGGGGCGTGGGCATCGGAGAAACCGGGAACAACGGCATCAGGCTATATCCCAATCCTGCCGCGCATGAGGTGCGGGTGAACACCGGCAGTCTGTCAATAGAAAAGGCGGAAGTGATGAGTGCAGAAGGGAGAACCATGCCGGTGAAAGCCGTTCCAGATATTATGGGTGAATTAACTCTGAATATCAGCATCCTGCCCCGCGGATTTTACATCTGCAGGCTGACGGGAAATGATGGCAGCATCGTTGCGGCAAAACTGGTGAAAGAGTGAGTTTCAGCGGGATACCCGGCAGAAGGTGAGGTATCTATTCCGACACAGGAGGTAAACTGATAAATGAATTATTTTTTACCAATTTATTATCTCGCATCTATCCTCCAAATTTTTCCATCCGCGAGTCAATCCACTCCACCGAATTTGCGGGCAATGTCCTGATGAGCGAATTGGATTCAGGGCGCTTGAAATTGTCGTAATTCATGTAGAAGGAACAGTCGTCAACGCGATAAACCTCAATTTCCGCAGCCCCTTCAGGAATGCAGAAGTGGATGATTTCAGCTGCCTTCGGAACGATTGACAGGTTGATGGCGGGGCGTATGGATGCCGTTCTGTTCGGTGGCGAATAATGCAAAAGGGCGTGGTCATATATCACCGCTTCGCCCGCCTTCATAGGAAGGAGTTTGCCCCACCGTTTCACCCAATCCTTATCATGCTCATAGCTGCTTTGCTGAATGCGCGGTCCGCGGATGATGTTCATCACCTTGTGAGAGCCTTCAATCACCCCGAGGCAGCCGTTCTCCTCAGTGGTATCAACCAGCGGAATCCAGACGGCAACACTGCGGAACAGGTTTTCATCCACATACGCCCAGTCGGCATGCAGGGGCATGAAATAATCGCTGCCGGGATTCTTAATCATGAAGTTGGCGAATGCCGGGCGGTAGTCTGCCAGCAGCGGTTCCACCTTTGGAAAAACTATTTCCGTGATGGCATCATGCACTTCCCGCTTATAATGCTTGTCGGTGCTGAAATGCGAGGTGTGGAAGGGCGTCTGGTATTGTCCGGAATGACGGTTGAAATGCTGAAGCAGTTTTTCAATATCTGTTTCATCAAGAAGGGGTAGGGTAATATAACCCGGTTCAGAAAATGATTGCTGGATAAGCGGATTCTTAAAAACAGGAGCCATCTTGAAATAAAAATTACTCAAGGGTAGTTCTAAAAATTGCTCTTTTATTGCCTCACCCCTTCCCTCTCCAGAAGGAGAGGGAGTAAGTGGTAGAATTTTTAGAACTGCCCTCAATAAAGCACAGTTCTGTACAATTTTGAATTTAAAATTGCGTCATTTTGCAGAAAGGCAAATGGTAAAAATTAGAAAAATTATCGAAAGAACCGCCATGCCTCATTGTCCACATTACTGCATTTATTCTGATTTCCCGTTAGCTTTGCTGAGCAAAAAAATTCCTTAATCTGATACATTTGTGGGAAAGATAAAAAAATAGAGTGACTCTCGCACCTCGTCCCCCGTCTCCCGCCCCTATCGCCCTATGATCGGATACATCAAAGGCACCCTTGCATATAAATCGCCCGCATTTGTTTTGCTGGAGTGCGGTGGCGTTGGCTATCAGATTTTTATCAGCCTCAATACATTTTCAAAAATTCAACATTCGGTGCAATGCCAGTTGTTCACCTACCTCCACGTCACCGAGTCAGCGCATACGCTCTATGGTTTTGCCGATGATCTGGAAAAAGCCATGTTCACCCACCTCATCTCTGTTTCGGGCATCGGGCCCTCCACCGCGCGGGTAGCGCTGTCGTCACTGTCGCCAGAGGAGTTGCAGAAAGCCATCGTGCATGAAGACGAAAGGACGATACAGGGCATCAAGGGCATCGGGCCCAAGTCGGCAAAGCGCATGATACTCGAGCTGAAAGACAAGCTGGGCAAGGGAATTGACGTCACAAAAATTCCGGGAGGCAAAGACAATACATATCGCAGCGAGGCGTTATCGGCACTGGTCGCATTGGGCTTCAACAAAGCCCATGCTGAGAAGGCTGTTGACGATCTGCTCCGCTCCGGGAACAACTTCGCTGGGGTTGAAGACTTGATTAAAAAAGCTCTCAAACACTTGTAGAATTTGCTGCGTTCCAACCGAACCCTCCTGCTGTTTACAGGCGCCTGTGTCGCCCTCGCCCTGCTGCCCGGGCTTGCGGAGATAAACGGGATGCGCGGGTTGGAGCCTCCCGTTGCTCCTAATGACTCCATCAAAAAATCAGATCTTCCTTATCCGCTGAAAGACCGCCAGGGCGATTTCATAACAGATGACCAGCCGAACTCCTTCCTGCTGGATGATCCGAAACAGATAGAAAAAAAGGTGGAATATGACCCGGAAACCGACCAGTATATCCTGACGGAAACGCTTGACGGCAGGAACGTCAAGCCGCCAACCTATCTCACATTTGAAGAATACCGTGAATATGAAAGGGAGCGTGCCCAGCGGGAATACTGGGAAGAAAGGGCAAAGTCAATCTCACTGGTCGAACAAAAGGGGGTTGTTCCTCCGCTCTACGTTACCAAGAAACGGTTTGGCGACATTTTTGGCGGCAACACCATTGACATCAAGCCGGCAGGGAATATTGACCTCACCTTTGGCGGCAATGTTCAGAAAATTGACAATCCTATTCTGACTGAAAACCAGCGCAAGAATGGCGGCTTCGATTTCGACATGAACATCAACCTGAGCGTGGTCGGCAAGATCGGTGACAAGGTGAAGATCAACATGAATTACAATACAGGCGCCACCTTCGATTTCGAAAACCAAATCAAGCTCAACTACGAAGGAGAAGAAGACGACATCATCAAGCTGATTGAGGCGGGTAATGTGGCTTTTCCGCTGCCCACCACGCTCATCAGCGGCTCACAGAGCCTGTTCGGACTGAAGACGAAGCTGCAATTCGGAAGGCTCACCATCACCAGCGTCTATTCGCAGCAGAAATCAAAGCTTGAAACGGTGACCATTGACAAAGGAGCAATGACCTCTGAATTTGAAGTGTATGCCGACCAGTATGATGAAAACAGGCACTTTTTTCTCGGGCAGTATTTCAGGGAGGGCGACACAGCCAAAAACGGCACCGGTGGATTCAACAAGGCTCTTTCAAATCTCCCTAACCTCAACACGCAGGTGGAGATAACGCGCATCGAAGTGTGGATCACCAACCGCACAGGGGCTACTGAAAACGCCCGCGATATTGTCGGATTCATGGATCTGGGTGAAAGCCAGATGATATACAATACAGCCTCCATACAGCCAACGCCCGGCAGGCAGATTTTTCCGGCTAATGAAGCCAACACCTTGTACGCGGGCGTCCTCGGTAAAGAACCCGCAGTGCGAAAGATTGACCGGGTAGAAGACGAATTGCAATCACTGGGTTTGCAGGCAGGGCAGGATTACGAAAAGACTTACGCCCGCAAGCTGAATCTCACAGAATTTTCTTTTAATCCGCAACTCGGCTTCCTGTCTTTGAACCAGGCGCTGTATAATGACGAGGTGCTTGGCGTGGCTTACGAATACAAGCTGAATGGCAATGTGTACCGCGTGGGAGAATTTGCGGAAGCCGTGACGCAGGAGTTGGACACTGCTGCCGGTTCCGTAGCTACTTCTCAAATCCTCTTCCTGAAATTGCTTAAAGGGACGTCAGCGCGTCCGAAACTTCCAATCTGGAACCTGATGATGAAAAATATCTATCCGCTTGGGGCATTCCAGGTAAACCAGGAAGATTTTAAACTTAATGTTCTTTATCAGGACCCTGGCGGTGGACCGAAACGCTACATTCCTTCTGACAGCCCGGTAAACGACTATGATGGGGAGCATGAAACTTTTAGAGATGTTCCCTTGATTCGCCTTCTCGGTTTAGACTGGCTTAACTCCCGGATGGATCCGCAGCCTGACGGGGTTTTCGACTTTGTGCCGGGCATTACTATCACCCCTCAAAACGGAAGAATCCTCTTCCCGGTGCTCGAACCGTTCGGAGCGGATCTGAGAGCGCTTTTCCCGGATGCTATCGAGGCCAACAAATATGTATATGATCAGCTCTATGATTCCACTAAAGTTATCGCGCAGCAGTTTCCGCAGTTCAATCGGTTTCTTTTAGAGGGCACTTATAAATCTGATGTTTCCAACGTAATCTCTTTGGGAGCGTTCAATGTTCCCCCGGGGTCGGTGAAGGTAATGGCGGGCGGGCAGCTTTTGGTCGAAGGACAGGACTATACCGTTGACAATTCGCTCGGCAGGGTGACCATCATCAACGAAGGCGTGCTTAATTCCGGTGTTCCCATCAACGTGTCTTATGAGAACAATGCGCTTTTCGGCTTTCAGACCAAAACCATGTTCGGAACGCGCCTCGATTACAAGGTGAACGACAAATTCAGTTGGGGAGGAACATTGCTTCACTTGCGCGAGCGCCCGTTCACTGAAAAAGTGAACATCGGTGAAGACCCCATCAAAAACATGCAGTTGGGGCTGGATGCCAACTACAATACTGAATCTCAATTCCTCACCTGGCTGGTTGACAAACTGCCGCTGTATGAAACCAAAGAGGCTTCGAGTTTTTCCCTTTCCGGAGAAATGGCTCACCTGAAACCCGGTCACCAGCGCGCCATCGGAAAAGACGGAACGGTTTACATTGATGACTTCGAGGGAACGACCAGCAGCTACCAGATGAATTACCCTGTCACCAGTTGGGTGCTTTCGAGTACGCCAAAGAATGCTCTTGGAAAAGGTGGCGATCTCTTGTTTCCGGAAGCCTCATTATCCGACAGCCTCATATACGGATTTAACCGGGCAAGGCTCACCTGGTATAGCATTGACCCTCTGTTCACGCGGAATAACAGCGCCACTCCTTCCCACATTGAAAATAATGACAAGGAGCAGTTGAATGCATATACGCGTGAAATCCAGGTGACGGAGGTATTTCCCAACAAATCACAACCTTATGACTTCCAAACAAACCTGCTCACCTTCGACTTGTCTTATTACCCGAAGCAAAAGGGGCCATATAATTTTGATACAAAAGGAGTTCCGGGAATTTCAGCAGGCGTTTTTACGGATGGTTCGCTTAAGCAGCCGGAAACCCGCTGGGGCGGCATCATGCGAAGCATTGACAACACTGACTTTGAATCTTCCAACACCGAGTATATTGAGTTCTGGATTTTGGATCCTTTTATTTATAATAAAGATATTGAGGGCGAGTTGTATATCAACCTCGGAAATATCTCCGAAGACATTTTAAAAGACGGGCGCAAGTTTTATGAAAACGGCTTGCAGGAGCCCGGCAGCGCAAGTTCAATTGACACCACCCATTGGGGGGTTGTTCCCAGGAACCAGCCAATAACCACTTCCTTTGATAATGATGTGGAAAAACGTCAATATCAGGACCTCGGGCTGGACGGGTTGAATGACGAAGCCGAAATAAATTATTTCAGTTCGTATCTGAGTGATTTAAACTCTATCGTTACCGATCAGAATATTTTCAACGAGCTAAGCAAAGATCCCTCCAACGATAACTATCACTGGTATCGCGGCAGCGACTATGATGATGCTGAACTTTCCATCCGGGCGCGCTATAAAAAGTATAACAACCCACAAGGCAACTCCCCGGTTTCAGGTTCCGGGCAGACGGTTTCGGAATCGGCAACCAACATTCCCGATTCTGAGGATTTGAACCGCGACTTCACGCTCAACGAAACGGAAGAATATTTCCAGTATCGCATCGAACTGAAGCCCGGCATGGATGTGGGCGATGGGTTTCTTACCGCTAAACAGCCTGCTATTGTGGACATTGCTGATAATTCAGGTAGAATTATACAGGACACTACTATTAATTATTACCAGTTTAAAATTCCCATTGACGAATATGAAAGGAAGATCGGCAACATCTCTGATTTCAAATCCATCCGCTTCATCAGGATGTTCCTCAGGGGATTCACAGACGCTGTTACAATCCGGTTTGCGAAGCTCGAATTGGTAAGAAATCAGTGGAGAAGGTACCGGTTTGAATTGCTTGATCCCGGTGAATACGTGCCGGATGATGAGTCGGGGAACACTGTTTTCAGCGTATCATCCGTAAATATAGAGGAGAATTCTGAAAAGCTGCCTGTTCCGTATGTGCTGCCACCCGGCATCGAGCGCGAGCAGAATATCAGCAGCCCCAGTTACTCCGATTATCAGAACGAGCAATCCCTCCAGGTGAATGTATGCGACCTGCAGGATGGCGACTCCCGTGCCGTTTACAAAACGCTCAACCTCGACCTGCGCACTTACAGCAACCTGAAGATGTATATCCACGGTGAATCGGGCGATTCATCTGATCCGCTGCAGAATGGCGATGTGAGGGTTTTCATCAGGCTGGGTTCCGATTTCACCAATAACTATTATGAATATGAAGTGCCGCTGGCAATTACACACCCGGGAACTTACAGCACACCCCGCAGTGATGCAGACCGCGACACCATTTGGCCTGAGGCGAACAGGATTGACATACCGCTCGACAGCTTCTACGGTGTCAAGCTGAAGAGGGATGTTAGTAATCCAGATCCGTATTCACCATTTGTATACCCTGATAAAAAAGGGAACAGGTTTACTGTCGTTGGCAATCCCGATCTGGGCATGGTGAAGACGGCTATGCTCGGGATCAGAAATCCCAAGGCAACGCCAGACACTATTGATATTATTCATATTATTGATGACGGTAAATCCAAATGCGTTGAGGTGTGGTTCAACGAATTGAGGCTCTCCGGGCTGGATGAGAAAGGCGGATGGGCGGCTACCGCGCGCATGGAAGCCAAGCTTGCAGATTTAGGAGCGGTTACGTTCTCAACATTGATGCATACCAGAGGGTATGGGCAGATAGAACAAAAAGTGCAGGAGCGTTTCAAGGATGACCTGTGGCAATATGACCTTGCTGCCAACGTGGAACTGGGAAAATTCCTTCCGGAAAAAGCGGGGCTGAGGATTCCGATGTATGGCGGTATTTCGCAATCTTTCAGCACCCCTGAATATGATCCGTACGAGCTGGATGTGCCGCTTAACGACAAGCTCAATTTCGCTCCCGACAGAAAGGATTACAAGCGCCAGGTGCAGGACAGGACCACCATCAAAAGCCTCAACTTCACCAATGTCAGGTATGTTCCTTCCCGCAGCGACAAGAAAGTGAGGTTTTATGATCCATCCAACCTGAATTTCACTTTCGCTTTCACCAAAACAACAAGAAGCACCGCGTTCATAGAAAGCGACCTCATTAAAAAATACCGCGCTTCGATGGGCTATAATTTTTCCCCGCAGGCAAAACCGATCGCGCCTTTTTCAAAATTGATAAAGAATAAAAACAAGTACCTCGACATTTTCCGCGACATCAATATCAACTTTATTCCAAACAGCCTCAGCTTTTCAACCGAATTCAACCGCCAGTTTGGAGAAACGAGGCTGCGACAGTTGGAAAACGATGAGATACCCGCTCCGCCCACCTATGACAAATATTTCACCTGGGATCGCGTGTATGGCTTGAAATACAATCCCTTCAAATCGCTGACCATTGATTTCAATGCGATAAACAATGCCACCGTTGACGAGCCGTATGGGAAGCTTGACACCAAAGAAAAAAAGGAAGTCTTATGGGATAATATATTCGACTGGGGAAGGACCACGCGCTATCAGCATAATCTCAATGCTAATTACAACGCGCCTCTTAACAAGATCCCCGCCATTGACTGGCTGCAGGCGCGGGTTGGTTATAGCGCCAGCTACTCCTGGGTCACAGGTCCCCTCACGGCAAAAACGGACGAGTCTGGGAATGTCCTCAGGGATTTCAGCGCAACCAACCAGCCGGTCGAAAAAAACCCGCTGGGCAACACCATCGGCAACACCAGCGATATCAAGCTGAATGGCGAAGTGGACATGAAAAAGCTCTATGACAAATCCAAGTGGCTGCGTCCCTTCAACTCAAGCAGGGCGCGGGCTGACAATGAATGGAAGAAAAAAGACCTGGATAAAAAGATAGCTGAAAATGAAAAAAGGCGCAGAAAGATTGAAGATGATATTGAGAAGCTTCGGAAGGAAATCGAGGGTATCAAGGAAAAGATCAAAGAAGTGAAAGAAGATACCATTTCGAATAAGAAGGCGGAAATCAAAAAGCTGAAGAAGGAGCGCAAAGACAAAAAGAAGAAAATCAAAAAGCTGAAGAGTGACAAAAATAAAATCCAGAATCCGGAAAGCCCCATCGTGGCGCCTTTTGTGAGGCCGATTATCGCGCTGAAGCGCGTTTCAGTGAACTACAGCATCAGCCGGGGCACTACCGTTCCCGGCTACCTGCCCGGCACCAAGATGCTCGGTTTGTCGCGCGATTCAGATTATAAGAACCCTTATCAGGCTTATCGGGCTTATCAGGAGGACCCGAATTACAATAAAGTCGGCTTCGGCAGGCCCGGATGGGATTTTGTCTTCGGCTACCAGCCCGACATGTATTGGATGAGGGATGCCGCTCACAACGGATGGATCACCCCTGACACCAACCTTAATTACCAGTTGATGCAGTTCATCACAAAAAACCTCGATGTAAGGGCTACGCTGGAGCCCTTCCGTGATTTCAAAGTTGACCTGACGATGAACAAAAGCACATCAGAAAATTATTCCGCATATTTCAAGAAGCAGGATTCCAACAGCGATTTCAGGGCGCTGACGCCAACCACCACCGGCAGCTTCTCGGTTTCATTTATTGCCATAAAAACAATGTTCCAAAAAGCAGATGACCGGGGATTCACGCCATCATTCCTGAAGCTTCAGGGCGACCCGAACGACCGTAACGACACCTCATACCGGGAAGATGTCTCGAAATTTCTGGATGAAAACAATCCCAATTCAAATGGCGATTTCCAGCTTCCGGCAACCGATACGTCTTACCGAGGCTACCGCGAAGGCTACGGACCCTACAGCAAAGAAGTGCTCATTCCGGCTTTTCTTGCCGCTTATAGGGGGAAAGACATCAATAAAGATAAACTTTCCCCGTTTGATGTATTCCCAATGCCCAACTGGCGCGTCACTTACAACGGGCTGAGCAAGCTGCCCGGTTTCAAAAAAGTGATGAGCAGCATCAACATCACGCATGGCTATAACTCCACCTACACCGTGAGCGGATATATCACCGATTTATTTTATGAAGGCAACGGCTATTTTCAGCCATCGAAAATTGACACGCTGTCAAACAACTTCGTTCCGCTCTACAGCATTCCGAACATAAATATCACCGAGCAATTCTCGCCTCTCATCGGCATTGACATCACATGGAATAAGAATGTGACAACACGGTTTGATTTCAAGAAAACGCGGAACGTTTCCCTCGGGCTGGTGGACTACCAGGTGAGCGAATCGAAAACAACCGAAGTAACCATTGGATTGGGTTACCGCCTGAAGGGGCTGGTGCTGCCGTTCAAGTTCAAGGGCAAGAAGAAAAAGCTGCCTAACGAAATCAACTTCCGGTTTGATTTCTCCTATCGCGATAATGTCACTTTCAACCAGCGCCTTGACCAGGATGTGAGCGAACCCACGCGCGGCTCAAAAACCATCCGCACCAATCCCAAGATTGATTATGAAATCAACAAACGGCTCACGTTCACATTATTCTTCGAGCGCACACGCACCATACCCGCCACTTCGGCATCATTTCCCATCACCAACACCAAGGCGGGTATAACGCTGCGGTTTTCACTGACGCAATAAGATATAAAATGACATACCTTAAGCCTTTCCTTCTTTGCCTGACGCTGCTGACGGCTTATTCCTGCAAAAAAAAGCCGGAAGCCTGCATCACCGCAGGCAAAACCTCGGTGAAAGTGAACGAAGAGGTTACCATTTCCAGTTGCAGCAAAGATGCCGACCGCTACTTCTGGACGATGGATACGATCATTAACATATTGACCCCCCCCGTAATTGACAACTGCACCGATCAGTTGGTGATTCAATTTCCTTTGCCGGGAACATACGAGATTACCCTTGAAGCAATCACCTACAATGGCGTAAAACTCAACTGCAAGGTAGGCACCGGTTCCGAAAGCGATAAAACATCCATTTGGATTACCGTTCAGTGATCTTTCAGTATTTTTGACGCTAAAAGATCAACCCATGACTTTTCCCGATAACTTAAAATATACCAAAGAGCACGAGTGGCTGAGGGTAGAAGGTGATTTCGCATACATTGGCATCACCGACTTCGCGCAGCGGGAGCTGGGCGACATCGTGTATGTGGAAGTGGAAACCCTGAATGAAGAGTTGGAGAAGGATGCTGTTTTCGGCACGGTGGAAGCCGTGAAAACCGTGTCTGATTTGTTCCTGCCCGTTTCAGGAACAGTGGTTGAGTTGAACAAAGACATTGAGAAATCACCCGAACTGGTGAACCAGGATCCCTACGGAAAAGGATGGCTCATCAAAATAAAGATCAGGGATAAGGGCGAACTTACCGCTTTGCTCTCCAGCGCTGATTACCAGAAACTGGTGCAGGCAAAATCCGACTCATAGATTTCCAAAGCACTCAGTCTGGAATATCCTCTCCACCTGGTGAATTCCCTGTAGGGGTTGGCGCGGGTGCTTCAAGATAGGCGTGATGTTTTAAGACACCACATGCAAGGTCTTTGAATCTGTCGCGCACCTCCTGTCAAAGGAAAAAAGGCAAAAGCGCAAATTGCCATTTGCCAAATTGCCTGTTGCCTCCGGATTCCTCGCAAAATAAAAATGCAATTCTCCTTCAGGAACGGTTGAACGAGTTGCAGAAAAAAAACAGAAGGAATACCGAACAAACCGGAAACAATTTGACTTACCTCAATTCCCGTCACCGCCACATTCCCGACATTCGACTAACTTTATGATTAGTACTGCTGGTAAAAAATTATTTTTCGAGTCTGAGCGTAACCCAACAGTTCGCATTTGCGTAAGCAGACTATCTGAAGGGCATTTTCGTTTGGCTCAATATACCCGATTCTTAACCCGACTAAAACCATATCAGTGATGCGACTTGTAAAAGCATTTGGATTTTTACTGTGTTTCTTTTTTGCAGCATTCAGCGCTTCCGCTGATGACGGAATTGCCGACCGGGCCCAACTTTCCCAGGAGGAGCTTTCCATCGTGAGCATGCTTGACAGCCTCACCGGCAATTTGTATGGGAACCGTTTCAAATATCGGTTGGAATCCAATATTGACACTACTGCTGCCATTCCCGACACTTTCCCCCTGTTCAATGATTCGGTGATACTCAGGAATATTCTCGCCATCCAGTCTGAGATGCCGCTTGCGTTCAACGAGCGCGTGAAAAGGTATATAGAAGTTTATGCTATTGAAAAACGCGCCAAGGTGGAGATGATACTTGGTTTGTCTGAAGTTTATTTTCCCCTGTTTGAACAAGAGCTTGACCGCAGAAATCTTCCTCACCATCTGAAGTATCTGCCGGTGATTGAATCAGCGTTGAATGCCAATGCCGTGTCGCGCTCAGGCGCAACGGGCTTGTGGCAGATCATGTATTCCACCGGTCGCATGCTGGGTCTCACTATCAACAGCTACATTGACGAGCGCAGGGACCCGCAGCGCTCTACCACTGCCGCGCTGGACTACCTTGAAAAACTTTATGGAATTTATGGCGACTGGTTTCTGGTGATAGCCGCCTACAACTGCGGACCGGGCAACGTGAATAAAGCAATTGCCCGCGCGCGCGGTGAGCGGAATTTCTGGAAGATACAGCACTTCCTGCCTGCCGAGACGCGGGGCTATGTGCCCGCGTTCATGGGCGCCATGTACGTGATGATGCACCATGAAGATTTTCAATTGAAGGCGATAAAACCGCAATATGTTGAATACCCCACCGACACGGTGATGATCTACAAAGCCATCGGACTGAAGCACATTGCAGAGCAGCTATCTATGGAGGAAGAAGAGATAACCTTCTTCAATCCAGCGTTGAAGAAAAAAATGGTGCCTGTGTCTTCAAACGGCTATGCGATGAAGCTGCCCGTCACCAAGGTGGCGCAGTTTGAATCGCTGAAAGATTCCATCTTCAGGAGCATGCCTGATATGGAGAAAGAACTGCTGGCGCAATCGGAGATTACCGCCTCTTACAGCAAATTGGCGCCTGCGGACGGCTCCAGGTCAAAATTGTATTACACGGTGAAATCGGGCGACAACCTCGGATACATTTCAGAATGGTATGACTGCACGGTGCAGCAGATCAAAAACTGGAACGGCATGTACAATAGCACGATCAGGGCCGGGCAGAAGCTCTCCATTTATGTTCCTAAACACAAGTATGATAATTACATGGATGTGAACAGCATGTCTTTCCGCGAAAAGCAGGAGTGGAAGGCGTCTGGCGGTTCCACTGCCGTTAATGTCAAGCTGGATGAATCCTGCAATTGCATCTACTACAAAGTGAGAACCGGAGACACGCTCTGGGATATATCAAAGAAATATAGAGTGGAAGTTGAAGACCTCAAAAAGGAAAACAACATCACGGATAACGATCTCCGCCCAGGTATGGTGCTGAAAATCACGGGCATCTGATCACGATATCCTGCTCCACTGTCTTTTCTCCGTTTTCTGACCAGATAAAAATCTTTTCAGAGGAGAATTCTCCTGTTTTTCCAACAGCGGATCATCATTCAGCAACTGCTGCGCTGCATAACGCGCCTCTTTGAGTATCACCGAATCGCGCACAATATCCGCCACCTTAAAATTCATCAGTCCGCTCTGGCGCGTGCCTTCGATGTCGCCCGGTCCGCGCATGTGCAGGTCAACTTCCGCGATCTGAAATCCGTCATTGGTTCGCACCATCGTGTCGAGCCGGGTTTTGGCTTCCTGTGATTGTTTGAAATCGCTCATCAGGATGCAGTACGATTGGTCAGCGCCTCTGCCCACGCGCCCGCGCAACTGGTGCATCTGCGAAAGCCCGAAGCGCTCGGCATTTTCAACCACCATCACCGAAGCATTCGGAACATCCACGCCCACCTCAATCACGGTCGTTGAAACCATGATGTTCGTTTCGCCTCTCACAAAACGCTGCATCTCCATGTCCTTATCTTCCGCTTTCATCTGCCCGTGCAACACGCTCACGCGATAACCCGGCAGCGGAAATTCGCGCGCGATGCTCTCGTAACCTTCCATCAGATTTTTCAAGTCCAATTTTTCAGATTCCTCAATGAGCGGATAAACAATATACACTTGTCTTCCTTTAGCAATCTGCTCTTTCAGAAATCCAAACATCTGAAGCCGCTTTGATTCAAAAAGATGTTTGGTCACAATAGGTTTTCTGCCGGGAGGCAATTCGTCAATCACTGAAACATCCAAATCTCCATAGACGGTCATCGCAAGCGTACGGGGGATGGGAGTTGCGGTCATCACCAAAACATGAGGCGGGTGTCCGCTTTTCTCCCAGAGCGCAGCGCGCTGCGCCACACCGAAGCGATGCTGCTCGTCAATCACCACCAGTCCGAGATTATTGAATTGCACATCTTCTTCGATTAAAGCATGCGTGCCCACAGCGATGTGGATGGTTCCCTCCGATAATTCCCTCAAAATGTTTTTGCGCAGCTTTCCCTTGACCGAGCTTGTCAGCATCTCAATTTTCACCGGCAAATCACCAATAAGATATTTAATATTCCGGAAGTGCTGCTGGGCAAGGATTTCCGTGGGAGCCATCAGGCAAGCCTGGAAGCCGTTGTCCATCGCCATCAGCATCGTCATCACAGCGACAATGGTTTTCCCGCTGCCCACGTCCCCCTGCAACAGGCGGTTCATCTGTTTTCCCGCAAGCACGTCATGCCTGATTTCTTTCAGCACTTTCTTCTGCGCGTTGGTAAGCTTGAATTTCAGGTGATGATGGTAGAATTGGTCAAATACGTCATTGATGTTTGTGAAAATGAAACCCGGTGCGTGTTCTCTTCTTCCTACTTTTAATTGAAGGATGCGTACCTGTGAAATGAAAAGCTCCTCGAACTTCAACCTCCTCACAGCGTTTTCCATCTCCTCATCATTCGAAGGCCGGTGGATGAAAACAGTCGCCTCATATTTTGAAATGAACCTGTACTTGCGGACCATCTCCGCGGGAAGATTTTCGGGCAGATCGCTCTCTTTCAGTTCATCCATCACAGTGTCCATCAGTTTCAGAATCCCGCGGCTGTCCAAGCCTTTCGCTTTCAGCTTTTCCGTGCTGGGATAAACTGGCTGAAGCCCTGTCACTTTCTCAAATGTTTGCTGGGAAAGCAATTCCATGTCATCGGGGTGTACGATATTCAGCTTGCCGTTGAACCACGAGGGTTTGCCATAGACAATGTACTCTGCTCCCGTGACTAAACTTTTCGCGAACCAATTAACCCCGCGGAACCAAACGAGTTCAATCCGCCCCGTGTCGTCTTTCAGTTGAGCGACCAAGCGTTTGTTGAATTTAGCGCCAAGCTCATGGTAGTGAACCAGCTTCCCTTTTATCTGTACATACTGAGAATCATCATGGACGTCTTTTATCGGAACGATTTTCGTGCGGTCGCGGTAGCGGAAAGGGTAGTGGCTCAGCAGGTCTTCAACTTTGAAAATCCCCAACTCTTTTTTCAGCAGGTCTCCTTTTAAAGGACCGACTCCCTTCACATACTCGATAGGTTTTTCAAGGAGGATGCTCACAGGATAAAATTAAAATTTGTTCGTGAGCGGAATTAGCTACGGGGTATTAACCTTATGAATTTTCAGGTTATCGGACGAATTATTAACACAGTATGAGATCGCTATCTGTCAAGCAAGCTTGAGGCATTAATTCATTGAGCACCTAAACCACCACTTCCTCGCCCGTTTTCTTGTCGAAGAAATGATATTCATTGATCGGATAATCAGTATAAGGAAATATCTTGATACGCTTTTTATACCGCCAGCTCCACTTCATTTTTATCGAAGGGAATCCATCGTTTAAGTAAGCGGCAATATAAGGATGGGCGGCTATCGTGACATTGTTTCCTTTCCCCATCAGCGCTTCAAAATCCTGCTGGAGGCGGTCGGTGATCAGGATGGTTGCTTCCGCCTTGCCTGTGCCGTTGCAGGTCGGGCATAGCTCCTGCGTGGCGATGTTCACCTGCGGGCGAGTCCGTTCGCGGGTGATTTGCATCAGTCCGAATTTGCTCAGTGGCAAAATGGTGTGCCGGGCGCGGTCGCTTTTCATCAACTCATACATGTGCGAAAACAGCGCCTTCTTGTTCCCGAAGTTCTTCATGTCAATAAAATCCACCACGATGATTCCTCCGAGGTCGCGCAGCCGCAGTTGGCGCACCACTTCTCTTGCTGCTTCCTTATTGACATTGAGTGCGGTCGTTTCCTGGTCGGCTTGCCTGGAAAGCTTTTGCCCGCTGTTCACGTCAATCACGTGCATGGCTTCCGTATGCTCAACGACAAGATATGCGCCTCCCGGAATTGTCACGGTTTTTCCGAACAGCGATTTTATTTGCCGGGTCACTCCGTAATGGTCGAAGATGGGTTTGGGTGAATTATGAAGATTAACGATTTTCTTTTTTTCAGGAGCGATTCTTTCAATGTAGTTTTCAATTTCTTCTTTCAATCCCTCGTCATTCACCACGATGTTATTGAACGATTCATTGAGCATGTCGCGCACAATGCTCGATGTCTTGCGCATCTCACTGTGAATCTTCTTGGGCGGAACAGCGCCTTTTAATTGCTTCACCAGCGCTTCCCATTTTTTCACCAGCCCGTTCAAATCATCATGCAGTTCCGCTGCGCTTTTCCCTTCGGCAACAGTGCGCACCACCACTCCGAAGTTTTTCGGACGGATGCTTTCCATCAATCGCTGCAAGCGTTTGCGTTCATCGGCTGATGGAATCTTTTTTGAAACCCCAATGGATTCATTCATCGGCAGCAATACCAAAAATCTTCCCGGCAGCGATATTTCACATGTGAGGCGCGGACCCTTGGTGCTGATAGGCTCTTTCAGAATCTGCACCAGCACGGATTGCCTTGCCTGCAATACTTCAGGCACCTTGCCGGTTTTGATGATTTCTTTTTCGTACTTAAGATTGTTTAGTGTCACGTAAGATTCATCACCCGCGATGGACGCCTTCACAATCTTGTCGAGTGTGCGGAATTGCGGGCTGAGGTCGGTGTAATGCAGGAAAGCATCTTTTGAGTATCCTACATCAACAAATGCGGCATTCAGGCTGGGAGCGAGCTTGGTGATTTTACCGAGATAGATGTCTCCAACAGTAAAGTCGCCCTCGCCTTTTTCATTATGAATTTCAACCAGCGCCTTGTCTTCAAGCAAAGCGATGTCAACCTTTTCAGGGGTGCAGTTAACGATGAGTTCCCTATTCACATAATAATTTTTAATTCACCACAAGAAAGTCCATCATTCTGAGCGAATCTCTGCGAAGCAAAGAATCTCACATTTCATTCAAGGTGAGATACTTCGCTTCGCTCAGTATGACGTACCTACCGAGCGAACTTGTCAAACAGGGAAATACGGGATAGATTTAACGAGAAGCTTATCTGATCTTCTTCTTGTGCCTGTTCTTGCGCAACCTCTTCTTCCGTTTGTGGGTTGCCATTTTGTGGCGCTTGCGTTTTTTTCCGCTTGGCATATTAATGGTTTAAGAGTTTTTCAGTTTTTCAATATACTTGCTGATTTCGTCTGAGAAACCCGGATTGTTCACAATGGCTTTGCATTGCTCCAGCGTTTCAATGGCTTTGTCTTTGTCACCCATGCCCTCGTATGCTTCCGCGAGGTAAAGGCAGGCATCAACATTCAGCGAATCTATTGAAAGAACTTTTTGCAGCCGCTCCGCGGCTATATCAAATTGACCCGACACTATCCCGTATTTCCCTAAAATTAAATTTGCGGTTATATTATCGGGGTCTTTGTCCGTTATTTCTCTAAGTAACATCACGCCCTTCATCGGCTCCTTCTGTCCTTCGAGGTGCGCTACGGCAAGGCTGATCTTCGCTTCATTATCTTCAGGGTTCAGCCCGATGGCTTGCTCATAGCATGCCATTGCCTGTGATAGTACGTATTGGGCGAGTGATTGGTTGTCGGTGTTGAAAGCGAGGCTGTATAGCTCGTTACCGGCTTTTTTCCAAACGGTATCAATGTTTGTCAGCGATGCGGCTTCCTTGCGTATCAATGCTGCAAGCGCATGAAGCTGATTAGTTTCGAGCAGGGAGGCGATGGCATTCAAACCGGCAGGCTTGTCTTCAACACCTTCAAGAGCGGTTTGCATCGCCTCATATTTCTCCAACTCTGCAGCAGGCAACTTTTTCAATTCCTCAGCCTTATATGCATTGAAGTCTAAATCCTCTATCGCAGCGGCTTCAACAGCGTGTTCAGATTTTTCCTTTTCAGAAGGATGCAAAGGGCCGAACAGGTACATCACCCCTGTCAACACAACACCTGTAATTATCAATGCTACTTGCCCTAAAGTCATTCTTCGTCTTCGATATTGTTCTTGGGCTTCTTCACGTTCTTCTTGATGGCATCGGCAAAAATCTTTGCCGGCTTGAACACGGGGATGTAATGCTCCGGAATTTCTATGGCGATGTTCTTCTTGATGTTCCTGCCGATTTTCTTCGCGCGCTTCTTGATGATGAAGCTGCCGAAGCCCCGCACGTAAACATTTTCTCCTTCCTTCAGCGAGGTTTTTATTTCCTTGAAAAAAGTTTCGAGCGTCACCAGCACGTCCACTTTGGCAATGCCGGTTTTCTCTGAAATATTTTGGATGAGATCAACTTTTCTCATAAAGGTTAAAATGGTTATGCGTAATCATCGGGCGCTCAAAATTCAGCATTTTTTTTGAATTGAGGAAACTACTTCTTCTTTTTCTTTTCCTCCGGCTCCACCCCGTCTTCCACATCCGTCACTTCCTCAAACCGCTGGTCTTCATAGATGAGTTCTGCGCCCAACTCGCCCACCACTTTGAATTCCGTTCTGCGGTTGTTCTGATGACAGGGACAGTCGCTGGAATTGTCGTCAGGACAGTCGGAATATCTCGAGCAGTCATCGAGCGGGCGCGACTCTCCATAGCCCTTCGCTTGCAAACGCTCCTTCTGAATGCCCCTGCCGATAAGGTAGTTTACGCAACTTTCAGCGCGCTTCTGCGACAGGTTCACGTTGTATTGCTCGGTGGCGCGCGAGTCGGTGTGAGAGCCTATTTCAACGATGATGGTGGGATTTTCGATCATGAGGTTATACACGGTGTCGAGGGTTAACTTCGACACTTCGCGCAAATCCCATTTATCAAAATCATAATACACATTCTTAAGGCGATAGACTTTGTTGATGATCAGCTTCTTCACCGCAATGTCCACCGTGAGCGTATCGCTGCCGCTGATGCCCTTCGTATTAAAAGCAACGGAGTTGGTGAGATAGCCTTCCGCTGTTCCCGAAACGCGGTATTCCTTTTCAAGATTAAGGGGGAAGAAATAAGGCTTGCCATTTCTGATGGTATCATCTCCTATTGTAATGTTTTGCAGGATGCCTTCACCGCTTTCAAATGAGAGCGTGACTATGGCATTATTGATGGGAGTTTTCGAAGCATCATCTTCATCGTAAACAATCCCCATTGCGGCAAGATTGATGATCTTTACATATTCAAAGGTGAAAATATCATCACAGCAGGTTTCGCTGCGGATGGAGATGATGCCGGGACGGTTGGAAACGAAGAAACCCATCTTGCCGCTTTCCGCAATGCGGAAATACATGTCGTCAGCGCTTGAGTTGATGGGATAGCCGATGTTTTCAGGCTCGCCCCACCTTGCTTCGCTGCCCGAAGAGCGGAATATGTCATAGCCTCCGATGTTCACCTGCCCGTTGGAACTGAAGTACAGATCGCCCGTAGCGGCATCATAATAAGGAGTCGCCTCATCGCGGTCGGTGTTGATCTTGGTGCCTGCATTTCGCGGAGCGGCATAAGTTTTCTTTTTTATATTATAGATGGAATACCAGATATCCAACCCGCCCTTTCCTTCAGGGCGGTTGGAAGCGAAATAGAGCGTTTCGCTGCCCTTCTTGCCGGGCGTAATAAACGGGTGGGTGGTTGTGAACTCCGGGAGATTGATCTCGGTGCCCAAACTTTCGGGATCGCTCCAGAGGCTGTCTTTCCATTCGCTCACATAAATGGCGCAGATGATCACGCCTTTTTGCCGTTCGGTGCATTGCGTGAAATAGAATCGTTTTTTATCAGGAGAGAAGGCGCCATTGGCGGTATGCAACCCCGGAAGATTGAATTTGTCAAACACTTTCGATTGCTGATAGTCATGGTGGTTGCGGACAGTGGCTTCATACAGCTTGATATAGTGATCCGTGGCGGTGCGGTCTCCCGCAACCACAATCACCGTGTCTGAGGGAAGCGAAGCGAACAACAGGGTGGTGTCGTTCCACATCAACGGAGCCAGATCTGAGTATGGAGAGTTCACATTTTTATTAAGATGCGTGACGTTGACCGGCAAAGGATTGTCCTTTAGCTTCAGCGCAAGGGCGCATCCTTCCGACTCAACACCCGCCCATTTCTTCAGGTTGTCATCTTCTCCTTTGTAACTTTTTTTGAAATCATCAAAAACCTTTTTGGCAGCTTCATACTTCGCATTCATCTTCAGCATTAATCCATACCAATAGTTGGCCTGCGGAAAAGTGAACGGGTCTTTTTCCGTCACCGTGCGATACCACTCTTCAGCTTTCTTGTAGTCGCGCGCTATGCGGTAAGATTCGGCAAGCTTGTAAGCCGTTTGCATGTCATCAGGAGTGTGCGACATGATGATCTCATATTGATCGCTGGCTGCGTAAATGTTCCCCTTCGACATCATCCGGTTAGCCGCTTTGATATATTTCCTTGCTTTGAATTTCTTCTGCTTCTTGGGCTTGGTTTGAACGGTATCCGGTGATGCAAGATCGGTAGTAAGACCGGTTTGCGCGCGGATGGTTGCTATGATTGAAAAGAAGGCAATTATTGAAACAAGATTTCTCACTTTATATCTGTTTACGGTTTACGGCTTACGGTTTAGAGTTTCTTTGAAAGTATTCAACCGTAAACTCTAAACGGTAAACTTTAAACTAATTAAAGTCTCGGACAAGGAACAAGTATTGGCGCATCTATCCTCGTGATCTTTCCCAGGTAAATTATTGAAATCTCAAATGCTCCGCGGCTGCTGCTCGCAACCTGCAACTCGGAAGTATTGATGTCATACGCCACTCCGAGCCGGATGCTCCTGTGCTCAACACTAGCGGAGACGATGGGTGCATCATCCATCCTGTACCATCCGCCTAGCGCCACAATGGTGTTCTGCGCATCCTTGAAATGATACTCCACCGCACCGCCAAAGTTCATCTCCTTCGCCTTGTTCTGCCTCATGAACAGCACGTTTGGCGTGATGTAAATATGCTCGGTCGCCTTGACGTTCAATCCTCCGTGCGCGATGCCGCGCATGTGCAGCTTGTACTCATCCCCAAGAAAGGATTCTTTGGGTTGCGTAAGATGGAAGATGGTTCCTCCCGCAAAGATGCCGAGTCGCTTTCCAACTTTGGAACTCCACAACACCCCTGCGCCCATATCGAAATAATTCACGTTGGAGTCGGAAAAATTTTCACCATTTGACTGCACGGGATTCAAGTCCTGCGTGGCAACATCATACTGCTCGGGAAAAAGGATGTCGTTGTAATCCAACGCACGCTGCACGAATCCAAGTTGTATTCCGAGTCCGATAAAATGTTTTGAATTTTTGTCAAGCGCTTTATGAAATGCTGCGCTCGCCATCACGCTCATGAGGCTGAGGTTGCCATCTCCCGCCTTGTCATATACGATGGAGCCGCCCGCTCCAAAAATGTCATTCTTCAGTTTGCCCTGCAGCAGGCGCATGTCATACGATGCGCCAAAAGTCTGGTAGGGCGTGGTGACGCTGCGCCACTGGTTGCGGTAAATGCCGGTGATGCGGTAGCTGCCTTCGCTGGTGGCGGTGAGCGCTGGATTCAGCGTGAGAGGCGATGCATAGAATTGCGAGAAGTGGATGTCCTGCGCCTTCACGCTGCCGATGAGCAGGAACAAAAGCGCCAAATGTGCTGACCGAAGGCTTTTCATCAATTTTGCGTGCCCCTAAAAGTAAGAAAAATAAAAACATACGAAGGCGGCTGGAAATATGCGCGTGTGCATCAAATTTTTTTGCTGGACTGCGGATGTCACCCCCTTAATCCCCCTTGAGGGGGAAGCCAACGCGCGCAAGCAAGCCTCTTGATAGCGAAGCATCCCGATTCTATCGGGAGGGAGGTTTGGAGGGTGATTGGCGAAAATTTGCCGTACACTCAAAATATGCCGCGCCCGTTGGTATCTTTGACCTGTCGGTAATGAAGAAAAGCAAAAGCACAACATCCTCCCGAAAGAAAGACCACATCGCGCTGGCTTTCAAGTCGCAAAAAGATATTGCCGCGGACAATCGCTTTTATTACGAGCCGTTGCTTTCCGCGCATCCTACACCGCTGAAGCCTATTGATTTTCTCGGAAAAAGACTGAAAGCCCCTCTCTGGATTTCAAGCATGACGGGGGGAACGGAGCTTGCCTACAAAATCAATCACAATCTTGCCCGCGCCTGCAGAGAGTTTGGATTGGGAATGGGACTTGGCTCGTGCAGGATTTTATTGGAAGATAACTCCCGCTTCAAAGACTTTAACCTGCGTCCGGTTATCGGTGATGAGCAGCCGCTTTTTGCCAATCTCGGCATCGCACAGGTGGAGCAGGAACTGTCGAATAAAAGCGTGAAGCGTGTGGAAGAGTTGGTGAAACGCCTGGATGCTGACGGATTAATCATTCACGTCAATCCATTACAAGAATGGCTGCAGCCGGAAGGCGACAAAATCGGGAGCCCGCCAATCGAAACGATCAAAGTTTTTCTTGATAAGGTAAAGTTCAAAGTGATGGTGAAGGAAGTGGGGCAGGGAATGGGACCTGAAAGCCTGAAGGCATTGTTCCGGCTGCCGCTTGCCGCGGTTGATTTCGCTGCGCATGGCGGCACCAACTTCTCCAAAGTGGAATTGCTGCGAAGCAATAAAAACCATCAGGAGCTATATGAGAACGTGGCTGATGCCGGGCACAGCGCAAATGAGATGGTGGATTTTACAAACCGGATATTGCAGGAACTGGGTGAGAAGGCGCTTTGCCGGCAGGTGATAATTTCGGGTGGAGTGAAATCCTTCCTTGACGGATATTATCTTACTTCAAAGCTGCAATGCAGCAGCATTTACGGACAAGGCTCTGCCATGCTCGAACGGGCTAAGGATTCCTACGGGCAGCTTCATTCATATATAGAAGGGCAGATAAGAGGGTTGGAATTGGCGAATGCTTACCTGAGGGTGCGTTTGGCGTAAATGGATGTTTAAGTATCAAAATGCTAAAACCATTCATCTCATTTGTACTCTGGATTTCTATTTATTTCAGTTTATCACAGTCAGCATCGCACGATATTTCATGCTTATTGATAACAGCGCAGAAATTTTTTGTTTGACGGACATTGGTTTCGCTTTTGTCAGTAAAATAAAGAACAATCTTCTATAATACAATATTTATACCACTCCAATCCCCCTCATAAAATCCACCGTTACCTGGATGTCGTCATACAGGTAGCGGTCTTTGTCGTGGAAGGGGACAATCTTGCGGTACTGTGATTTTATTTTTTCAATGAGCGGTGAGCTTTTCAGCGGCTTGCGCAAATCAAGAGCCTGCATCGCAGTGAGAAATTCGATTGCGAGAACTTTCTCGATGTTGTAAACAATCTTGTAGCATTTCACTGCAGCATTCGCTCCCATGCTCACGTGGTCTTCTTGACCGTCAGAAGAAGTAATTGTATCAACGGATGCAGGAGTTGCAAGCTGCTTATTCATGCTGACGATTGCTGCAGCCGTATATTGCGGAATCATCAATCCGGAATTCAAACCCGAATTTTCAATGAGAAACGGAGGCAATTCTCGTTTGCCGGAAATGAGTTGAAATGTTCTTCGCTCTGAAATGCTTGCAAGCTCTGACATTCCCATGCCGAGATAATCAATTGCCAGAGCGAGCGGCTCGCCATGGAAATTTCCTCCGGAAAGAATTTTATCCTCTTCTGGAAAAATGAGCGGATTGTCGGTAACGGAATTAATTTCCGTTTCAAACACCTGCTCGACATGCGCAATCACTCCACGCACTGCGCCATGCACCTGCGGCACACATCGGAAGGAGTATGGGTCCTGAATATTGTTCTTCGGCTGCCTTGTAATCGCGCTTCCTTTCAAAAACTCCAGCACATTTTTCGCAGATTCAATTTGCCCCTTATGTGGACGCACTTTCTGAATCGCTTCATGAAACGGTTCGCTCTGGCAGTTATAGGCATCCAATGAAATTGCGGCAGTCAAATCCGCCAGCTTCACCACGCGTTTCGATTCAAGGATGGACCAGCATCCCCACGCGCTCATGAATTGTGTGCCGTTAATCAGCGCCAGACCCTCTTTCGCTTTCAACCTGAGCGGTTGCACTTTTGCTTTTTTGAGCGCATCCCCGGACCTCATCGCTTCACCTTTGTAGCGCACGCTTCCCATTCCAATCAGCGGCAACGAAAGATGCGCGAGCGGAGCTAAATCTCCCGAAGCGCCCAATGAGCCGGTATCCCACACCACCGGATAAATTTCATGATTAAAAAGTTCAATGAGTTTCTCCACCACTTCCGGTCGCACGCCTGAATTGCCGAGTGCGAGTCCTTTCATTTTCAGAATGAGCATGATTTTCACCACTTCGGGGAGCACTTCCGTTCCCATGCCGCAGGCGTGCGAGAGCAGCAGGTTTTCCTGCAACAGCTCCAATTGATTATCGGGGATTGCAACATCGCACAACGAGCCGAAGCCCGTGTTGATGCCGTAGTAACGCTTGCCGGGCTCCTCGATTTTTTTTTCGAGATAATCGCGG
>CAZCXH010000022.1:0-19140 GCA_964502525.1 uncultured Chitinophagaceae bacterium
AGCGCTATGCCTGATTATCAAGCAGTTAACGCGATTTGCTGTCAAAGTTGAGAAAGATCTCGATTTCGAAGGCTCGATGATCGAGCCAATCGCCCGCTTCTACAAAGGCTTTGGCGCGGTGGAGCAGGGATATTGGCGGTTGAGGAGAAATAATCTGCCCTGGTTGGTAAGATGGATGAAAGGATGAGTGGAATAGAGAATGCGCTTTTTTCCCAAAGTATATACCGAGAGCAGTCGGGTTTCCGATACGAAACGTACTCTGGTCAACACCAGCATCCTGCCGTTTCATTTTTCGAAAACCTGACTTGTTTCGGTGTAAATGTTAAAATGAATAATTTAAGGGCAGTTCTAAAAATTCTACCACTTACTCCCGCTCCTTCTGGAGAGAGAAAGGGTGAGGCGATAAAAAGAGCAATTTTTAGAACTGCCCTTAAGGACTGAAAAATCCGATACCTCGATTTGTATTACATTCGTAATTCATCATTCGTAATTCACAATCCGCCCCATGCTCCATAACCTTAGCGAAACCAACTCACTCGCCAGTCAATTTGTTTCTGAATTAAGGGATGTCAATGTTCAGAAAGACCGTTTCCGTTTTCGAAGAAACATGGAGCGGATCGGTGAGATTTTCGCCTACGAGATAAGCAAACTTCTTGACTGGGAAGAAAGGGAGATTACCACACCGCTTGGCACGGCAAAACACATGGTGTTGGCGGAACAACCCGTGCTCGCAACCATCCTTCGCGCAGGATTGCCGCTGCACCAGGGTTTGCTCAACTTTTTTGACCATGCCGGCAACGCCTTCATTGCCGCCTACCGTAAGCACAGCAGAGACGGCACGTTCTTCATCAATCTTGAATATTTGACCTCGCCCTCGCTGGCGGGCAGAATCGTGATCCTTTCCGATCCGATGCTTGCCACAGGCGCGTCATTGGTGCTCACTATACAGGAACTTATGAAAGAAGGCGAGCCAAAGCATGTCCATATCGTTAGCGCGATTGCAAGCACAGCGGGCATTGAGCATGTGAAGCGTCATCTGCCGAATGTTACGCTATGGACTGCCGCAGTGGATAATGAACTCACAGCAAAGGCGTATATCGTTCCGGGGCTGGGTGACGCGGGCGATCTGGCCTTCGGAGAAAAATTGCAGGAATGACCAGGATGGAACTGATTGACACTCATGCCCACCTTTATGAAGAGCAATTCAAAGACGACATTGGTGACGTGCTCCAAAGGGCGAAAGACGCTGGCGTTGCCAAAACGCTGATGCCAAATGTGGACAGCGCGAGCATTTCAGGACTTCATCATGTCGCTGAAAAATTTCAGGGAGCCTGCCTGCCGATGATGGGATTGCACCCATGTTATGTGAAGGAAAATTTCAGGGATGAATTGAAAATCATCGGTGAAAAACTAAGGGGAGGGCAGTATGTTGCTGTTGGCGAAACCGGATTGGATTACTATTGGGATTTGACATTTAAAGAGCAGCAAAAAGAATCTTTCATCCAACAAATCAAATGGGCTAAACAATTGCAACTGCCGATAGTGATTCATAGCCGAAATTCATTTGACGATATTGTTGAGATGCTGAAACCGTTAAAAGACGAAAGGTTGAAAGGAGTTTTCCACTGCTTCACCGGAGCGCTGAATGACGCCCAAAAAGTGATAAACCTTGGTTTCTACATGGGAATAGGCGGAGTAGTGACATATAAAAATTCCGGGCTGGATAAAGTGATAGAGAAAATTGACCTGAAACATATCGTCCTTGAAACTGATTCGCCTTATCTGCCACCGGTTCCGCATCGCGGTAAAAGAAATGAAACTGCATACGTCAAATTAGTAGCGGAAAAAATCGCGCAGGTGAAAAAGCTTCCGGTGGAAGAAGTTGCAGCAATTACTTCAAAAAATGCACGTGCACTATTTAACGTGAGTTATGGATTACCGACAAGATAACTTATTGAAATTCATTGCCGTCCGCTTTAGCGGACGGGAAAAAGGCATGAGGCTATGAGGCTTTAGCCAAAAAATTTGAGTTAGGGGCAGTTCTAAAAATTCTACCACTTTCTCCCTTTTCTTCTGAAGCCTTCTGGAGAGGGAAGGTGTGAGGCGATAAAAGAACAATTTTTAGAACTGCCTTTAGGATTTTGGCTAAAGCCCTTTTGCTCTTGATTCTCAACCCGTCCGCTAAAGCGGACGGCAATGAAGACAGTTGCGAGGCAGTTTTGAATCCATAACTCACGTTATTTAATCTTTCCTAAGGCAGCCGAATCTTCTAACTTTGCATTCGTTCTTTGATGTGTCTGGCGTTTTTAAACGTCTGACGCTTGTTTTTTTCTCAGGAGAGGTGTCCGAGTGGCCGAAGGAGCACGCCTGGAAAGTGTGTATATCCCAAAAGGGTATCGTGGGTTCGAATCCCACCCTCTCCGCCTTGCCCGCGGTAGCTTTCGCGAAAGTGGGCTTATTTTATTGTCCGTTTTACAATCGAATTGGGCTTTAGATTTTTTAACCTGCTCCCGAAACGAACTTAATAATCTCAATCGTTATTGTATAAAATACTTGAAGTTATTTGGTTATCTTGCTAACTAAACAAATTATCGAACCATGTTTGATACTATGAATGAAACTATTGAAATTCCCGTAACGAAAACAAACCGGTCACGGCTGAAGGACGTTAATTTCCGCAAGCTGGAGTTCGGTGTGCATCTGGCAGACCACATGTTCAGCGCAGACTATGTGAATGGCGAGTGGCAGGATGCGAAAATTCTTCCCTACGGCAAACTTTCGTTCAGCCCTGCAATATTGGCTCTGCATTACGGGCAGTCTGTGTTCGAGGGCATGAAAGCCTTCCGCATGGGCGATGGTAAAATTTCCGTTTTCAGGATAGAAAAGCATTTGGGCCGCCTGAACAAATCGCTGGAACGGATGTGCATGCCTTCAATTCCCGATGAGCTTTTTATATCTGCCATTCACAAACTGGTGGAGGTTGACCGGCAATGGGTTCCGAAAGAAGAAGATTCGTCTTTATATATTCGTCCGCTTGTCTTTGCAACGGAAGAGCGCCTCGGAGTGAAAGTTTCCGACCAATACAAGTTCTTGATTCTCACTTCGCCTGTTGGCCCGTATTACCCCAAGCCGTTGCGCGTGAAAGTTGAAACTGAATTCGTACGTGCTGCAGAAGGAGGAACCGGATATGCAAAATGTGCCGGCAATTATGGCGGTTCATTCTATGCTTCGTCACGCGCCCGGAAAGAGGGCTTCGATCAGGTGCTGTGGACCGACAGCAAGGAGCATAAATATTTTGATGAAGCAGGCACCATGAACCTTTTCTTTTTGCTTGATGGAATTTTGGTGACACCTCCATTATCAACCACGATTCTGGATGGCGTAACGCGCGCCTCCATCCTTGACATCGCGCGGGATTTGAATCTGCAGGCAGAGGAAAGGAGGGTAACGATTGCAGAGGTGAAGGAAGCGCTAAAGAAAGGAACGCTCTCGGAGGCTTTCGGTGCAGGTACTGCTGCTGTTGTTGCACCCATCAAAACCATCAGCATCAGCGGCAAAGATTACAACCTGCCGGATTGCGATGAAAGCTGTTTCATGCTGAGAGCAAAAAAACAACTTTCGGATGTCCGCCACGGACGTCAACCCGACATTCACGGTTGGAATTATATTATCTGAATCTGATGTTCAGGAAGTATTTATTCGGGCTTTTCACTTTCAGTCTGGGCTTGGCAATCGGGCTTTTGCTTGATTCATTTATCAGGCGCCTTTTCGGAGAACAGCTTCAGAACCCAATGTTGCAGGGAGCGCTGATTGTACTGGTTGTGGTGATTACGTTTTTCATGTGGCGCTTATCCGAGCGGTCGAGTTCCAAAAAGGAAACGGTGCCGAAAAAATAGTTTGGTAATCAATCCGGAACTTCAGACATCGTGATTGCCGGCACCGGGGAATTGCCTTCTTCAGCCTCCTTGCTTTCTGAACCAGGTTTTCCGCCTAATCTTCAGGGATAAGGTTCAGCAAAGCCAACAACTCTTATTCCATTTTTCCGTAAACCCAATGTAAAATAATCCTGGCGATATGAGGGTTCGTAAAACACGAAAACTTATGGAGATTCCCTCCTGTGAAAACTGCACATCGCGGGCAACATCGGTGTTTTGCAACCTGAAGGAAGAAGATCAAAAGTCATTGGCTGCAAGCAAAGGGTGCATGCGTTATCTGAAAGGGCAGGATATTTTCATTGAGGGAGCGCGTCCTACTGGCGTTTATTGCATTTATGAGGGGAAAGTGAAGGTGCATAAAGTTCGCGGAATCGGCAAAACGCAGATTGTCCGCCTGGCAAAGAAAGGCGACATCCTGGGTTACCGATCTCTGATTTCCGGAGGGGAATATACCTCTTCCGCCACAGCGCTTGAAGACGCGCAGGTATGCTATATCCCAAAGAATGTGTTTATCGAACTCTTATTAAAAAGCGGAGATTTCGCTCTGAAAATAATGTACCTTTTCGCGCATGAGTTGCAACATGCCGAAGAAAAAATCACCTCTCTCGCTCAGAAGCCGGTAAGGGAGCGGCTCGCGGAAACACTGATCCTGCTGAAAGATTTCTACGGATTAAAGGATGATAATTCCACACTGGACGTCACTATCACCCGCGAAGACCTCGCCAGCATCACCGGCACTTCCACGGAAACCGTTGTCAGGCTGTTATCAGAATTGAAAGATGATAAGATAGTTGCATTGAACAAAAAAGCCATCATGATACTTGATATGAAAAGGCTTTTTCACATCGCTCATCTTTACGACTGATCAATAGTTCACCAGGCTTCCCGATTTTTCATACGTCTTGCCTTCCTGGTCCGCAGCTTCAAAATGATAGAAGTACATTCCGGGCGCTATCGTGGTGCCCTTCTGATCGGTTCCATCCCATTGAATCTGATGCGCTCCCTGCAATTGATCCTCGTCAGCAATCACGGTGACCCTCTCCCCCAGCAGGCTGTAAATTGTAATCTTTACGTGCCAATTGCCGGGCAGCCGGTATTGCAAATTAACCTCAGTGTGAAACGGATTTGGAAAATCTATCACGCTTATAGGATCAGCCGCATCAACAGACATCCAGCCGGTGGCTTGAGTCCTCTTGAAGAAGAAATGCTCCGAACATTCCATATCCGAAATGCCATCGGTTGCCGTTACCCACCATTCGTAGAGCGTATCGTTCTTTAAATACCGGGATGCATCAATGTCCATCACCGTATCCGTGATATTCATGATTGTGATGTGATCGTAGAGGCCATTAATGCTCAGGGCATAGCTGACGTTGTCTCCGTCAACTTCCGGAGATGCATTCCATTTCAATTGCAGCTTGTCGTCTAAAATCTCCACGGAATTATTGTAGGGATACAGCAACGCAAAATCCCCGGGCTGGTCGTCAACAGGATTTACTTTAAGTTTAAATACATCAGATTTTGTTCCGATTCCGTAATCAGCTATCACCTCAAAATCCTGAACTCCGTTGCGGTTTGGAACAGATGTAATGAGTACGGTTCCGGTCGAAGAATCAATCCTGACGTCAGCAAGATCGGATGCAGCAGGATACAGACGGTAAACCACCGGCAGCGAAGTGTCGCCCACCAAAGTGCCTGAACGCTCCACTACGCGCACGGTGCCCACCATGTCCATGTAAACATGCGGATCGCACTGGTAATTGTAGAAGCCCGATGCATCAAACACCCAGCTGAACTTCCATCCCGGTCCGGCAACATCATTTCCAAACCCAACCGGGTTATTCGGATATGCCAGCGTATCGAAATTCACATTATGCCATCCCTCCGTATTAGTCCATTCCACCGTATCGCCTTGCAATATCACCAGATTGCGCGGTGAGAATGCCATGTTGAATACGCTCACATGATGCTTGATGGGCGGGCGGTTTGGCAATACAGTCACCGATCCAATCATGCCCATTAACGCATGCGGGTCGCACTGGTAATCATATTTCCCCGGAATATTAAACTGATGGGAGAAAACCCATCCCGGTGCATCCACCGCATTACCGAACCCTTCCGGATTATCCGTGAAAATTGCCGTGTCAGCATTCACATTATGCCATCCGTCATAGTTAGTCCATTCAACAATATCGCCCTGGAACACATACACATCCTGCGGGATGAAAACATTACTCCTCGCCTCCACAGGGTATGAGTTGGGGGATGTCGCATTAGCCAAGACCGTCACAACTTCAGTGGTTGTGAAATCTTCGCTTACCGCAACATCCCCGCTCAGACTGATCGCTGGCAATTCGGTGGCTGCATTAATAGTTAAAGTAAATGATGCTGAGGCGGTGTTGTTATTTACCTCACCGTCATTGGCGGTAACGGTAAATATCTGAATGCCATGCCGCCCCTGAACCGGCTGAATCGTAACCTCCCCGCTGGCTGCATTAATCGCTACCTGCGCAAAACTGACCGAAGACGGATTCAGGCTGTATTGAACAATCTGCGGTAATTCATCCAGCGGAACGGGGAGCGCGGTAACCGTTACTGATCTCGTGCCGGTGAAATCCTGATCTTCCGTCACATCACCGCTAAGCGTGAAAAGCGGTGCATCATTGCGCGGATGAATCATGAGCATGAATGCGCCTGTTGCAATGTTGTTTAATGACTGTCCGTCATTGGCAGTCACCGTAAAGAGCTGATCGCCATTTCCATCGGGCACTGCGGAAATCATTACATGACCCGTTGCAGAATCAAACATGATGTTTGCAAAATCAACCGATGGAGGATTCAGCGAGTAAACAACCCCTTGCGAGATTTCATCTGCCGGAACCGGATTGGCGATGGCATCAACCATCGCAGTAATCGGGAAGTCTTCATTCAGATGAATGTCCTGGCTCATGTGAAACAACGGAGCGTCATTCACCGGCTCAACCGCAAGCATGAATGACCGTGATGCCGTATTATCGGAAGACTGTCCGTCATCGGCAGTCACCGTGAATAGCTGGCTTCCGTTAGCATCCTGAATGGAAGAAACAGTTACCAATCCCGTGATGGAATCAAAATCTATTGCCGCAAAACCAACGTAACGCGGAGTTAAAGTATAGATAACATTTTGATTTATTTCATCCAGCGGAACCGATGCGGGAATCATATCAACCGTTTGGGATGAAGCGAAATCTTCCGCCACCGCCACGTCTCCGCTCACTGAGAACAGCGGAGCATCATTGACAGGCTGAACGCTGAGCGTGAACGACTTCAAAACCGTATTATTGACCGGTTGCCCGTCATCTGCGGTAATGGTGAAAACCTGAACTCCATTTGCATCCGGAATTGAGGTGGCGGTGAAATGTCCGGTTTGCGCATCAAACTCTATGTTGGCAAACGAGACTGACGCTGGGCTTAATGAATAAGTAGCCACCTGAGCCGCTTCATCCGCTGGAATGTTACCCGGAGTGACGCTGACTGCGGCAGTATCCGAAAAATCTTCTGTCATGTAGAGATCGTTGCTCACGCTGAAAGCGGGCGCATCATTGACCGGCAAAATTTTCAACATGAAAGTTCCGGTAGCGGTGTTGTTAACGCCTTGTCCGTCATCAGCCGTGATGGTGAAAATCTGGGTGCCGTTTCCATCAGGAATAGCGGTAATATTAACTTTTCCCGTAGCCGGATTAAAGCTGATGTTTGCAAAATCAACAGAAGCCGGGCTGAGTGAATAAGAAATAATCTCTCCGGCTTCATCCGCAGGCACCGCCTCTTTGACGATGTTGACCTTCGCGGTAAGCGAGAAATCCTCGCTTAACACTACATCGCTGCTGGCATGAAACAGGGGCGGATCATTCACAGGAATCACCGTCACTTTGAAGCTGTCAATATAAATGCTGTTCTCGCTCTGTCCGTCATTGGCTATTATAGCGAACAACTGTTCACCTGATGCATTGTTTATGGAGTTCAGATGCAGCGATCCGGTCAAGCTGTCAAATGCAACTGAAAGGAACGGCACTGAAGCGGGTTGCAGAGAGTAGCGAACGCTTTGCTGCTGCTCGTCTGCTGCAACTGAAATGGGAGTGATCGCGGCATGAGCCATGCCGAAATCCTCGTTCAATGCCAAATCAGCAGGAGCCGAGAACATGGGCGGATCATTTACCGGATTCACCTGAACTGTGAACGCCTGGCTCGCAAGATGATGCTCTGCTTGTCCATCGTCCACCAATATGGAGATTTCAGCATAACCGGACTTGTTCGCAACAGGCTCAAAACTCAGCATGGCGTAAGGCTGCCCGTTTGTGTAACTGACAGCCACGCTGGCCAGCAGCAATGGATTATCACAACCTGCTGAAATATTCAATGGTTCGGCTTCATTCGCGCCAGCGGAGATTCCGGTCAGTTGAATCATTTGCAGCGGAGCGTCTTCATCAATCACAACATCCGGTAATGCATTCAGCGTTGGATAATCGTTGACAGGGACAACTTCCACCGTGAATGATATGGTGAATTCATTGTTGGCTTGCTGACCGTCAGTAAGCCTGACAGTGATAATCGCAGTTCCATGCATGTCCGCATTGGGAGCATACGACAGCATTCCGAAATCATCCGGAGAATTGTATTGAATCAACGGATGGGGAATAATTGCAGGATTAGAAGAGGAAGCTGAAATGGCAAGCGACTGATTTTCTTCCGCACCGGCAGCAATTCCCCCAAGAGAAATATATTGCGTCAGAGCATCTTCCTGGATGACCTGGCTGGCAATTGCATCCATAACAGGCGCATCATTCACCGCATTTACCGTCAGCATGAAAGTTTCGCTGTGAAGATTGCTGAATGCTTTGCCGTCATCAGCCGTGATTGTAAAGAGTTGCTGTCCGGACGCATCGGGCATGGAAGTGAATGAAACTTCTCCGGTAGCGCTGTGGAAGGAAACAGATGCAAACGAAACATTCGAGGGATGAAGCGTGTATGACACCGTTTCACCGGCCTCCACGTATGCCGGATTGGGATTGACTATCAGCGTCTCTGTGTTCGAAAAATCTTCATCCACTGAGATATTGCCGCTAACCGCAAAGACAGGGGACAGGTTGGTTTCGCTTACTGTCAGGGTGAAGGCGGCTGAATAAACATGGTTCTCTGCCTGACCGTCATCCGCGATAACCGTGAAAACCTGGGTGCCGAAACCGTTCGGCACTGAGGTGATTTCAACAACTCCCGTAGCCTGATTGATAAGAACATTGGCAAATGCAACTGATGCAGGGCTTAGCGAATAAGTTACAGATTGTCCTGATTCATCATCAGGGGAAACCGGGGATGCAATAACTCTTAAAGTGTCGGTAAAATTTTCATCGGCAGAAACATCACCGCTTAAAGCAAACACAGGCTGGTCATTCACCGCGTTTACTGCAAGAATAAAGGATCCCGTTGCAATTGAATGTTGCGACTGGCCGTCATCAGCCGTAACCGTGAAAATCTCCGACCCGCTGGAATCTTTAACCGACAGCACCTCTACCCTGCCCGTCAACGAATCAATGGAAATATTCGCAAATGAAACGGATGGAGGATTAAGCGAATAAATCACCTGTTGGCTCATTTCGTCTGCCGGCACATTGCTGCCTGAAATCGTGACGATGGCTGGTACGCTGAAATCTTCATCCAGCAGCAAATCACCGCTTAACGTGAATGAAGGCGCATCATTCACGGCATTCACAACAAGCATGAACGATCCGGTTGCAAGATGATTTTCACCCTGCCCGTCATCGGCTGTGATGGTGAACAACTCCATGCCGTTCCCATCGGACAGCGAACGGATGGTTACTGCACCGGTTGACGAATCAAACTCAATCTCCGCAAAATCAACTGATGCTGGGTTCAAAGAATATGTTATCGTTTGCAGTTGTTCGTCAGATGGCGCGACTGACGGAAACACCTGAACGGCTCTTGTGCCGGAGTAATCTTCGGTTTCAATCACATCACCGCTGAGCGTGAACGAAGGCGCGTCATTCACCGAAATAACCGTCAGCACGAATGTTTCAGAAGCAAGATTATTGGAAGGCTGCCCGTCATCGGCTGTAATGGTAAATAATTGGCTGCCGGATGCATCCTCAACGGATGATATGCTTATTTCTCCGGTAGCGCTGTTGAAATTTATGCCTGCAAAATCAACACTTGATGGCGACAGCGCGTAAGTCACTGTTTGTCCGGTTTCATTCGGATGCACCGGGTCCGGAATTACGGCAACGCGCCTCGTTCCCGCAAAATCCTCCGCCTCCGTTACCGATCCGCTGAGGCTGAATGTAGGAGCATAATTTCCTTCTCCGATAAGAAGATTGAATCCTGCGCTGGCAAGGTTGTTCCCGGATTGACCATCATTGGCAATTACGGCAAACAACATGCTGCCGAATGAATCAGCAATGGCTGCAACACTCACCGTTCCTGTTGCAGGATCAATCGTTACGTTGGCGAAGCTCACGGATGCAGGCTGCAACGAGTAGGATACAATCTGACCGGCTTCATCCGCAGGAACATACCCGGGAGCGGCAGTCACGAAACGGGTGCCGGAAAAATTTCTTTCTTCTTCAATATTTCCACTCAACGAAAACAGCGGAGCATCGTTCACCGCGCTGACCGACACTAACATATAGCGTGTAATCGTGTTATTATCCGATTGGCCATCATTCACCACAACCGTAATGGTCGCAATTCCCGATTTATCAGCGGCAGGCGCAAATGAAATGGAGCCTGAGCCTGACGGATTGCTGTAATTCACTGTTGGATTGGGTATCAGCGAGAGATTGTCTGAGCTGGCGGTAATAGTCAGAGTCTGGCTTTCATTCGGCCCGGAGGTGATTCCTGACAGGGCGATGGTTTGCATCCCTGCATCTTCATTGATCATCAAATCGTTGAGCGCATTCAGTGTTGGAGCATCATTCACCGCATTCACCGTAACGGTAAAATTTCTGGTGAATAGATTGTTGACAGCAGCGCCATCATTGACGGTAAGCGTAATCGTTGCAGAACCGTTTTTATTGTCTGCCGGGATAAGCGACAGCGCTGCAGTTGCATCAGGATTGAGATAAGAAACAACGGGATTTGGGATAAGCGCTGTGTTGCTGGACGTAGCGGTGAAAACCAGCATTTGCGCCTCGTTAGGTCCTGCCATGATTCCGGTTAATGTGATTTGCTGCATGCCTGCATCTTCCGGAACAGCCAGATCGCTTACCGGGCTGAAATAAGGCGCATCGTTCACTGCATTCACGGTGACAATCATGTTGCGCGTGATGGTGTTGTTCACCGCTCCGCCATCATTAACCGTCACGCTGATAATGGCAATACCGTCCATATTCGGATTGATTTGAAGCGTCAGCGATCCGGTTGAACCGCCTGCATAGCTGACAACAGGCTGCGGAACAAGAGCCGTATTGCTTGATAAAGCCGAAACCGTAATTGTCTGGCTGCCATTGTCTCCGTCACCGATTCCCGTCAACGCAATCACCTGCGCAGACGCATCTTCATTCAGGAGCACATCAGCAAGCGGATCAAGGGTGGGTGCATCGTTAATCGAGCCGACAGTCAGGCTGAAAGTCTGCGAATAAGTGTTATTCATTGCTTGCCCGTCATTGGCTGCCACTGTAAATGTTTGGCTGCCGGATTTGCCTGTAATCGAAGTGAATGTTGTTTGTCCTGTAGAGGCATTAAATGATACATTGGCGAAACTCACGGAAGCGGGCGCCAGCGAATAAGTGACGGTTTGACCCGCCTCATTGGAAGGAACGGCATTCGGAGCAACTGTTACCGTTCTGCTTCCGGCAAAATCTTCGTTTTCAACCACATCACCGCTCACCGTGAAAGCGGGCGCATCATTCACCGGGTTCACCTGCAACTGAAAGGTGGCTGAATGAAGGTTATTCTGAGACTGGTTATCATTGGCGGTTACGGTAAACTGCTGCGAGCCGAACGCATTCGGCTTGGAAGTGATGGTTACCAGTCCCGTGAGGCTGTCAATGCTGACATTCGCAAAACCCACTGATGCCGGGCTGATGCTGAACCTGACCGGCTGCGCAGTTTCATCGGAAGGAACCGGTGAAATGGATGCGCTAACAGTTTGCGCTCCGCTGAAATCTTCATCTGCCGTGATATTTCCGCTCAGGGTAAAGACCGGAGGATCATTCACCGCGCTGACGTTAAGCGTGAAAGTTTGCGAGTAAGTATTGTTGGATGATTGGCCGTCATTGGCAACAACGGTGAAAACCTGGCTGCCATTCGCATTATCAATCTTGCTGATGGATACATTGCCCGTTGAAGCATTGATGGATACATTAGCGAAACTTACTGATGACGGCTGCAAGCTATAGGTTACCGCCTGAGATTGTTCATCGGCAGGAACCGAAGCAGCAGTCGCATATACCGTTCTTGTTCCGCTGAAATCTTCACCCGCATTGATGCTTCCGCTCAGCGTGAATGCCGGAGCATCATTCAGCGCATTAATGGTGAGCGTAAATGTTTGCGAGTAAGTGTTATTGGAAGATTGCCCGTCATTCGCAATCACCGTAAACACCTGGCTGCCTATGCCGTTCGCAACTTTGGTGACGGATACGGTTCCGTTAGATGAATTGATGGAAACATTGGCAAAACTTACCGATGAAGGTTGCAATGAATAGGTGATTGACTGAGATGCCTCATCCGAAGGCACCGGTGAAGGCGCTGCCGTTACGGTTTTCGTTCCCGAGAAATCTTCATCTTCCGTAATGTTTCCGCTTAATGAAAATGCAGGAGCATCATTCACAGGGCTGACAGCAAGCGTGAAGGTTTGGGAATACGTGTTGTTGGAGGACTGTCCGTCATTTGCCGTCACGGTGAACTCCTGGCTGCCGTTGCCGTTCGCCACTTTGGTGATGGATACAGTTCCGGTGGAAGCATTAATGGAAACATTGGCAAAACTCACTGAAGCGGGCGACAGGCTGTAACTCACGGATTGAGATTGTTCATCTGCCGGCACTGTCGCAGGGCTAACTGAAACTGTTTTATTTCCACTGAAATCTTCCTGCTCGCTGATGTTGCCGCTCAGGGCGAAAGACGGAGCATCATTCACTGCCGTTATCGTCAGGGTAAAGGGTTGGGAATAAGTGTTATTGGCTGATTGGCCATCGTTGGCAATCACCGTGAATACCTGGCTGCCATTGCCATTTGCCACTTTGGTGATGGATACGGTTCCGGTGGAAGTATTAATGGAAACATTGGCAAAACTCACTGAGGAAGGTTGCAGACTATAAGTTACGCTCTGAGATTGCTCGTCAGCAGGGACAGTTGCCGGAGAAACGGAAACCGTTTTAGTGCCGGAAAACCCTTCCTGTTCGGTGATGTTGCCGCTCAAGTTGAATGCGGGCGCATCATTCACCGGTGAAACGGTAAGCGTAAAGGTTTTGCTGGCAGTGTTGTTCACCGGTTGTCCGTCATTGGCGGTGATGGTGAAAACCTGCGAGCCGTTGCCGTTTTGAACAGAGTTCACAGTAACCTTTCCGGTTGAAGAATTGATGGAAACATTCGCAAATGACACGGATGCCGGTGAAAGGCTGTATGTCACCGTTTGTCCGCTTTCGGAGGGAGGAACCGGATCGGGAGTAACGGTTACGTGCTGGGCGGAGGCGAAATCCTCATTCACCGTGATGTTACCGCTTGTGGTAAAGGTTGGGGCGGTGTTCTGAACCTTCACAATTTCAATCGCATTTATTTTCGAATTGTTGATCACCTTGGTGAATACGAGGTTCAGTTGCCCGTCACTCACGCTGGCATTGAATGTTTTGACCGCGGCAGCATATCCTCCCGCATCCGCGTAGATATCGTAGTTGTTTAAAACCCGAGTTCCTTCGAGGTCAACATGAAACACCCGGGAGCCAACTGCCTGCCCGCCACTCCATATTTCCGCAAAATAGAGTGAAACCGTATAGCTGCCGTTGGGAATGCCGACATTGTAGCTGAAATTTCCATAGCGTTCAGATTTGTATAATAAATCATCATTGGAATTTGAAATGCTTGGGTTGGTGGAGCTTACACCTGCAGTGCCAGATGTGTAATAGATATCAGCGCTGAAGGTGTCGCCATCCGCGGCAATATACTGGGATCCACCGCAGTTGATGCGCACGGTGGTCGCCACGCCAAGGTATTCATCAACAAATCCATCGCAGTCGTTGTCCTTGCCATCGGCAATTTCAGTCGCGCCCGGATAAATATTGGGATTGGAGTCATCGCAGTCATCATCATTGGCAACATAGCCTGCCGGCTGGGATGCGGCCCAAACGGTATCTAAAACGTTTCCATACGTGTCTTCATCATCATCAGCAAAATATTGAGTCAGCGTGGCTGTGCCGTAATCACCAGGCTCAAACACGGTGATGCCATGCGACCCGTAGGTCACCGCCCAAATGGTTCCAGGGAAGATGTCAACATCGCCCTGAGCGGTAACATCAAGCGGTGTGGTGCCGAAACCGGAGGCAAGCACGGTTTGTCCGCCAGGCACCATCGTATCGCCTGCTGCGGTCATTTTGAAACGATATATCTTTCCGTTAAATGAGGCAGCCAGCAAGTTGCCTTTCATGGCATTGCTGAAGTTGGAAGCGGTGTATTCCGCCATGCCGTTGGTAGATGCGCAAATCCCGGTGACCGCATCCGGATGATTGGCCGGAATGATATAAGAACACTCCACCGGATTTTCGCTTCCCACCGGAACAGGCGACTGCGGATTGGACGCATTAAACTTATTGTTGCGGTTGCCGCGTGTTGGATTGGGATGACCTGCATAATATCCCTGCGAAGGAATGTAATGCATATAGTCGCAATACATCACACCCGGCTCGCTGGTGGCATTGCTGCAAGCTACAGGCTCTCCGCCCCAGTTGGCGTTGGGTCCATTGTCAAAGCTGTACATCTTTCCCGCCTGGGTTATCACCAGATCATAGTTATTTCTCCATCCGGGAGAATAAACCTGCACCGGACCACTGGGGTCAATGATAGCCTGGTTTTTGCCGTTGTTCCCACCAAATGGATCAGTATTGTCCACATAACCCGGAACGCTGCTGCTGTTCGTCTTGTCTTCATCGTCCAGCGTGGGCAAATCATAAGTGGTGTTGCCGATGGCGTTGAGGTTGATCTTCAGGATCGCTGATGACAGCGCATATTCCGGAGTGTAAACAAGGTTGTTGGAAGGCGCGCCCATGTTGGTGTTTCCGCCCTGGCACACATAAAGAATATTGTTCACCTTGTCTAATTGCATGCCGTTGGTGGAGTGATTCTCTTCTGAGCGCGGCAACCCGCGCACCAGGTCAAGGCGCTGCCAGGAGGAACCGTTTTTGGTAAGCTTTGAAATCACACCGCTGTTTGTGTCGAGAAACTTGTCATTCCCGGGTCCATTCGTGCCGCCACCGATGCGCGGGTCGCTGGAGCTGACATAAAGCACAGGGTTCGCGGCAGTTCCGGTCACCAAAAGACCTGTAACCTGCCTGGTGTTGACGGTTGCATTCAGCGCCCCGTCATCATTATGGTTGGGTATCTGCTGAATAGCGGTGATGACTTCGGTATTAGTCACACTGTAATTATTCGCACCGCTGCGCGAAATCGTGTAAGCATGGATAAGCCCGTTTTGCTGAGAAACGTAGAGCCGCCCGTCAGGGCCGAACTGCAGCGAGGTGGGATTGTAAATCGTTTCTCCCGCCAATGCGCTGGAGGTGAAACTTACGGTTTGTGAACTGCCCTTCTCCGTAAAAAGGAAGAGGAACAAACCAATGAGCGCAGGGAAGAAACCAAAGGATACAAATTTAGTATTCATGTCAGTCTGAGTTTTATAGTAAAACCTTATAAATTCAATTCCCGTCAGGGAGCCGATGATTTCTCACCCGCATTGAGAGAGCGGATGTAATGAATCAGCGACCACCGTTCTTCCGACTTCAAAATGTCCTTGAATCCGGGCATTTCCACTCTGCCCACGCTGAGCTTGTAATAGATCTCGCCATCAGTTTGATCCTGAACATCATCTGAAGTGAGATCAGCGCAGCGCGCTTTGAGGGTTTTTGCCATAGGACCGTCACCTTGACCGAGTGAGCCGTGACAAGACTGGCAGTTGAGTTTGAAAAGATATTTGCCGTCAGTAATAACTGCGTTGGTTGCTTTCACCGGGTTGGTGAGTTTCTTGGCTTCTTCGGGAGCCTTCCACCGGTCATCCGTAGGCCTGAATGCCAGCAGTATCGTGAAACCGGAAATGAGAATGATCGTGTAAACAATGCCTTTCATATCGCCTCCTTTTGCTTCTGAATTTCAACTCTGAAATAGCTCAGATTTTCATACTGCATGATAATACATGCATGAAGAAGGCGACATGATGACTGTCAACCAAAAAGTTGATTTTCGTCAACTTTTAACCCGAATCGCTATTAATCAATAGTTCGATGGTCTTTTACACAGGGCTAAAGACCCTTAATGTCGGGTTATCCATTAATCCAGACATTAAAGCGAGATTAAAGCAGAATTGGGTTTTTACAATGGCTTTAGTCCTGACCTGCAAAAAAAATGAACGAACTATTTATAAATTAACTTATAATAATAATCGTCAGATGACGATCAGGGAATTGACTTTCAGCGCAACAACGGAACTTTCCGGATAATACTGCCTGATATTTTTTATCTTCACCAGAATCAAACTGGCTGATATGTGGTCAACAGGCACTTCAAGATTGACATTCATGCCTGTTTCAGAACAGTATCCTGAGATTATCCTTCCATTGAAGTCAATCACCTGAACCTCATATGCGGTTATTGACTTCAACGAAAGCCGAACGAATAAGTTTTTGCAATCCACAGATGTAACAAAGCCCTCAGCATATCGTTGCAATTGACAAAGCATTGCATGTTCCGAAAGTTCTTGTTCACGAGCGGAGAGATAACGCCATTGGTCATTGGTGATTTCAACAGAAATTTTTTTATAGAAATTCCTTTAGGATTGAGGATTAAATCCAACAAGTTTGGCGCGTCTTCTGTAATCATTCCACTCCTTCGGAGTTGTGGCATTCCGGCAGGGATAACATTACTAATGCAGCGTCAAGTGCTTTATGTCAGGTAAAAGGTTTATGGTTTACATATTTCCTGTTTACCGTTAGTCTTTTCACAAAAACCGTAAACGTGTAAACCGTAAACAGGAAACGAAAGAAACCGACAAAACAGGCTTGACGTTGCACTATAATGAAAGCCAATCCCATGCATACAGTTTACCCCTCAATCGCGCAGGCTGACGCATGCGGACGGCAAAACAGCCTCCACCCTGCGTCCCTCGCCCGAGCGTGTCAAATCTCACATGCGCTCTGCCGGCTGCTACCACCTCATCTCTTGATTTTTGATGCAAGCTCCTTAAAACGTAAACCGCAAACTGTATATTTGCCCCCGTGTCGCCCATAGATAAGAAGAAATGGAAAGATGAGATTTTTGAGCGCGAGTTTTACCCGCTCATTGATTCGCTCTACAACTTTGCCTACCATCTCACCTACAACGAAGAAGACGCCAACGACCTCGTGCAGGATACGTTCCTCAAAGCATACCGCTTTGCAGAATCTTACGAACAGGGAACGAATGCAAAGGCCTGGTTGTTTAAAATTCTGAAAAATGCGTTCATCAATGAATATCGCAGGAAATCGAAAGAGCCGGCAAAGGTTGACTATGAAGACATCATCGGCTATCAGGATGCTGAAGATGCAAAGCCCGCAGGCACCGTTGACCTGAGGCACGAAATCTTCCAGGGCATGATTGGCGATGAAGTAACCCGCGCGCTCAACGCCATCCCGGTTGATTTCAGAACGGTAATTTTACTATGCGACATTGAAGGATTCACCTATGAGGAGATAGCGAAAATCATTGACATACCCATCGGCACCGTTCGCTCGCGACTTCACCGTGCGCGCGAAATGCTGAAAGTGATGCTGATGCGATATGCGCGCTCGCAGGGTTACTTGAAAGGCAAATAACCGGTTATGGATCCAAATAAACCTCACGACTGTTCCGAAGTCATCTCGCGCGTATTCCTGGCGCTCGATGGCGAACTCACCCAAGATCAGCTCACCGAATTCATGGAAGACGTCAGGCGTTGCTCATGGTGCCTTGACCATTACGACATCGAGAAAACATTCAAAGAATTCCTCTGCAATAAAATCCAGCGCAAAGAAGTGAACCCCACCCTCATCATCGAGATCAGAAGCAAAATCAAGAGAATTTCCATAGAATAGTTGCTTGGTTGAGTGGCTGATCATGCCCTCTGAAAGATTGCCCATGAAACTCGCAGGTCGTCAGAAACGCATCATTTGCAATGAAAGCGAGAAGCGTTGTTTTAAGAAAAGTCCGGGCGATCATTCGAAGAAAAACAGCTATATGATCTCAAAGTACCGCTTCAACTCCCAATCCGTTACCGCTTTTGAGAATTGCCGCCATTCCCATTCGCGGGTTTGGGTGAAATGCTCCACGAATTTTTCTCCGAGCAATTCTTTTGCGAGGTCTGAGTTTTTCATCGCCTGCGTTGCTTCCCACAGGTTGCATGGCAGCTTGCCGTATTTTTCATCGCGGTAGCCGTTGCCGGCTGTTTGCGGCTGCGAAAGCTTCATTTTCTTTTTCACGCCATATAATCCGGAAGCAAGGCATCCCGCCAAAGCGAGATACGGATTCACGTCAGAGCCGACCACGCGCGTTTCGAGGCGCGCGGATTTTTCACCGCCTGTCAAAATTCTTAATGCCGTAGTGCGGTTGTCCATGCCCCAGGTGATTGTTGTCGGAGCCCATGCGCCTTCCACCAAACGTTTGTAGCTGTTTATCGTTGGAGCAAATAGCGGAAGAATATGCGGCAGGCAATGCAACTGTCCGGCAACATAGCTCTTCATCAGTTCACTCATGTGCAATTTGTCTTTCGCATCATAGAACAGATTCTTCTTTGTGTCCCAAAGGCTTTGATGCACGTGCCCGCTGCACCCGGGAAGGCTTTCATCCCACTTCGCCATGAAACTTGCCATGATGCCGGGCGCTTGGCGGGATTTCTTTCCGCGGGAACGCTTACGCTTACCGGATATTCCTTGTCGTTGTGCGATTTCTTTCACTCCGGTTTTAAACAGCGTTGCTCTGTCGGCAGCTTCCAGAATATCCGCAT
>CAZCXH010000022.1:19240-43479 GCA_964502525.1 uncultured Chitinophagaceae bacterium
TTCACTCCGGTTTTAAACAGCGTTGCTCTGTCGGCAGCTTCCAGAATATCCGCATAGAGAATCGCTGCTTCATACACACCCGGACCGGTTTCCGTGTGAATGCCTTCAATCGGCACATCAAACTTTGTGAGGCTGTCAAACAACGCATTAAAAAAATCACTTTTGAGCGAGCTTCTTAAAATAGAGTAGCCGAACATTCCCGGAGTGAGCGGCTGCGGATTAATAAAATGCTTGCTCGCCCAGCTATCGGGAGTTTCCGCGAAATTGAACCATTCAAATTCCTGCGAGAAAACAGGATGGAGTCCCGCTTTGATTGACTGTTCGCGGATTTTCTTCAGCAGGTTTCTCGGGCAAACGTGCGAAGGCTTTCCGTCTTCGCTCACGAAATCGGCAAGAAAAAAAGGGATGTCATTATCCCACGGCACTTTCCGGAAAGTGGAAACGTCAATTTTCGCGTTGGTATCGGGATAGCCCGAATGCCAGCCGGTGTAGGTGGTGTTGTCGTAAGCCGCATCAGCAGAATCCCATCCGAACACGACATCGCAGAAGCCGAATCCTTTATCCAGCACGGAAAAAAATTTGTCGCGGTGCATCACCTTGCCGCGCAGGATGCCGTCAATATCGGTAACGGCTATCTTCACTTTTCCAGCGGGATAATTTTTCACATAAGAAAGCGATTCGCTTGCCTGATTTTTTATTGACATGCAGATTATAGATTTAAGTATGAATCAGCGGTCAGCACCGGTAATGCCGATTTTTTGTAATGGTCTTTATTCCGGGTGATAAAATGCGTCACATTCCCGTTCAATGCGCAGAAATATTGGATGGCATCTTCAAAATCGGAAAATGCGGAAGCAAGTGCCGCTGTAATTATTTTATCATCCACCGGAAGCACATCTGTCAATATCTTGAATGAAGATAAAATCCCAACCACTTTCCGCTGGTTGTGCAGTTGCTGCTGCAGCAGATAACTTAAATGCGCGAAGGTGAGCGATGAAACAGCCAGCTTGATTCTGCCTTCATTGGACAGGCTGAACAATTGAGAAGCAGCATGATAAAACGGATGTCTGTTTGCCAGCAAATCAAAACACACATCGGCATCCACAAAAACTTTATCTGTACTTCTCACTGATGTGCTTGCCATAGGCTTTTTTATAGTCGAAATCGCGGGGCAGCCTGATTACGCCAGACAGTTTTTTAACCAAGGGAGTAATCTTCACTTCTTTTTTTTCCGGCTCGCTGAGGTTGTCCAGATACGCTTCCACCAGCTTGGAGATGCTGGTTTTTCTCTTCTTTGCAAACCGCTTTGCCCGGTGAACCGATGAGTTGCTGATTCTTAAAGTGAGTTTTGTGTTCATGCTTTAATGCCGTACACAAACCTAATTTTTTTATACGGCTTTATCAAACCGCTTTTCCACGAAAAAATAAAACCACGCGAACGAAAGCGCAAGCAGACCGAAATATACCAGCGCAAGCCGCAAGTTGTAAACAGTCATTGCCACGAGCGAGAATGTGCTGATGATTAATGCCAGCGCTGGAAACACGGGATAAAGCGGCACCCTGAACGGGCGCTCCAAACGCGGCTCTTTTTTCCGCAGCACGAAAAGCGAAATCATCGAAATGACATACAGCGTGAGCGCACCGAAAACCGAGATGGTGATGATTTCTCCGGTTTTGCCCGTGAGCAGCGCCACGATACCGATGCCCATATTCACCAGCAATGCGGCAGTCGGTGTCTTAAATCTGTGATGCACTTTTCCCAACGCTGCCGGGATGTAGCCCACTCTCCCAAATTCAAATGTAGAGCGCCCTGCCGCAAGAATAATTCCGTGAAAAGAAGCTACCAGCCCGAACAATCCAACGGTGATAAGAAGGTGGAAGAGGAAATGGTTATCGCCCACTACTTTACCAAGCGCAAGCGGCAAAGGCGAATCAGAGGGGGCTGCGCCCGGTAACGGAAACACAACCGCTTCCCACCCTGCCACGCCCACCGCAGAAGCAAACGTCAGGATGCACAACACGACCAGCGTTGCTATGGCTGAGCCGAAGCCGATGAGAACGTTGCGCTGCGGATTGATGGTTTCTTCGGCAACATTAGCAACACCTTCTATGGCGAGAAAAAACCATATTGCAAACGGTATTGCGGCAAATACTCCCGGTAGCCCGTTTGGATAGGCGTTCAGTTTTAAATTATCAAAGTCAAAGCTTGGCAGCGTGGCGCCAGCGAAAATCAGCAATTCGCCAACGGCAAGCACCGTGATTACCAGCTCGAATGTTGCAGCAGCTTTCACACCATAAATATTCAGTGCGGTGAACAGCATATAAGCGAAAATGGCGATGGCAAGCACCGGAACGGAAGGCAGAAAGATGTGGAAGTAAGCGCCAATCGCAAATGCGATTGCAGGGGGCGCGAAAATGAACTCGATGTTTTGCGCCATGCCTCCGATGAATCCCCAGCGTTTTCCCAGCGCGCGCGTGGCATAGTCGAATGCGCCTCCGGCTTTCGGAATGGCACAGGCAAGTTCGGTGTAGCCGAAGGTGAAAGTGATGTACATGATGGTGATGAAAAAAGTGGCGATGGCAAGTCCGAGTGTGCCGCCTTTCTCCAGTCCGAGATTCCAGCCGAAATACATGCCGGAAATCACGTAACCCACGCCCAGCCCCCACAGCATGAACGGACCGAGGGTGCGCTTGAGCTGGGGTTTTTCGGAAGATGGATTCATGAAACCGCAGCAAAATAAGAAATGTTGCGGGAGCATACTGCCATCTCAGCCCGGCAAGATGCGATTCAATCTGTGCGGCTTTGAAAGAATCGCTATTTTTACAACCTTTGAAGGCATTAAGAAACCCATTTTCAAAATCGCATTTAATCAAAATTTAATGATCATGAAAAAGCTACTAACATTTACCTGCATTTTTTGCATGGCAATTATTTTGAATAAAGCCAGCGCCCAGACTTGTGATACGGTTACCAACGTGGGAAATATCGGAGCCGGTGGATTTGTTGTTTATATTAATCCCGCTGGCGGATATCTCGCGGGGCATAATAGCTATGGCGACATCAGCAAGGCTGATTTTTTTGCGAACAGCACGCCCAATGCCGAGGTGACAGGCGCATTTTACTTTTTTGGCGTTGCTGAATTTGCCAATGCGGCTTCAAGCATCACCGCTGCCGTGTGGGATAATTCCGGTACTGCCGGAAGCCCCGGAACCATGATTGCTTCGGAAACCGTTTTAATCAGTGATATCGCCACGGATGTTGCAAACACATTACCCACCTATGTTCAGTTCGATCCGCCTGCAACCGTATCGGGTAATTACTATGTTGGCATAACCTTTACCTACGCAGCAGGCGACACCGTTGCGCTCTTCACAGATACAATCGGCAGCAATACTCCAACGGCCTGGGAGCAATGGGCAGATTCAACATGGACCGCATACACAAGTTCATGGGGCAGTGCCGTTGACATTGCGCATCTTATTCTGCCGATTATTTGTTCTTCATCACCGCCTTGTAATTTAAGCGCAACTGCCAGCGCAACACCGATAACTGTAATAGGGGGCAGCGATGGAACCGCTACCGCAACGCCCATCGGAGGAACCGCTCCCTACAGTTATTCATGGAGCAATGGCGGCACAACCCAAACCATAACCGGATTAACAGCAGATTTTTATTCGGTAACAGTCAGCGATCAGTCCGGATGCACAACATCGGCTCTGACAACTGTTGGTTCACCGCCATCCAACTGCGACACCATATCGAATGTCAGCACTGTCGGTCCTGGCGGATTTGTCATATATATTGATAATTCTTCAGGCGGTGGCGGATACCTTTCAGGCCATAACGGATATGGGGATGTCAGCAAAGCGGATTATTTCGCCAACACTTCGCCCGTGGAAGTGACGTCAGCTTATTATTTCTTTGGTGTTGCTCAGTATGGAGGACCCGGTTCAACGATTACCGCAGCAGTATGGGACAACACCGGCACCGGAGGGAGTCCGGGTTCTATTATTGCCTCTGAAACGCTCCTGATAAGCGACATTGCCCAGGATGTTGCCAACGGGCTTCCAACCGTTGTGCCGTTCAGTCCGCCTGCGATAACATCAGGCGATTTCTACGTTGGAATTACCTTTGGATATGGCGCAGGCGATACCGTTGCGCTCTTCACGGATACCATCGGAAGCGGCACCCCAACAGGATGGGAAGAATGGGATCCCGCGGTGGGCGGGGGATGGTTTGCATACGCAGACACCCTTTCATATGGTATTGACATCGCGCACGTGATTGTTCCGGTCGTGTGTCCCTCATCGTGCCCGACAATTACGGTAACAACCACTGCAACCAATTCCATTTGCACCAATTCCAACGGCACCGCTACCGCTTCCGCAAGCGGAGGAACGGGACCTTACACTTATTCATGGAGCAATGGGCAAACGGGAGCCACGGCAACCGGACTTTCTGCCGGGGTAACCTATTCCGTTACAGCCACAGATGCTAATAACTGCAACGGTGTTGGAAGCGCCTCTGTTACCGCAACGGTAACTGCGCTGAACGTCACCGTTACAACAACAGACAACACTGCATGCACTCCGCCTGATAATGGCGTTGCAAATGCGGCAGTATCGGGTGGCACGATGCCCTATAATTTCACCTGGTCAAACAGCGCCACCACGCAAAGTATCTCTGGATTGTCTTCAGGCACCTATTCGGTTGTTGTCTTTGATGCAAACGGGTGTTCAGGAAACGGCTCAAATACAGTAGCCGATAATCCTCCAACAGTAGTGGTGACAACCTCATCAACCCCCAATTCGCAGTGTGGAAATCCAAATGGTACGGCTGCTGCCAATGCCGCGGGTGCTGTGAGCTATCAGTGGAACGATGCTAATAATCAAACGACACAAACGGCAACAGGCCTTGGTGGCGGCACTTATTCTGTCACCGTTACCGATGGAAGCGGCTGCACGGGCAGCGCTGCAGTGACCGTTGGAAGTTCCACACCGGCTATCACGGCTTCAGTGGTGAGCAGCACACAGAATACAAGTTGCGCGACACCCAATGGCTCGGCAGTTGTTGCTGCAAGCGGTGGAGCCGCTCCTTACGTTTACAACTGGAGCAACGGACAGAGCGGTGATTCACTCCGCAATGTTGCGGGAGGTGATTATTTTGTCATCATCACCGATGCCAACCTTTGCACTGGCATTGACACAGTGAGCATCAGCAGCACAACTCCGGTAATTAATGTTTCAGTAGCTACCGTCAATTCTTCTTTCTGCGCTAATCCTGACGGTTCAGCCACGGCATCGGCCACGGGTGGATCCGGCCCTTATACTTACTCATGGAGTTCGGGACAAGCGGGAGCAATGATAACAGGGCTGGCTGCAGGCACTTACATTGTAACTGCCGCAGACAACAATCAATGCACCGGCACCGGCAACGGAACGGTAATAGGACCACCGCCACTTTCAATTTCAATAACGCCAACATCAGTAACATCATGCTCTGTTGCCAATGGATCGGCAGCAGCAACCGCTTCGGGTGGTTCAGGAAATTACAGCTATTCCTGGAGTAATGGTCAAACCGGATCAAATGCAACAGGCCTTGCAGCGGGAAGTCACCAGGTTACAGCGACAGATGCCACCAGCGGCTGCACGGTTTCAGGTAATACCATCATCGGCACTAATACGCCAACGGTATCGGTGAATATAGATTCAATCAGAAATAACACAAATTGCGTTACCCCTAATGGTCTGGCGGTAGCTTCAGCTTCAGGTGGCGCAAGCCCCTACATTTATTCCTGGAGCAACGGCCAAACCGGACCATCTGCAAGCGGTCTTGCTGATGGAGTTTATAACGTAACAGCCGTTGGTCAAAATGGATGTTCGGGCACTGCCACCGCAACCGTTGCGGATAATACGGTGTCCTTTACGGTTACCGTTGCGGTTAATAATCCCGCTACAACGTGCTACAATGGATCGGTATCCGCTGTCACCACTCCATCGCTTACTTCCCCAACCTATTCATGGAGCAACGGAGCGACAACATCGGTTGTGAACAACCTTCCCGGAGGCGCATATTCGGTAACCGTCACCAATGAAGGCTGCACTGCCTCCGGAAACGGCACGGTGCCGGATAACACCAACCCTCCGAATGTTACGGCAAGCGCAACGGATGAAACTTCAGCCGCAGCCAATGATGGAACAGCCACTGCAGCGGCAAACGGTGGTGGCGGAGGCTACACGTATTTATGGAGCAATGGCGGCACGTCAGTCACCATTACAGGATTGAATGCAGGTTCTTATTCCGTGACTGTCACCGACAATGCAAACTGCACGGCTTCGGCTTCTGCCACGGTCGGAACCACGAATGTCGGTATCGGTGATTTGAGTGACGTGCAGAGTTTCACGTTGTTCCCAAACCCCGCAACGGACGTTGTCAATGTCAAGCTCGAATTGTCAGAGGCGAAAGACATTTCAATAAGCTGGCATAATATATTGGGTGAAAAAGTGATGGAAACCGCTACCATCCATGTAAAATCACTTGAACAGCGATTTGATTTCGCTTCTTACCCGCAGGGGATATACCTCGCAAGAGTGAAGGTTGGCAGGGAAGAGATTACGGAAAGAATTACGCTGGTGAGATAAGAATCTGAAATTCATTGAAAATAAGAAAGCCGTTTCCGGTTGGAAACGGCTTTTTTATTTCCCGACTTTTTTCAGGATATTTTTGCGTTCCGAATCCATGAACCGAAAAGACAAGCGCAAGGAAGCCGAGCAGCGCAAGCAAACCGTTGCGTCCATTCGGCAGCCGCCTGACAAAAACATTTTTAAGCTCCAGGCTCTGATAGTGTTTGTTTTTGGCTTCCTGCTTTATGCCAACACCATCGGACATGATTACGCGGTTGACGACACCATCGTCATCACAAAAAATACGCTCACCAAACAAGGATTGAAAGGCATCCCGCAGATCATGACCACCGATGCGTTCTATGGTTTTTTCGGGGAAGGCTATAAACTGGTGGAAGGGGGAAGATACCGTCCGCTTTCGATAGTCACATTTGCAATCGAATATGAGTTTTTCGGGCTGAACCCGCATATCAGCCACGCAATCAATGTTTTCCTGTTTGCGCTGATGTGCGCACTGATATTTTTTCTTCTTGCAGAATTGCTTCAGACCAAAGTTCCTGCCGCTCTCAACTGGAATATTCCGCTTATTGCAGCGCTATTGTTTGCCGCGCATCCCATACATACGGAAGTTGTAGCCAACATCAAAGGGCGCGATGAGATAATGGGAATGCTCGGTGCGTTGCTCACGCTTTATTGCGCAGTGCTTTTCGTAAAAAGGGAGAATGTTATTTTTCTGCTGCTTGCATTCCTAAGCTTCGTTTTTGCGCTTTTCTCGAAAGAAAATGCTATTACCTATCTCGCAGTGGTTCCGCTCACCTTTTATTTCTTTACCAACGCGGATGTCAAAAAACATTTGATTGTAGCTATTCCGATGCTGGCGCTTGCAGGAGTCTATGTGGTGATGAGGCAGAAATTTACCGGGCTTGAACTGGGGCAGTCATCGCCTGAAATCCTGAACAACCCTTTTGTAGGTTCGACCACTTCGGAAAGACTTGCCACCGTGGCATACAGTTTTTGGGAATACATCCGCCTTTTGTTGTTCCCGCATCCGCTCACGCATGATTATTACTACAACCAGGTGCCTATTATCAACTGGAACAGTCCAAAAGCGATCCTGTCACTGATTGCGAACCTCGCCATCATTGCTTTTGCCGTGAAGGGGCTGTTCTCGAGAAATATTTTCTCTTATGCGGTTCTCTATCATTATACCACGATTTCCATCGTCTCAAATATCCCGTTTACGGTAGGCGTAATAATGAATGAGCGCTTCCTTTTCATCCCTTCGCTCGGCTTTTGCCTGATTCTCGCGCTGTTTCTCGTACAGCTAACGAATTATTTTAAAGATAAAAGTATCGGCTATCAGAAAGTTCTGAATCCGAAATTATTGTCAATGATTATGATTGGGATTCTTGCCGGATATTCGGTGAAAGCTTATTTGCGCAACCTCGACTGGAAGGATGACTTCACATTGTTCAGGCAAGATTACCTGAATTCACCTGGCAGCGCCAAAATCCGCAATGCGTTGGGCGGGGAGTATCTTACGCAATCAGACAAACCGGGACTGGATCCCAAGGTCAAAAACGAGTATATCAGACAGGCAGCCAAAGTGCTGGGCGAAGCATTGAAAATATATCCGGATTACATGAATGCGTTGCTGTTGATGGGCAACGCCAAATACAAGATCAATGACTCGCTGCCGGAAGCTGTTTATTATTACAAGCGAACGCTTCAAATGAAACCTGAATATTTTGAGGGGAACTTTAACCTCGGCTGCGTGCTGCTGGAAAAAAAACACGAAGCCGAGTCAATTCCCTATTTCAGAAAAGCATACAAAGTAAAACCGGAAAAGTTTGAAGCGGCTTATAACCTTGCGGAAGCGTATTTCAAAACTAATCAGCCTGACTCCGCCATCATTTATTACAAGAAGGTAATTCCATTGGTGAGCAATGACGTGAAGCGGCAGGCGTTATGCAATTACAAGATCGGGTTGTGTTACGGGAAGAATAAAGATTTGGAAAACTCGGTGAACTATATGTCAAGGGCGTTTGAGCTGGATCCCACCAAATTCAGCAATGAGGAAATTGACGATCCTGATTTTGCAATACAGGTTTATACCAATCTTCTTGGCAGGACCAATGATACCAGGCGGCAGGCATTGTTCTATTACAAAATCGGGCTATGCTACGGAAAAATGAAAAACGATTTCGACAATGCTATCGCTAATATCATCAAAGCAACCGAGCTTGATCCCAAAAACAGCAGCCTCTATGAGGATCTCGGGGTAGCATACGGCTTCAAGCAGGATTATCAAAACGCGCTGCGCGCATTCGAGAAAGCCCTGGAAATAAATCCGAAATACTCCAAGATATACTACAACCTCGGCATCACTTACAAGCAAATCGGGCAGGATGACAAGGCGAACGAATATTTTGCCAGGCAAAAAAAACTGGAAGCCGAAGAGAAATTGTAAGATTCTCAAAAACAACCGCTGGGTTACCTCGTTTTTTTTGTGAATAACTCCCCTCCTCCCTCGCTGAATTGGAAATAATTTTGAACGATGCGGAAATTATTCCTGTGCGCCTGTGCTGTTGCCGCCATTTCGTCAGCGTTTTCGCAGGATATCATACAGATGTCCATCGAGCGGATGCAGTTTCTTAAAGACAGGGAGCGCTGGGTGGATTCGATCTTCAATTCGTTGAACGATGAACAGCGCATCGCCCAGCTTTTCATGGTGGCGGCTTATTCCAACCGCGATGATAAACATAAGGAAGAAATTTCCTCCCTCATTAAAGAATATGGAATTGGCGGATTGATTTTTTTCCAGGGATCGCCAACCAGGCAGGCGCAACTTACGAATGACTATCAGCTCATCTCAAAAGTTCCTTTGCTGATCGCCATTGACGGTGAATGGGGGCTGGCGATGCGCCTCGACAGCACCATCGCTTACCCGCGCCAGTTGACGCTTGGCGCCCATACCGACACAAAGCTGATTTATGAAATGGGAAGGGATATTGCGCGGCAGTGCAAGCGGATGGGGATTCAAATCAACTTCGCCCCGGTTGCAGACATTAATAATAATCCGAATAATCCTGTCATCAATGATCGTTCGTTCGGAGAAGACAAGCTGAGTGTTTCGCTGAAAGCGCTGGCATATATGGACGGCATGCAAAGCGAGGGTGTGATGGCGTGCGCGAAGCATTTCCCCGGGCATGGCGACACCGATACCGATTCGCATCTTGCGCTCCCTGTAATAAATTCCGACAGGCAAAGGCTCGATGAAGTGGAGTTGTACCCATTCAAAGTCCTTATCAATAACGGTGTTCAGAGCATAATGGCAGCGCACCTGTTCGTTCCGCAATTGGACAGCACTCCGAAGCTTGCCAGCTCTCTCTCTTCAAAGGTGGTTGCCGGCTTGCTGAAAAAAGAACTTGGTTTCAGCGGACTTGTTTTTTCCGATGCGCTGAACATGAAAGGCGTCAGCAATTTTTACAAGCCGGGTGAAGTTGATTTGAAAGCATTTCAGGCAGGCAATGACGTAATGCTTTTTTCCGAAGACGTTCCGAGGGCAGTGAAAATGTTTTCGAACGGATTGAAAAACGGAAGCATCAAAAAGGAAAATTTATATGCAAGCGTTAGAAAAATCCTTACAGCGAAGTATGATGCAGGGCTGAATGACCGGAAACCTGTTCTTACGAAGAATTTGACAGCGGACCTCAATCAGACGTATTCCCTGTGGCTGCGGCAGCGGCTGTTTGAAGACGCCATGACCTTGCTGGTCAATAAGGACAGCTTGATTCCTTTTCATCGCCTTGATACACTCACGTTTGCATCAATTTCCATAGGAGCAAAAGAGCAAACTCCTTTTCAGGACATGCTTGGCAATTATGCTCCGTTCAATCACTTTCAAATAAGCAAAGACGCAGGAGAAGGGTTCGGAAATTTAATCGGCAGACTCTCGGAATATAAAGTGGTGATAGCGGGAATTCATGACATGAACAGGCAGTCCGGCAAGAATTTTGGGATATCGGATGCTTCGGTGAATTTCCTTCGGGAGCTTGCTCAAAAAACAAAGGTGGTGGTCGCGGTTTTTGGCAATCCTTACAGCCTTAAACATTTTGAAAATTTTGATTGTTTGCTGGAAGCCTATGAGGATCAGCCTTCTGCCCAGCAGGCAGCGGCACAGGTTTTATTCGGGGGGATATCTGCAAAAGGGCAGTTGCCGGTTACCGCATCGGAAAAATTCAAATCGGGAATGGGACTCACTACCCCTTCTCCTTCACGCTTCAAATACACTTTTCCGGAGGAGGTTGGCATTGAAAGCGCCTACCTGTCGGCAATTGACAGCATCGCATTAGAGGCCATCGGGGACAAAGCCATGCCCGGGTGCCAGGTGCTCGTTGCTAAAAATGGAAAAGTGATTTACAACAAAGCTTTTGGCAAAGCCACTTATAATGCCAACCCCGTCAGGACAACAGATATCTATGACCTGGCTTCCATCACCAAGATTGCCGCCACCACGATTTCGCTCATGAGACTGTATGATGAGCGGAAGTTTCAACTCAACCGCACCCTTGGCGACTATATTTCCGGTCTTGAAAGCAGCGAGTTAAAAAACCTGGTGGTGAAAGACGTGCTTCTGCATCAGGCAGGGCTGAAGAGCTGGATACCGTTCTATATGAACACACTTGCCGATTCGGTGTATCCGAAATATTATTCCAAAGAAAAAACAGATCCCTATATCATAGAAGTGGCGAAGGAAATGTATATGAACAAAGCCGGTATTGACAGCATTTATCGGCAGATTTTCACTTCAAAGCTGAACCCCAAGAAGGATTATTTGTATAGTGACCTGGGATTTTACCTGTTCAGGAATATAGTGGAGAAACTATCCGGAGAGACTTTTGAAAATTTCACCGGCAGAACATTCTACATGCCGCTTGGGCTTTCAACAATGACATTCAACCCTCTGAAAAAATTTCCCGCAGAGAGAATCGTGCCGACAGAAAATGACAAGACCTTCCGCAAGCAATTGCTGCAAGGCTATGTGCACGACCCGGGCGCAGCCATGTTAGGAGGAGTATGCGGACATGCCGGGTTGTTTTCTGATGCCAATGATCTCGCAATCCTCATGCAGATGCTGCTGAACAGAGGCGAATATGGAGGAGAACGCTACCTGAACCCAACCACTGTTTCGCTGTTCACAAGAAAGCAGGAAACAAAAAACCGAAGAGGATTGGGCTTCGACAAGCCGGAGCCGGATATCTATAAACCCAAATCAACCGCCACTGACGCCTCGCCCCGCACCTTCGGACACTCCGGCTTCACGGGCACCTGCGTTTGGGCAGACCCCGACCATGAATTGATTTATGTTTTTCTTTCCAACCGCATTCATCCTTCAGCGGACAACCAAAAGCTGATTCAGAAAAATATTCGCACGGTGATTCACCAGGCGATATATGATGCGATGAAGAAAAGCGAGAATGGGGACATAACGAAAAGCGAATAACGCTTTTGCCGCTGAAATCAGCGTATCATTTGAACTAAATTTGTTCCTTTCTGCTTAACTGTATCAATGAAAATCGGAATTGTATGTTATCCCACGTATGGCGGCAGCGGTGTGGTGGCAACCGAACTGGGTCTTGGCTTGGCGAATAAAGGTTATGATGTTCATTTCATCGCATCACAGCAACCAGCGCGCCTCAACTCATTCCACTCCAATATTTTTTTCCATGAAGTCCGGATTGAAACTACCTATCCGTTGTTTGAATATCCGCCCTATGAAACCGTTCTCACAAGCAAATTGGTGGATGTAGTCAGGCACGAAAAGCTGGATTTGCTCCATGTTCATTATGCGATTCCTCATGCCTCAGCCGCTTACCTGGCCAAACAGATAGTCCGGGACGAAGGCATTCGCGTTTCGGTAATTACCACCCTGCACGGAACGGACATCACGCTGGTCGGAAAAGACGCCACATATGCTCCGGTTGTGACGTTTTCAATCAATCATTCTGACGGCATCACGGCCGTGTCCCAAAATCTGAAAGACGAAACTTATCAGCATTTTGACATCAAGAATGGCATAGAAGTCATTCCAAACTTCATTGACTTCACGCGTTTCAGAAAAACAGACAAGGAGCATTTTAAAAAGGCTGTTGCTCCAAATGGAGAAAAAGTTCTAATACATGTTTCCAACTTCAGAAGGGTTAAGCGGGTGGATGACGCGGTAAAGGTTTTTAAAAAGCTTCACGAAATGATGCCGGCAAAGCTGCTGCTGGTAGGAGATGGCCCAGACCGTCCGCGCATTGAGGAGATGTGCCGCAAAACCGCCATCTGCCACGATATCCGTTTTCTTGGGAAGCAAGACCCGGTGGAAGAGTTGCTGGCGATTTCAGATTTGTTTCTGATGCCTTCAGAAAGCGAAAGCTTCGGACTTGCTGCCCTGGAAGCGATGGCGTGCCAGGTACCGGTGATTTCATCGAATGCGGGCGGTATTCCGGAAATTAATATTCATGGAAAAACAGGCTACCTCAGCAAGGTGGGCGATGTGGATGACATGGCGAAGAATGCGTTTGTGATTCTGAGCAGCGATGAAGCGCTGAAACAATTCCGCCATAATGCCTATGAAAGATCGAAGGAATTTGATATAGAAAAAATCCTGCCGCAGTATGAGCAATATTATCAGAGAGTGCTTGCTGCTTCCGAGATCCTGACGTTTAAAGTTTAGTTTAGTGGAAGGCTGTTCCTGGCTTCTGAACCCTAATTTTTTATCACCTCCAGAATATTCAACGGTGAAGGCGTTGGATAAACTTTAACAAGTTTCAATTCTGCACTGGCAAAAAGGTTTCGGTATTCCTCTTCGGTGCGCTCCATACCGCCCGTCATCACGAGCATGTTGATGTCGAGCAGCTTTCCGATTTGAGGTTCGTTCATCCCGGCAATTACTCCTTCGATTACCAGAAGTTTTGACTTAGGCGTCAGCACGGTTGCAATATTTTTCAGAATGATATTGCACTTCTCATCATCCCAGTCGTGAATTACCACCTTCATGATGTAAGCATCGCCACCGGCAGGCACTGATTTGAAAAAATCTCCGCCTGCTACCTGAACGCGGTCTGCAACGCCACGGCTTTTTAGAATGCCGTCCGCATGCGTTGTTACATAAGGCTCGTCAAACAAAATTCCCTTGGCTGTTTTGTTGGTGTTCAGGATATGAGCCAGCAACGAGCCATTACCGCCACCTACATCCACAATCGTCTTGAACTGAGACCAGTCGTAACTTGGCACTACCGCCATGTTGAATCCCTCCGAAAGCCCGGTCATCGCTTTCATGAAATTTTCCCCGTCCTCCTTATTTTTTTGGTAGTATTCCCAGATATTCTCTCCTGCGATTTCGTCAAATGCTTTTTCACCGGTGCGAACGGCATGAAGCAAGTTTCCCCATCCGCGGTAATGATCCTGGCCAAGCTCTGCTATGGCGAGCCATCTCATGCTCGCAGGAATATCGCTGCGCAAAAATTCACTCACCGGGGTGTTGGCAAACGTGCGCGGCTGCGTTTCTGTGAATAGCCCCGAGCTCGCCAATGCCCGCATCAAACGATAAAGCGAAGGCGGATGACTGCCTGTGGCTTTGGCAATTTGCTCTACAGGTTTCGGACCGTCATTCAGAACATCGGCTACTCCAAGCTTTGCAGCAGCGTATGTGCACTGAGAGTTCCAGTAATCCGTGATGATTTTGAAAATAGCTAGCGCAGGGGCTTGTTTAAGGTCAGGTTGCATGGTTTGAAAATTTAGGGTGCTATTTTACAAAGAAAAGCAGGAACCACAAATTTTTATCTGTTAAAAAAAAGGAAACTCAGCTTCCTAAATTCCCGATCCCTTTGGTTAGAATATTGAAGTCGCTATACACCGAATACTCTTTTGCATAGAACAGATTCAGCCTCGCCCTGGTGGCGTCATTTATATTTTTATTTTTCAAAGCATTCACAGGCGACAATACCCCTTCCCTTATTTTTGGCAACGCATAATTGCCATCGCCCGCAGCGCTCTTCGCATACCCCACCCACGATTTATTTCCAAGCAACACACTCTTCCAGTTTTTAATTAAACCGCCAGTGTTCTTCACCAAAAATATTTTCACCGGGAAAGTCAGCAGCAACGCAACACACACCGCCAAATCAAACAACCGCTTGTTTCTTCTATTCATCGGGGAAGCAATGGCGAGGTTGGCATCAATCGCATACAAATCTCCTGCTGTGTTTTTGGAATTGCTGCCAATCACGCTCAGTCCGTTTTCAGGAACGATTTTATAATCCGATTCCGGTCCGTTATCCGCCATGCATTCAATAATCTGTTTAACCTGAATGTCTTTGCCGCAGAAAATGATTTCGTCCGCTTTATAGATTCCTCTGATAGCAGGCAGCTCGCTCAGCGCGCCCAGGTGATGCGCGCTCCCGTTCTCTTTGCCATCCGGAGAAACATATCCGATATATTTGTAACCGCTTTCAACCTGTGTCAGCAGGGTGAGCGCTCGCTCCGCCTCTTCTTTACCGCCCGCTATAATCACGCGGTGGGCTGATTGCTCCCGCATGCCGAATTTTTTTCCAAGCAAGGCAATCACCAGCAGCCGCAACGTGACCATCGCAAACACGGCCCACACCGCCCCGAGAATTATCATGGCGCGGGAAAACCGGAGCGTTTCAGGCAGAAATGCGTAGAATGCAGCGATGAACAAAGTGCCGACCATCAGTCCGCGAACAACCCGGTAATTTTTTACAGGCTTGTCATAGCCACCGCTCAGAAAAACTGCGGATAGCCATAAAAAAATGTACGAGGGCACAATGTAAAGCATGAATGCTGGCGGGTAATATTCAGGCGCGCCCTTGAAATTGGTCGCGTAATAAATTTTGATCGCATGCATGCCGGCATAAAGCAGCGCTGCATCAGCCATGGGGAGCAGCAATGTCCGCGCTGCTCTTCTGAAAAACGAGCCGACAGCGGTGAGATAAACCGCGATGGTCACCAGAAACGAATAACCGAAGATTAATTGCGATGAAAAATGTTTCCGCTCAAAAATCAGCATCGCATTGTAAAACATGCGCACATAATTCAGGCTGCCCTTCCTGGTGCTTTCGCCTTTGTAGTGCAGGATGCGTGTTTCCGGGAAGTAATAATTTTTGTATCCGGCTTTGGTAATCCGGTAAGACAAATCCACATCTTCCCCATACATGAAGAAGGTTTCATCAAGCAAACCGGTTTCGCCAAGCGCTTTTTTGCGAATCAGCATGAAAGCTCCGGACAATACCTCCACTTCGTGAATTTTATTTTCATCCAGAAAGCCGAGATGATACCTTCCGAAAATTTCTGATTTCGGAAAAAGCGCGGATAACCCCGTCATTTTATAAAAAGCGACTTTAGGCGTAGGGAGAGCGCGTTTTGATTCAGGAAGAAAAATTCCTTTACCATCTATCATTTTCACGCCTAACGCCCCAGCGTCAGGATGGTTATCCATGAAGCGCAGCGTCTTCTCAAACGCATCTTCCTGAACGAGCGTGTCAGGATTCAACAGCAGCACGTATTCACCCTTCGAAATTCTGATTGCCTGATTATTGGCTGTTGCAAAACCCTTGTTCTCTTTATTTTCGATCAACTGCACTCCCGGAAACCGGCTTCTGATCATCGCCACAGATCCATCTGATGAGGCGTTATCAACCACAATAGTTTCAGCACTGATATTTTTCGATGCCCTTTGCACCGATGCCAGCGCCTGCTCTAAAAAATACTTCACATTGTAGCTGACAATGATGACCGTGATCTTCATAGATTATCGGAATCTCAAAGGTAATACGATGGGCGGGTTAATTTATCAGAGAAGATTAAAGCTGCCCTTTCACCAAAAAGCTCTCATAAGGCATCCGGTTTGCCAGCGCACGGGCAAGGGTGATTTCATCCGTGTATTCCAGTTCGCCACCCACGGAAATACCGCGCGAGATGGCGGTGACTTTAACATTGAAGGGGCTGAGTTTCCTGGAGATGTAAAAAATCGTAGTGTCTCCTTCCATCGTTGGGCTGAGCGCCATAATCACTTCACGCGTCTCCTGCGCTTTCAGACGCTCCACGAGCGAGTTAATTTCCAGATCATCAGGACCGATGCCATCCATCGGTGAAATAACGCCTCCGAGCACATGATAAACGCCATTAAAGTGATTCGTGTTTTCAACCGCCATTACATCCCGCAGATTCTCCACCACGCAAATCAGCGACTGGTCGCGCCTATGGCTGGAGCAGATGCCGCACAGATCCGCATCCGCAACATTATGGCATTGTCTGCAAAACTTAATTTCTTCCCGCATTCGCATAATTGATTCCCCGAATTTTTGGGATTGTTCACGCGGCTGTCTTAAAAGATGCAACACCAGGCGCAAGGCGGTTTTCTTCCCCACGCCCGGCAGGCGGGAAAATTCGTTTACTGCATCCTCGATAAGGCGGGAGGGAAAATTCATAAATGATGGCTATGAAAGCGAATTTAAGAGTTTCAGACGTTGTCTTGCCTTCCGGTCAAAGGATGATTCAGAATTCATGCAACCACTGATTGCATAATTCGTAGAAGAACCGAATTACCGGCAAACTGACAGGTCATCCACTGGTAGTTATTTACCAATTGCTCGTTTACCGTTTACTATTATTTTGAACCGTAAACATGTAAACCGTAAACCAGAATAACCTGACATGAAAGGCTTGACGGTGCTTTAGTGTGTATTTCTATTCGGGTGAGAACTTATCGCACCTGGTAAATAAATGTTGATTATGAGGCGAACGGCAGTTGTGATGGCGGTTGTTTTTGGGGGGGCATCGGTTTTTTGTCAGGAAGCAAACAAGGCCGCGGAACAACTTAACATGCAGGTTTACGCCAGCAATACTCCCAACAAACTCCAGCAAACCATCGGGCAGGAGGAAGAACTCACCATCTTCAACCTCAATGACTACAAGTTTACCACCACTCCAAATCCCAATAAGGCATATAAAGAGTATCAGGTCATCAAACTGGACGGAATGAGCGACAACGATGTGCTCATTGGGATGATCACCGGCACGCTTGAGCGGGAGTCAAGATTCATTGAGCTTAAAGGCGTCAAGCAGAGCACATTGGTTAAAGAGATTCTTAATGAAAAAGCCGACTACATCTACATGAGTCCTTATGAAAAGGAATACTTTATCGCATCTGACGGAACCTTCCGTTATCTTGACGGACGCGAATTGGTCGGAAGCAAAAAAGTAAGAACCTATCTTGAAAAAGGGAAGCCTGTAACCGCTACCACTTTCTTTTTTGCAATGAAGAACAAGGGGCTGATTGATTCTGCGATCAGCCTGCGAACATTTATTGCTTTAACTACGGATGAAAGGGTTGCCCTGCTGAATATGGACATTTTCGCAACTCCGAAAGAAAAGCAGGAAGAAGCGGATTCTGATGAGTCACATTAAAAGAGTCCCCCGAATTTCAGGGGACCCTTTTAATGCCTACTCTGCCCCTAAGAGTTACCTGATAACGTGAAGGCGGTGATTATATTTTTCACCGTTGACGCTAAGACACAGAAAATAAGAGCCGGAAGGCATTTCGCTGGCATCCCATGAAAGGTGATGCGCTCCTGCGCCCAGATATTTATCGTACAATGCGATTTCCTTTTTTCCAAGAATGTTGAATATTTCCAATTTGATCAAAGCGGTTTCCGGCAGAGCAAAATCAATGTTTGTCTGCTGATTGAAAGGATTTGGATACACCTTCATATCGAACCTGCTTTCGGCAGGAACAAAAATTCCGGTGTAATTGATTTTTGAAACCGAAATATTCCTGCAGTAAGAGTCGGTGCAGTTGGAAAGAGAATCGAAAATTGAAAGGCATGCCGTGAAAACTTCCGTTTCATCCACCTCGTAGAGGTGAAGCGGATGCCGCTCGCTGGAGTTGCTTCCGTCACCAAAATCCCAAAATGATCTGGAAAAATTGCCGATTGAGGTGTTGCTGAACTTTGCCTGCCTGCCGGAGGTGTCTATTTCGTAATCAAATCCTGCCTGGCAGCCGCCACCGTTGCAGGCGCCTTTCGTCCAATAAGCAACTCCGTTCATATAATAAGCTTCGCAACTGTTGACATAGGTTTTTCCATCGCAGCCGCAGACAGGATCAATGATTTCCGGGCAATCCGCCAATGAGTCAATTACCGTGAGGTCAACGCAATTGTTTCCGGCATTCACCCTGATATTCGCGCAATAGGTATCAGCGCAGCCCCCCGGCTGGTCTTCTGCCGTCAGGCAAACGAGGTAATATCCGGGCACGAGATAGGTATGCGAGGGATTGGGGTTTATAGAAGTTGTTCCATCACCAAAACTCCATTTCAGGGAAGCTCCTCCTGCCGCCTGATGCGAGAAAAAAACTTCATATCCAACCGGAGACGCAATGGTGCTGAAGGTGAAAAAAGCCCTGCATGAAACAACATTGGAGGATGAGCACAACCCTTGTGTCCAACTGGTGATGCCCGCATAGTTCGATGCAACGCAATCATTGCTGTAAGAAACGCCATTGCAGCCGCAGACAGGCTCAAAGACGGTCGGGCAGGGCAGCCTGGTTATCAAAGCGCTGTCCGCGCATAATTGGTTGGGAGTGGAGATGTTGACGGGAAGACAAACGGTATCGCTGCAAGTCTGATTTTGATTAGAGATCACAAGGCACACCAGGTACCTGCCCGGCTGCTGGAAACTATGACTCGGGTTGCAATCAGCGGATGCAGAGCCATCGCCAAAATCCCAGGAGCAGGTGGCGAATGTCCCCGAGGAAGTATTATCGAAATAAAAATTCAATCCCTGCGACCGTGTTTTGAACTCAGCCCTGCAACCCTGATTTGATGAACAAGCTCCGTCCGTCCATGAAGTAACACCGTAATGGCTGTATGCTATGCAGGCATTATTGTAAGTATTGCCATCGCAGCCGCAAACAGGAGCAACAACTGCGGGGCAGGGAGAGTTTATAGAGATAGCAGCGGCATCAAAGCATCCTATAGGAGCGAGGCTGATGAACTGGCAGTAAGAATCGTTGCATTGATTTGCGCTGTCGGAAATCACAAGACACGCTTCAACAACAGCAGGCAGCGTGTTTGCAAAGTAGGTATGATTAGGATTTTTCAAGTTGGATGTTGACCCATCGCCAAAATCCCATGATGAGGTGTCATAGTAACCCGTTGAGATATTATTGAACAGGACCGTATAACCTGCCGCGCCCGCAAACACCGTATAATTAAAAGACGCATTGCAACTTCCTGAACCCTGGCAGGCGCCAGGCATCCAGAACGTGACGCCTGCCCTGTATTTGGCTTCACAGGAATTGTTATAGGTGGTTCCATTGCAGCCGCAAACCGGGGAGTTTCCAAAGCAGGGATGCAGAATATCAATTAAACCGGTATCAATGCAGGAGGGGATCTGAATTACAATGGTTTTGCAAATTGTGTCGCTGCAATTTGTGCCGGATAACACAAGGCATACGGAATAGGAGCCCGGAGTCATGTAACTGTGGTCAGGATTGCTGTATGTGTCAAAGCTGCCGTCACCGAAACTCCATACCGCTGATGTATAATTTCCCTGCGAAGTATTGCTGAACATCACCTGGTTTTGTCCTGTTGTGGACAGGGCAAAGGTGAAATTCGCCTGGCAAAAAGCAAATACTTCTTTTGATAGAAAACAGAGGGTCGTTATCAATATGACAGGAAGTTGCTTCATGTTCGCCTCATCTTGAAATTTCAACTTTAAATAATTGCACGGTTTCATTGTCGCGCACGCTAACAAAATAAATTCCCCATACCAGGTGCGACACATCCAACTTCAACACCCCGAACGTTCCGGTCTGCCGCAGCATCTGTTTTCCGATGACATTCATCACTTCAATCTGATATTCCTGATGCTGAGGAAGTTCAATGTGCAGTGAATTATTTGCAGGGTTGGGATAAATGGAAATTCTCTTTTCAGATGGTACGCCTAATGATGACGTCAGCACTTTCTCATAGACCACGGAAGAATCCTGCCAGCCGCAAACCGGGATCACCGTTTCATCGCTTCTGATAAGCGTAATATCAGAAAACGACAGATTAAGTATTTCGGTAATCATGGTCTTTTGCGCGAGGTTTTCTTCCATCACGAAATTCACCGCTCCGATTTGACCGGTTACGGTGATATCGTTGCGGTCAATCCTTGCGATGGCAGTTTCCATTTTTCCGTCAGGGCTGAAATCCTTGTTCAGCGCGAGCACATCACCTGAAGCGCCAAAAAGAGAATTATTGTAATTAAGCGATACTGTGCCGGGGATGATCAGATCGCTCGAATAATGAATAGTGTAGGCTATTCCGTAAACATCCTGCGCGGGGATTTGCGCTGTGCCCAGCATGATGGCAACCTCAACACTCGTTCCGGCAGGAATGCTGTCGAGAATTTCAAAGTAGAGCGGAATATCAGCTACATTAATGCAGTCGGTGCCCGGGCTTTTCTGAACGGGGTTCCCATAATTCCTTTCAATCACCCGCAAGTCATGCTGGTTGATGATGCCATCGCCATCGCAGTCGGCATGGTTGATATTGGGACCTAAGTGGAAATTGGCGACTCCGGTTGACATCACCCAGGGGGTGGAAGGCGTGAGGCTGTCCTGAGAAGGGTTGTGTCTTCGGGGACCGATAGCGCCATAAGCCAATCCTACAAAAAGAACGTCCTTGTTATTGACGATACCGTCATTATTCGCATCACCGGGATAAACACATCTCAGGCAAATCCTTCTTGTGATAGAATCGCAGATGCCGTTTGGCGTGCCCACTTTCAGCTTGACAAAATATTCCCCCGCAGCTTGATAAGCGTGGCTCGGGTCCCGTTGCGTTGAGGCGGTTCCATCTCCAAAATTCCATTGGAAGATTGCCGTATTAAGCGAAGAACGGTTATTGAAGCTGACGGTCAGATCATTGACGTTAAAATCAAACTGCGCAACGCATTGCCCAATGCTTTCACCATTGCAGAAAAGCAATAAGGCGATCAAAAATCCGGCAGGATGATATTTAACGTTTTTGAACACTTTCTTTAAATGGTCTTTGCAACGTAAATATAGTGTGGGAGAACTCCAATTAACAATTACAAAAAATTAAACTTTCCGGACAAAAAATCCCTTATTTTCATCCTGTTATTTTTTGAAAATTTTTATTAACTGTTGATTATCAATTAGTTGTATGATTTTTGAAAAAATACTGCTCCCTGGCTTCCCTGCTTTTTCCGGAAAAACCGGTGTAGTTATTAATTTTCGGAACACGATTCCATGCATAACAGCAAACTGTTGGATGCTCTGAGGGTTCTCACTCCCAAGCAGTTGAGAAAACTGGAGGATTTTGTTGCCTCGCCTTTCTTCAACAAGAACGATGACGCCTACCGGCTATTTACCTCCATCAGAAAATTTGAACCCTCATTCAATCATAAGGATTTGGAGAAGGGGCGCATTTATAAAATCGCCTTTCCGAAGGAAAAATATGATGAAAAGAAGCTCGGCTATTTAATGAGCGACATGCAGAAGCTGATAGATAAATTCCTTGCCTACAACGAGTTGATGGAACATCCCATTCAGCATGAATATTATTTGATGACCAGCTATATTGACTGCGGGCTGGACAAGCACTTCAGCAAGACGATGAAAGACGCGCAACACGTGCAAAAGGAAAATCATTACCGCGATGCCGATTATTTCTATAATGAGTTTCTGCTCGAAGCGCTCAACAACGTTTATTTCGACAAGCAGCGCAAGCACGCGTATGATGAAAGTTTGCAGCGCGCGATTGACAACCTTGATCTCTACTATCTCGCGCAGAAGCTGAAATACAGTTGCGAACTGTTCAACCGGAAGAATATTGTTGCTGCCGATTACAAGCTGCGCCTGCTCGATGAAATCCTGCTTTACCTGAAAGACAAGGATTTTCAGGAAGCTCCGTCCGTTGCCATCTATTATCAGATTTTGATGACGCTTACCGACAAGGAGAACGAAGATCATTTCAAAAAGCTTCGCGGGTTGTTGGGAGAGCATGGCAGCAGGTTTCCGCTGCTCGAAGCGCGCGACATGTACCTGTATGCGCAGAATTATTGCATCAAGCAGATCAACAGCGGCAATCAGAATTACCTGAACGAACTGTTCCATCTCTACAAGACGATGCTTGATAAAAAAATTGCCTTTGACGGAAAGTATATCACGCCATGGACATACAAAAACATTGTGGGTGTGGCGCTGCGCGTGGAAGAATACAAATGGGTGGAGAAATTTATCCATGAGTATAAGGAGCATCTTTCCCCCGAAATGCGCGAGAATGCCTTTGCCTTCAACCTCGCCAGTTTTTACTTCAACAAAGGCGCTTTCAACAAGGCGCTCGAACTGCTGCGCAACGTGGAGTTCACCGACATTGTTTACAGCCTCGATTCCAAGGCCATGCTTTTGCGCATCTACTACGAGTTGAACGCCATTGACCCGTTATTGTCGCTGCTTGATTCCTTCCAGGTGTACCTCAGAAGAAACAAGCTGATCTCCGAGAATCAAAAAACGATTTACCAAAATCTCGTTCACTTTGTGAAGGAAGCCACGCGCATCAGGCAGGGCGATAAGGAGGCCGCCAAAAAGCTGAAAGAGAAGATCGAAAAAACCAGGCAGGTGGCATACTTGCAGTGGATGATGAAGAAAGCGGATGAGCTAATGTGATAATTCGATAATTCGGTGATTTGATAATGAACAATTTCATCACCGAATCATCGAATTACCGAATTACCGAATCAATGTCCAAACCCAAACTCGTCAAGTTCGCTGAACTGGCAACGTTTCCGAATGTGTTGCGGAATATTGATTTTAAAAAACCTGCTTTGGTTGACGACAAAGGAGAGCAAAGGGATTTTAAAGGCGGATGGAATGGCATTTTTTTTCAGAACGAAAATCCGATTGTCATCGAATTAGGTTGCGGCAAGGGAGATTACACGGTGGAACTTGCGCTGCGTTATCCTGAAAAAAACTTCATAGGTATTGATTTAAAAGGCAACCGCCTGTGGACAGGCGCAAAGCGCGCGCTGGAATTAAAACTTCGAAATGCTGCCTTCATCAGGACCCGCATCGAACTGCTCCCCAATTTTTTTGCCGAAAATGAAGTAAGTGAAATCTGGATCACGTTTCCGGACCCATATCCGAAAAAGTCAAAAGCCGATAAGCGGCTTACTTCCCTTTTCTTCCTTCGGAAGTATCGCCTGTTTTGCAGGAAAAATGCGGTTATTCATTTGAAAACAGATGCTGCTGATTTGTTCAAGTTCTCTGTTGAAACAGCATCACAACTGCCCTGCAAAATCCTAAAGATAGTTGAGAGCGTTTATGCAGGCGGAGCGCCTGTTGATGAACTATCCATTCAGACTTATTACGAGAAGATGCATTTGGAGGAAGGGAGGGCGATAAAGTATCTGCAGTTTATACTTTGAACGGGACAAATTGCGCCATTGAGCCGTTTACGGTTTACAGTTTGGTTTTGCAACCGTGTCCATGCCTGAATAGCGTTGACCGTTTTTTGAGTTTACAAACCTAATTTATT
>CAZCXH010000023.1:0-41805 GCA_964502525.1 uncultured Chitinophagaceae bacterium
GTAGTCGAGTTTCCGAAGAAACGAGACGTACTCTCGGTTAATACCGAACATTCTACCGATCAATTTTTCAAAAACCTGACTTGTTTCGGTACTACATCGTCCATGAAAATCAAAAATGACACTTTTGATTTTCATGGATAAATCTTTTTTGAAGGAGGGTGTCTGTTAAACTTTCGCGGGCTTGACACTTCTGAAGCAAAACGAAAAAATGTCCGACACCCTTTGAAGAACTTGCATCCAGGATTTGAAGGGCTGAAGTCCGGCACTTCCCCGGCATTGGTCAGGCTGACCAGTGGCGAACTTGTCCGAATCATGCGCGGTGGATTTTTTGCAGGTTTTATCCCGAAACAAGAGTAAAAAACGAACTGTGATCGGGATATACCATCGGGTACTATTTTGGTAAAAGTTCGGAAATCTGTTTACCGATGATATAAAAATATTGATTCGCGTGAAGCGCTATCTCATGACTAAAAACTTATGAATTGAATTATGCCTGGCGGATTGAACCGCCACATAATAAATCCCATTGGAATAAGCTTGTGTATTTATTTCAAGACTCAAAGTACCGGGAATCCTTTTTTCCACCATGCTTCCCATGGAATTGCAAACAACGTACGAGCGGATTATTTCATCAGAATTTATCGTCAGCAAACCGGATGGATAATTCCAAAAAATCTCAATCTCCCTGCCGGTTGCCGTTTCGGTTGATGCAGTGTTCACGTCCGGGCAATCTCCATCAGCCTGAAACGGATTAAACCAGCGGATGCAATCAGTCTGGTATAAAATCTCAATACTTGTCACATCGCGGCAGAGCCAGGCGCTGACACCAGAGGTGTCCGCACATTTTGGAGTAATAGCGAACCCTTCGATATTTATATTTCCTGCTGGATTTGGCACCGCATATTCATTAATGGTAGCGAGCTTCATTTCGCTTCCTGACGAATCTATGCTCAGGCTGACAACTTCCAGCGTGTTTTGAGCGGCATTGTGCAAAATGTAGAGCAAGCCCGTGCTGCGGTCGAACGCCAAATCGCAGCTTTCGGTGCTGTTGGTTTTATATTTTCCGACAAAGGCGAAATCGTCCGTCACATCCGGGTTGAGGTCAAATGCCCACACGTAGCCTTGCTCCTGATGCGCGATAAACATCAATCCTCCCATCCCTTTGGAAGAAGTGCAAAGTTGTCCGCTTGCTTCGCTCACAAACCCGGAAACTGTCAAAAAGGAATCAGGAATGAAAGCAATGCCCTCAGGGCCAAAATTTGCCGTATTCGGCATCGGTGAAGGAGGCGAGAGCAAATTCCAACTGCGCGCTTCGGTTATATTCGAAAAATCAACGGCATGGGAATAACGGATGATTTTGTAGCTGTTTTCGTCAATCACATAAAGTTCACCAGCCGCATCATCCGCCAACGTGATGCCTTCGGGACCTCCCCCGATTGATTGGTTTGCAATTTGCGTGAATGACCCGGAGCCGGCATTCAGTTCCATCACTTTCAGCCCACCGATGTTATTTATCACATATAACCGGCTTGTCAACGGATTCCAATAAAGCCCGCTCAATTCAACCACCCCAAGAGTATCCATTGCCGCAGTGAGATTTTCAGCATCGTCCCAGCCTTCCGAGGGCCAATTAGACTGGGCTGCGTGTTGCTTTGAAATCAGCAGAAGAAGCAAATTCAGTACCATGCAACAATTGCTGATTTTCAACTTCATACCGGTTGTCAGTTTGCTCGAATCGGGTAAGGCGCTCGAATCATTATTTTCAGCTTTAGGCGATCGCAAGTTATACCATCGGTAAACAGGTTTCCCAACTTGCACCGAATAGTATCCGATGGCATATCCAGTCCTTCGGACTGATCATAGTTCGTTTTTTGCACTTATGTTTCGGGACACATTACTGCCAATTTCAGTAATTTTTCCGAAATCTCACTTTTGGGCAGTTCTAAAAATTCTACCACTTACTCCCTCCCTTCACCAAACAAGCTGAACTATGAAAAAAATGATTCTTTACCTCCTCGGAGGATTAGCGGCATGCCTCATCCGCTAATCGGCCAATTGTTAGCATATCAGCACATCATTTATTCGCCAACTGCCCGCAAGCCGCATCAATGTCCTTACCCCGGCTCAAACGCACTTTTGTGACTACTCCGTTGCTTTCAAGGTAATTGACAAACGCCTCGCGCTTTTTTTCCGGTGATTTTTTGTAAGGAACACCTTCAACAGTGTTGTATTCAATGATATTCACCATTGCCGGGACTTTCTTGCATAACTCGACCAACTCGCGGGCGTCTTCCGGTGAATCATTAAATCGGTCAAACAAAATGTACTCGAATGTGATTTTGCCGCCAGTTTTTTCATGGAAATAATTCAACGCTTCCGCCAAATCTTCAATTGGGTTGGAATCATTAATCGGCATGATTCTACTGCGCTTGATATTGTTTGCAGAATGAAGCGAAAGCGCAAGTTCAAATCGCACTGCATCATCGCCCAGTTTCTTTATCATCTTTGCAACTCCTGAAGTGGAAACTGTGATGCGCTTTGCGGAAATATTCAACCCATTTTCGGAAGTGATTTTTTCAATGGCTGCGAGCACATTTTTATAGTTCAAAAGCGGCTCGCCCATTCCCATGAACACAATGTTGGTGAGCGGCTGCCCGTAAGCCTCAATGGATTTCCTGTTAAGCAAAACAACTTCGTCATAAATCTCTCCCGCAAAAAGGTTGCGCTTCAGTTGCATAAATCCTGTTGCGCAAAATCTGCAATCCAAACTGCATCCGGCTTGAGAGGAAACACAAGCTGTCACTCTGCCCATTGACGGAATCAAAACACCCTCAATCAGATTATCATCATGCAGCCGGAAACGCATCTTAATCGTGCCATCGCTGCTTTTCTGCATCAAATCTTCTTTCAAAGAATTAATCACAAAATCTTCCGCGAGCATTTTGCGCAGCGGCAACGAGAGGTTAGTCATCTCGTCAAACGAATGGGCGGACTTCTTCCAGAGCCATTCATGGATTTGCCTGGCGCGGAACCGCTTTTCATGCTTTTCTTCCAGATATTCCTCCAACTGTGCAGGCGAAAACTCACGGATATCCTGTCTTTCCTTCATTGGTCGCAAATTTAACCAGAGGAAACCTGAAACAGTATGAGCCTGGATGAGCCTGGTTCCCCTGCATTAGTTATACCTTTGCCCCTCAAATTAAATTTATGCATCTCTCCAAAATCTTTCTCCTGACGCTATTTACTATCAGCACTCTTCTTTTCTCCTGTAAGGAAAAAGAACCCGCATCAAAATATCCTTATGAGTCGGTGGCGGGCGACCCGCTCAATGCCCGCATCTACACGATGAAAAATGGCATGAAGGTTTACCTCACGGTCAATCCCCGCGAGCCGCGCATTCAGACCTGCATTGCCGTTCGTGCCGGCTCGAAATCCGATCCGAAGGAAACCACCGGGCTTGCCCACTACCTCGAACACATGATGTTCAAAGGGACGCATGACATCGGCACGCTCAATTGGGAAATGGAAAAAGCGCTGCTCGACACGATCTCCGCTTTGTATGAACTGCACAAAAACACCGCGGATCCCGAACAGAAGAAAGCCATTTACCGCAGGATTGACAGCGTGTCTTATGAGGCCTCGAAGCTTGCAGTCCCGAATGAATTGGATAAAATGACCAGCTCGCTGGGAGCCACGGGCACCAATGCTTACACCTGGGTGGAGCAGACGGTTTATGTAAATGATATCCCCTCCAACGAATTGGAAAAATGGCTGTTCCTCGAGTCACACCGCTTCCGTACGCTGGTGCTTCGCCTGTTCCACACTGAGTTGGAGGCGGTTTACGAAGAGTTCAACCGCGCGCAGGACAATGATTACCGCAAGTCGTGGAACGCGCTTCAGAACGGGCTTTATCCCAATCATCCTTACGGCACCCAAACCACGCTGGGCGAAGGGGAGCATCTCAAAAACCCCTCGATGGTGAACATCCATAATTATTTCAACAAATATTATGTTCCCAACAATATTGCAATCTGTCTTTCGGGTGAACTCGACCCTGACAAAACCATCGCCCTCATTGACAAATATTTTGGCGACTGGCAGCCTAAAGAGATTGCCCCCATGACGTTTGAGCCGCAGCCTGAAATCACGGAGCCTGTGGTGAAAGAGGTGCTTGGCCCGCAGCAGGAGCATGTTTACATTGGATACCGCTTCCCGGGCGCCACCTCGCGCGATGCCATGATGATAAAACTCATCAGCCGCATTCTTTACAACGGACAGGCGGGACTGATTGACCTCAACCTCAACCAAAAGCAGAAAGTGCTGTCAGCCGCGATGCATGAAAACGTGATGGCTGACTACAGCGGGCAATTCCTGTATGGAGAGCCGCGCGAAGGGCAATCGCTCGAGGAAGTGAAAGAACTGCTGCTGGAACAAATCGAACTGATGAAGAAGGGCGCCTTTGATGATTGGATGATTGAAGCTTCGGTGAAAAACCTGAAACTCGAACAAATCAAGTCATACGAGAAGAACGAACCGCGGGCCGACCAGTTCGTTGACGCCTATGTGAAGGGCATTGAATGGAAAGAGGTGGTGAACGAATTGAACAACATGGAGAAAATCACCAAGCAGGAAGTAGTGCAGTTTGCCAACGACCATTACAAGAACAATTATGTGGTGGTTTACAAGCGCATTGGCGAAGACAAGAACATTCACAAGGTGGAGAAGCCGCAGATTACCCCCGTGGTGATGAACCGCGACACGCAGTCGGCCTTCATTGCGCGATTCGACAGCCTGCAGTCGGAACGGCTGTCGCCAGTTTTTATTGATTACAAAACCGCCATTCAAACAGAGCCTTTCAAACAGGACGTGGATTTTAATTATGTGAAAAATGATTTGAATGAATTGTTCGAGATGTACTACATCTTTGACATGGGCACCGACAACGACCGCGAACTGGGGCTGGCGATCAAGTACCTCCCTTACCTCGGAACGGATAAATACGCTGCGGCCGATTTGCAAAAGGAATTTTTTAAAAACGGATTGAGCTTTGATGTGTCGTCATCAAAAGACCAGGTGTATGTTACCCTGAAAGGGTTGGATGAATCTTTTGAAGAAGGGTTGAAACTGTTCGAGCACATCCTCGCCAGCGTACAGCCCGACACGCAGGCTTATGCCGACCTCGTTGACGGCATCCTGAAAGAACGCGCAGACGCCAAGCTCGACAAGGGAACTATCCTGCGCTCCGGGCTGGTGAATTACGCCAAATACGGACCACAATCATCGTTCACCAACATCCTTTCCAAACAGGAGTTGAAATCCATTGATCCACAAAAGCTCACCGGTGTTGTGAACGGTCTTGCAGGTTTCAAGCATCGCATTTTCTATTATGGAAAGAACAGCCCCGCCAATGTGAAGGGCCTCATAGAAAAACATCACATCCTTCCGGTTGCGCTTAAGGACTATCCACCAGCAAAAGTTTTTCCGGAGCTTGAGATCAATGATAATAAAGTATTTTTTGCCAGCTATGACATGGTGCAAACGGAAATGATTCTGATTTCAAAAGGCCCCTTGTTCAACAAAGAGATTATTCCCAGCATTAATTTATTCAATGAATATTTCGGAGGCGGGCTTTCTTCCATCGTGTTCCAGGAAATCAGGGAGCAGAAGGCGCTGGCGTATACGGCATACGCCTATTTCTCCACCCCGCGCCTTAAAAGCGAGTCGCATTATATTGTGGCATACATCGGCACGCAGGCTGACAAGCTGCCGCTGGCAGTTGACGCCATGTCGGCATTGATGAATGATATGCCCGTTGTAGAAAACCAGTTCAACGCTTCGAAAGATGCCGCCATGAAAATCATCGAGAGCGAACGCATCGTGGGCCCTGCCATCTTCTGGAATTACGAGTCGTTGAAAAAACGCGGACTGGATTATGACATCCGGAAAGATGCTTATGAGAAAATGAAAACTGCCAGCGTAAATGAGGTAAAGCAATTTTTTGACGCGCAGATAAAAGGTCGCAAATACAACTACCTCGTGCTTGGTAAAAAAGGCAATATGGACATGCAAGCGCTGAGAAAACTGGGATCAGTCGAAGAACTGCCTCTGGAGAAATTGTTCAACTATTAATCACCTTCTATTCCTGCTATGGCGCATTCCTAAAAAGGCAATATGGACATGCAAGCGCTGAGAAAACTGGGATCAGTCGAAGAACTGCCTCTGGAGAAATTGTTCAACCATTAATCACCTTCTATTCCTGCTATGGCGCATTCCTCCTATAAATGTAATCTCCCGTGCAATTCAGTTGCAGGATTTTAATTCCTGTCTTTTCACTGCTTGTTAATTCCGTTGACTGCCAGGAGTTGCCGAGATACATTCCATCATCTGAAATAAGAAGGGAGTTTGCCGCATGCTTTAAGAGCTTTTCTAAGGCTGCCTTTCACCGCAATCTGCATCCATCTTCTTGTGCTGGCGGATAAGGCTGCTTCCACCCTAATAATTCCCGCAAATTGCCGGCAAACGAACCACTGCTCATTAATTTTCCCCGATTCTTTCCCAAAAATCTTTCACCGCCCCGCTCCATCTTTGACGCATGAGAACAAAACAGTATTGAATTTTCTGACAGATGCTATGAAAATTGAAGGCGTTTAAATATTATTGTGAATGCGCATGGCTGAAAAAATGCCCGGAAGGCTTGGCTCGAAGACTTGAATGAACTGAGGGGATCTCGGAGAATCCGATTGAAAGCCGCGGAGAGTGCCTGCCTGCCGAAACGCAGTGCAGGCAGGGATGATATGGATGTTTGAAAGAGCAGGAAGGTATAATTCCAATAATAAAAACTGGTCCCGCTTTGCGGGAGCAGCAACATAATAACCCGATAGAATTATTTGACCGGAAAATCATGGAGCAAAAATCAGACTATCTGCATAATAACCCGGTTGAAGCAGGCTTTGTAAGCAGCCCGACTGACTGGGTTTACAGCAGCGCACGGGATTATGCAGGAGAAAAAGGATTGATTGATATTATTTGTTGGAATGAGTTGGCGAGGTACAAATAGCGGACGCTAAAGGATTATAGGTACAAGCGGACGCTTGCATCAGTGTGTGGGAGCAACCCGACCGATTGGATTTATAGCAGTGCGCGTGATTACGCAGGCGAAAAGGGATTGATTGATATTGTTTTGTTGGAATGAGTTAGCTTGAAGCAATAGCGGACGCTAAAGGATGAAAAGTCCAAGCGGACGCTTGAACTATGCTTGCGCCAGACACGGGGAGGACGCATTGCGCCAGAGCCAGGGGGATTGATTGATATTATTTTGTTGGAATGAGTTCGCTTGAAGAAATAGCGGACGCTATGGGATGAAAGGCACAAGCGGACGCTTGCGCCAGGGCTGGGGGATAATAAGCCACCACAGGAACGCAAAAGAGACAGATTTTAATTGCGCGCATGATAGGAGCCTTCCTTTCATTTCCTATAGACGCCTCGATTACGGAGGAAACAACTATTATTATACTGGCAGCAACCATTCCATAAACATATATTGTTCCTAATACAAATAGCGCAATACCGGTTTGGATGGTTTTGGGACGTTTCTTAAAAAGCGTTTGATAAGCATAAGCCAGAGTGAGGATGAAGAGCGCATTGGCGAGAGGAAGATAATATTCCCCGCACATGGAAATGAACATGTTTATTTCAGGTACCGCATCATCTATAGGGTCAACCGATGAAATGCCTAGAATCTCAAAAACATATCCGAAACCTGCTCCGAATGCAAAAACAAAGATGGCCGCTGCCAACGTAAAAGGAGAGCTGATAAACTGCCGTGCAAGAAATGCGAAGCACAGCAGGAGAAATACGGATGAAATTATTCTGAAAACAATGAACGCATCGCTTATAGAAACGTGAGCGATCGAGCTAATCGCTCCAATGGCATGGCCAATCGGGTTAAAAAAAATTTTTTGATTGCCTGCCCTGCCCAATGGATCTTTAAACAGAAAAGTGCCTTTGACAGCCTGAGCAGGGCCCAATGCAAGATAGTAATAGGCTTCATCCGGCAATATCGCGGTAGTCACTCCGAGAAACTTCTTGCCGTCAGGCGTATTCAAAGAACCATAAATAACTGGAATTATAAGAATAATTATTAAAATGATTACTATACATGTAACATTCATATGAAATTGCTTTGATCCCTGCATTTTCGCTAACTAAAATACTTATTACCGATAATTCAGCCTCTTGCCATCCTCCTCCTCTTTAGCAATCACTTCAGCTAATTTGCCAGCAACCATTTCGTGCACTTTTACTCCGCCATGAGTATCATATGGACTGACTATTCTTTCCTTTACCGGCATCTTTTTAACCAGATCGCCAACGCTAATCACTATGCACCCTTTATCCTGAAAGAATGCGCTTATCTTGTCTACATAAATTTTATTGCTTGTTTCCAGGTCGGTCAATTCAGGATAGATGAGCACAACCAACTTAGAATGCTTGTCTTTTGTATAATCAATGATTGCTATCAAATCATTGTAATGCTCTTGAAGCACTTCAGCATTGTTATAAACCTCCTTCATGAATGAGAGGTAGTCCGAATAATCAAATCGCAGAATAAGCCTGATGATCAAAAAATTTACAATTGCGCTTGCGGTGATTGCCGGATTTAAAAATAGTTCATCGTCACGAAGCTGAGAATTGCCATTATAGTTATCCCAGCAAATATCAATATCATTCATGTAGTATTGCAAAACGGTATAATTCCCCTTTACAGGATAAGCTGAAATCCTTTTCAGCTCCTCTTTTGTATCGATGCCCGATTCGGCCGCACTATAAACGCACCATCCATCGCCTAATTTATCTTCCAGCAGCCTGTCGTACCTGTGTTTTATATACTTAATGCCATCGCCAGTGGAATAAGAATCTCCAACTACTACGATTTTTCTCCGGCAAGTGCTGCTATCAGGCGGTTCCCGGTCGCGATAACCCAGACTGTTCAGTGGATGCCAGTACATGCAATGCCAGTTGACAGATGAATATGAAATCAGTCCATAAGAACTGGAGATGAAGGAAAAAGGGATTTCAAGCAGCAAAAATAAGATTGCGTACGCTTTCAGCATATTCTTGCTTGTTCTGAAGGAACGTATCAGAAGCCAGATCAGGATAAGGCAAATGAGCGTTCGGATCCCTAAGAATGAAAACCAAACAATAGCTGCTATAACATCCTGCCTTTCTATATCAAACAGGTAGATTACCCACCGCATCATCAGGCTCGGACCGATAAAAAAGATGGCAAGCGACACGATGATATACAGATTGCGGGCTTTCAAAGGAAAAAAAATGGACATTGCAATCCAATTTGCGCGGAAATTAATTTATTCCTTGATATCAGGTTAGTTCACCCCTGCATTCCTCCATCAGAGTTTTAAGAAGCCTATCTTGTTATTCAGCCCGACAGCAGTTATTACGGGCAAATATAGCAGCCAGGTGATGCCATCCCATAATTTGCCCGGTACGCGGTGCAAGTTGCCCGTACTGATGCGGGTGGCGATGCTGAAGAACAACTGGCTGACAATAATACGTGTGCAGATGAAATTTTTTCTGTTCATGAATTCAGGGCGCAACACATCCACAATTACTACATAGCGCTCGCTATCTGAATTATTCCAAACGTGATGGCTGTAGGCGTCAAGAAAGGCGACAGCTTTCCCATTTTGCCAGCCAATGGTTTGGTTGCCCACCTGCATTCCGCAAACAGAGGCTCCGCCTTCCGGGATTTTTAAGCCGAGATGTACGCGGATGATGGCATTCGTTTCTCCGCAATGTGGCTTGATGACAGAATGCGCTTTGGTTTTTGTGACATAGCAGCTCATGACATTCGAAAATCGCCCGATCAGCGAAGCCGTGACCGGAAATTTTTTGCAGATGACTTTGTTTTTAATGCCCCACACCTTGAGCACCATCTTCTGCCATGAGTTGGAGGGAAACTGCTTGTCATCATAGGCAGCATAATCTCCGAATACGTTAGCCGTGCCATTGGCGCCCTGCCATAAAACTTTCAGCTCATCATGCAAAGCCTGATAGTTCCGCTCGAGCGCATTTGCAACTTCCAACTCCTGGGTAGCATAAATAAAAGGCTCCTCCCCTTCATATTGCTTGTTATAATCGCAAAACCAGAGAGCGGGTTGTCTCATCGTAGGCGAAATTATATATATCTCACTATATTGGGCCGGATTATGAAAACGAAACGCGCTATCTATACTTTAGCAATGCTCGTGCTTATCGCGATGATATTGGAAGCAGCCGGTGAATTGATGATGTGGTATTCAGATAACATTGCTCAATCCCGCACGTCTTGCTATAAAAGCATCAGGAAGATGCTGATGAATGACGCAACACCTGAAGACTATCCGATTTTTCTGCCCCAAGCAAACCTTAACTATGTGAATTACCCGGGATATACCGACAGTGGCATTGTTATCAACAACAGGCACGGATACAGAGGAAATGAATATAGCGTCATCCCCCCCCCGAGGACATTAAGACTTTTATTTATAGGAGGCTCGACCACATGGGGATATAAGATTAAGGATTTCAAAAAAACGTATCCTTTTCAGACAAAAATAATCCTGGATTCGCTGCTGAAAGTCAATTCTTCCTTTCAGGAAAGGTACGATTCTATCGAATGTATCAATGCCGGGCTGGCTGGAGCCATTTCAACCGAAGAGCTTACTCACTACCTGTTTAAATTCAGATACTACCAACCCGGCATGGTCATCATTAAACCGGGATTGAATGAATGTGAATATAAAAAGGGAACGTTTCAGCCGGATTATACGCATCTGCGCAACGTAGATTTTAATATCAAGGCGCTGCCCGGGCGCACCAGGTGGCTGATGCATTCCCGTTTTTTCAGCGCTCTCATCATTAATTTATTTTACATAGATTATCTGAACTATGGTTACATACTCGAAAACGAGGGCAATGCTTATACTAAATATTGCAAGTGGTTTCCTGGAATAAATGTAGACAGCCTGAACCGGCTGGGTGACTATACTTTCACGCCCTTTTACCAGAATATCTCAATGCTGGTGGATGCCGTTCAGCGTGATTCGGCAATAGCCGTGCTGATGACCAGTCCTCTGAATGAACAACTTCAATTGGATGCCTCCCCCGAGACCGCACCCTATTATGAAAATAATCTCTTCAACAACAGCCTGATTAGAAAAATTGCCGCTGAAAAAAAATGTCTGCTCATAGACATCGCTTATTCCGATATAAAGGATGAAAGCTGGATAGATGACTGCCACGTTGATGCCCAGGGCAATTATGTATTGGGGAAAATTACCGCCCATCAGATAAAAGATACTGTCAGCATGTTTCACTATAAATAGCCGCCATCCCAATTCTCCATCTATCCTGTAGTTTATGTGCATTATCCCTTCAGGTCTTTGGGTTATCGCAAGTCCTTGCGCGAAAGCCTGAGCGATGGCTCTTGGGCTATCGCAAGTCTTTGCGCGAAAGCCCACGCGGGCTGGCAGACTTGTGATTCGGAATAATGAAAGGTCTTTTGACCTTTCGGTTCAAGAAGTTTGAAAACTTCTTTTTATTTCCGCATTTAAGTCTTGCAGGGCGCTCAAGGGCTTGACGCGAAGACTTTGAATGAACGAAGGGGTTATTGCAGTGATCCTTTGTTTGATTATGACGCTCTGTTATATACCCGTTTTATTCGGAGCACAGGCACATATCTATCAGGTGTTGAGTGAAAAAATTAGGATTGAGGAGGGGATTTGTGAGGGGATGGCTTGTTATCGCAGGAGCGTTATCGCCCGGCTTTGGCACCGGCAATGTGATGACAGTTCCTGCCGCAAATGTTATTGATACGGCTTTCCTAGCCAATGTCAGCGGCTTGCAGGCTGGTATTCACACGCTTTACGTCCGCGTTAAAGATGACGAGGATAATTGGGGCATCACTTACAACCGCCCGTTCCTGATTGAAGACCCGCTTCCGGCTTCCCGTCAAATTACGAGGATAGAATATTTCTGGGGAAGCGACCCGGGTTACGGTTCAGGCACTGCGCTGACAGCTTTCATTCCAGGAACGGTCGTTGATGATACATTCACGCTCAATTATCCCAATCCCGCTCCTCCCGACACGTTTTTTATCAGGGTGAAAGATAATATGGGATATTGGAGCATCACCAACCGGGATACTGTAAAATCGCCAACGATTTCCGGGGTAGTCCGAACTGTGAATCACTATCCAATTCCCAACGTAACCATGAACCTGACAGGCACAGCCGCTCAAACAACCTATACCAATATCAATGGATACTACAATTTCAGGGTAACCAAATGCGGGGATTATACCGTCACACCATTTAAGAATAACGATTCGATTCCTCCTCCATGCGGAATTACCACACAGGACATCTTGCTAATACGAAGGCATATACTTGCCATTGAGTATCTTGATTCGCCTTACAAGATCATTGCTGCAGGCTTGGCAAGTTCCGCTGGCGATGCTTCGGTCAGCACCTCTGATATACTCTCGATCAGGCGGGTGGTCTTAGGCATACGCAATACTTTCTCCAACCCCGCTGGTCGTCTTTGGACTTTTGTAAGCAGTGATTTTGTATTTCAAGATTCGTTGCATCCGTTTCCGTACGATGACTTCAGGAGTTATTCAAATCTTATCTCCTCTCAGGATTCTCAGAATTTCATAGGCATCAGGATTGGCGATGTCAACAATAGCTGCATTCCCTCATATAAAACCAATGCAGTTGGGAAAGTGCAATTCTCAGCAGACGAGTACAACTCGTTGTCGGGTGCCGAACTCACCATCCCCGTAAAAGCAAAAGACTTCAAAAACATCACCGGCTATCAGTTCACCCTATCGTGGAATCCAGAAGTGCTTGAATTGCTTGGCGTGAATAACAAATCACTGAGCGGTTACTACGGAACACAAAAAGCCAGCGAAGGATTTTTAACCACTGCATGGGATAATGAAATGGTGAAAGGCGTTTCACTGAATGATGACGAGACGGTGTTTGAATTAAAGTTCAAAGTGATTGGAGAAAACGGAAGTTTTTCGGAAATCAAAATCGGCTCGGAGATGACCGCGAGCGAGGCATATAATGAGAATCTCGACTTGCTGGAAATAAAACCGGTGAATGGAATGGTGAAGGTGGGAGATAATGCAGGCGCGAACAGATTCCATCCCTCGCAGGGATGGAATCTGTCGGTAGTCCCCAACCCCTTCACCAACTCCACACAAATCATTTTTGAGTTGCCAAAAGACGAGACTGTTACAATTTCGATTTATGACGTCACCGGCAGGGAAGTGTGGAGGACAGCGGGAACATACAGTGCCGGACGAAACAGCGTGGAATGGGAAGGTGATGATGGATCAGGGAATCGTTTGAGCAGCGGATTGTATCAGGTGAGAATGACAGCGGGAAATGACTTCTACGGGATAAAAGCGAGTTTGATAAGATGAACTAAAAAACCGTGAATAAAGAATTGTCGGTTGCAAGAAGAATATCTTTAGCAATCCGTTTTTGACATTCTTTAATTTCAGCGAAATCGGGAACTGCTACCCAATTCAAATCCCGCATATTTTCCGCGGGGAATTCATATATCCTCTTTGAGACATCCACTTCATTCACCCAGTTGTCTTTCTTCCTCGCATCATTCACGATGTTTTCCCAGTTGAACTGAAATCGTTTGCAGAGATAAATAATATCCGCCAGATCCTTGCCTACTTCCCTGGACAGGGCGCATAGTTTATTTGATAAAATGTTCTGCGGATTATCCACTTTATGATAAAGCGGGCATTGCAGAAAATCGCCTGCATGATAACCCACATCATTGACAAATTCCATCTTCAGCGCAACATCGCCTTGCTTTACAAAGACGCGGGCAAAATTCTCTTCCTGCCTGGGCGTCTCAATATCAGCAAATTGCTTTTTGAGCGCATCGAACACTTTTTGGGTTTCCGGTTGAAATTCGCTGTCCCAATTCATGAACAGGTCAATATCATCCGAAAACCGGTGACCCAGATAAACCCTGCTCAGTGCAGTGCCTCCCGTCAGGTACAATTTCGAAGGAATGGCGGAGATGATCTGCAATACCGCATCCTGCAAAGGGTAGAGTTTATTCAAATAAAACTCTGCGGACATAGCGGTACTTTTCTCTTAACGGCTGCGGGAAAAGACGTTTGATCACCTCATCTGAAAGCACGTTCTTCAATTCATAGGGCGGAATTATTTTCATTACGGAGTACCAGTTGTACCCATTTAATATTTTGTGATAGAGATAGTTTTTATCAACTTCTCCAATGCGGTAAACTTCTCCCTTAAATACCTTGTAAAGGTCCTCAACGGTCAGCGTGGTATCCCAGTTGATCTCTTTCAGCACCTGCTTTATCTGTTCTTCGGTGTACATGATGCGAAATTAAGATTTGTTCTTTTACGGGTGAATCAGGTTTCCCAAAAAAAGTTACTGCGGTACAGTCCTGCCTGCTGCCGGCAACGCCATCCCTGTCAAATTGCGTCTGGAAAAGGGGTTGTACATCCTGCAACTGCGCATCAGCGGAGAGGCTTGCAGGAAGCGGTTTGTGGTGATGGAGTGAGAGCAAGCAGGTTTTGACAGACAGATTTTAAACCGAGATTTTGCAGTTCTAAATGAAATAGGTATTGCATCTCGGAGAAGCAGGTCAATGGAAGCGCTTGCGCATTGCATGATTCTCAAAGAGCATTCATCCGATGACTTTTCAGAGCGGACTCGTCCTTTAACTCCCGCGATTTATCGCGGGGATGAGAACCGGCATCTCCATTGGCTTCAGCCCTGACAGGAAGATTGCAAATTGTCAGATCATGGCTAAAGCCATGCGGCCTGTGTCTTCGATGCCCCGGCATAAATGCCGGGGTTAACGGATGCGCTAAACACATACGAAGAAGAGGGAGTAAGTGGTGGGATTTTTAGAACTGCCCTTATATAAAATCCTGCTTCAGGGAGGGGGCTATTTTAATTCGATAAAATTCTTTTAAATAATACGGAAATTTATTTACTTCACACTCAAATAGGTGGCTCATGCCGGACCTGTCCTTAAGGCGTGGGGTGAGCAGATTCAAAAACAACACAAAATTACGTCCCATGGTTAAGTCAATTTCTGCGTGTTACAAGTATCTTTTTGCGTTTGCTGCAGCCTGCATGGCGGTGATGCCGGCTTCGGCATTGACATTGGCAATTGATTCCGCTTCAGGCGCGCCATCCGATACGGTGACGCTTAATGTAAGGGTTTATGGCTTCACTGATCTGCTTGGCGCGCAAGGCACGATCCAGTTTGACACCACTGCGGTTTCATTGGTATTGCCGATTATAGTTCCCGTTCCTGCCGTTTTGCAGGGGTTGCTGCCTTCCAATTTCGGAACTAACAATCCGCTCTATCCAGGAACGATCACATTCCTATGGGATGACGGTACGTTAGCAGGCGTATCGGTGCCGGACGGCTCGGTAATATTTTCCATGAAGTTCATCCTGATTGGAAGTTCCGGCACGCAAAGCCCGGTCAGCTTCAGCAACGTTCCCACTCCGCTTGAGTTTATTGATAACAGCTTTAATCCGATTGCGGCAGATGCATTAATACCCGGGCTTATTGAAATTTCGTCAGGCTGCACAACGCCAGCCGATTGTGACGATGCTGATGCCTGCACCATTGATACCTGCGATAACGGGCAGTGCCAAAACACGGCAATTCCCTGCGATGATGGCGATGGCTGCACTGCCGATTCATGCGATGCCGGCTTATGCGTTTATACTCCGGTAAACTGCGATGACGGCAATGATTGCACAACAGATTTTTGCATTGGCGGTGCATGTCAATCAACTGCGATGAACTGCGATGACGGGGACCCCTGCACCAATGACACCTGCATAGGAGGAGGTTGCGATTATTCGTCTGTAATATGTGATGACGGTGATCTGTGCACGAGCGACAGTTGCGATCCCGCATCAGGATGCACATTCGACCCGGTTGTTTGCAATGATGGAGATAATTGTACAACTGATGCCTGCGTGTCGGGAATCTGCAACTACGCGCCTGCGGCATGCAATGACACGGATTTGTGCACCATTGATACCTGCGTAGCCGGATCTTGCCTCAACATTCCGATCTCGTGCAATGATAATAACGCATGCACCGTTGATCAATGTGTTGCCGGTGGATGCACCAACACGCCTGCATTTTGTAATGACGGCAATGCCTGCACCACTGATGCTTGCGATCCGTTAACAGGCTGCACCACAGCCCCAATCTCCTGCGATGACGGTGATTCGTGCACCATAGACGGATGTGATGTGGCGGCAGGATGCTTTAACCTGTTTGATACGCTGCTATGCGGGATAGACCCATGCGACACATTGATTTGCAACGACAACAATGCCTGCACCACCGATGCCTGCGTAGGCAGCGGATGTGCTTATACTCCGATCATCTGTGATGACGGAGATGCCTGCACGACAGACGGATGTGATCCGCTGACGGGATGCGCGACCACTCCAATTCCTTGTGATGACGGGAACGCTTGCACAACTGACGGATGCGATCCGCTGACGGGCTGTACAGCAATTCCGATTACCTGTGATGACGGAAATGCCTGCACCACCGATGGATGCAACCCGCTGACGGGATGCGCCACAACCCCGATCACCTGTGATGACGGAGACACGTGTACCATTGACGGATGTGATGCGGCATCAGGATGTTTCTACATTTTTGATTCGCTGGCTTGCGGCATTGATCCTTGCGACACACTGGTTTGCAATGACAATGACGCCTGCACTACAGATGATTGCGCAGGCGGAGTTTGCGAAAATACTGCGATGAACTGCGATGACCTCAACCAATGCACTGTTGATGCTTGCGTCAATGGACTATGCACCTATAATGATACCTGCTCGGGATTGCGTTTGGCAATGGACAGGGTGAATGGGCCGCAAGGCGCGAAAGTGATTCTTCCGGTTAGGGTTTATGATTTCATAGATATCATAGGCTTGCAGGGAACGATTCAATTTGATCCGTCAGTGGCTGCATTTGATTCACTTATATTGCCATTTCCTGAAGCATTACCGTCTTTAAATCCTGCCAGCTTCGGTACCAACAATGCTGCAAGCGGCATCATCACCTTCTTGTGGGATGACGCCACGTTGGGAGGGGTTTCGCTTACGGATGCCACGGTGATTTTCTCCTTCCGGTTTAACCTTGTTGGTAATCCTGGCGAGAGCACCGTCACCAGTTTCGTAAACCAGCCAACGCCTGTTGAATTAACCGATGCGACTTTCAACACGGTTACCGCCTCGCTGACTTCGGGGCTGATTGAGATTGACAGCGCGGGCTGCAATCCCCCCTGCGATGATTTCGATCTTTGCACAACGAATGATTGCGTGAACAGCACTTGCGTCTATACGCCAATTAACTGTGATGATAGCAACCTTTGCACCAATGATGGCTGTGACAATGGAAATTGTTTTCACAATCCTGTCACTTGCGATGATGGCGATCTTTGCACGAACGATGCATGCCAGGCGGGCAACTGCTTCAACACCCCTGTTACCTGCGATGATGGCAACCCGTGCACGGATGACTCGTGTTTCGCTGGCAATTGTGTTTTCACGCCAATTATACCCTGCTTCGATCCTTGCGATACCATCGTGTGTGTTGATGATTTGAATCCGTGCACCATTGACACCTGTATCAACGGAGTGTGCAACACTCCGATCAATTGCAATGATGGCAATGACTGCACGACTGATTTCTGCGATCTGGGCGCCTGCCATAACAATCCCGTCACGTGCGATGACGGAGATGCCTGCACAACCGATGGCTGCATTGGCGGAGGTTGCGAATACATTGGAGTAAACTGCGATGATGGCGATTCATGCACTTTTGATTTTTGCGATCTCGGTATTTGCCAGCACACTCCAAACACCAACTGCGGTACGTGCCAGGGGGTTAACTGTAACGATGGCAACCTGTGCACCACAGATACTTGCGTCAATGGACAATGTTTTAACACCCCGATTAACTGCAATGACCAGGATGCATGTACTATTGATGAATGCATAGGCGGGGTTTGTGAAAATACTGCCATCAACTGTGATGACCTGAACCAGTGCACTGTTGACGCCTGCGCGAGCGGCTCATGTGTTTATAATGATACCTGTTCAGGATTGCGTTTGGCAATGGACAGGGTGAACGGACCGCAAGGCACGGACGTGGTGCTGCCGGTAAGGGTTTATGACTTTATTGATATTATTGGCTTGCAGGGAACGATTCAGTTCGATCCATCGGTCGCATCTTTTGTTCAAATGGAATTGCCCTCTCCTGCTGAGTTGCCGGGATTAACCCCTGCCAGCTTCGGCACTAATAATGCTGCAAGCGGAATTATTACTTTCCTGTGGGATGACGCCACGTTGGGAGGAGTTTCGCTTACGGATGCCACTGTGATTTTCTCTATCCGCTTTAACCTTGTCGGCAATCCGGGCGAGAGCACCGTCACCAGCTTTGTGAACCAGCCAACGCCTGTTGAAGTAACCGATGCGACTTTCAACACGGTAACCGCCTCGCTGACTTCGGGGCTGATTGAGATTGATGGAGGTTGCGTTCCACCCTGCAATGATGGCGATCCGTGCACAACGGATGATTGCGTGAACAGTTCATGCGTCTATACTCCAATTAACTGCGATGACGGCAACCTTTGCACCAATGATGGCTGTGACAATGGAAATTGTTTTCACAATCCAGTCACCTGTGATGATGGCGATCTTTGCACGAACGATGCATGCCAGGCGGGAAACTGCTTCAACACGCCTGTTACCTGCGATGATGGCAACCCGTGTACGGATGACTCGTGTTTCGCTGGCAATTGTGTTTTCACGCCAATTATACCTTGCTTCGATCCTTGCGATACCATCGTGTGTGTTGATGATTTTAATCCGTGCACCATTGACTCCTGCATCAACGGAGTGTGCAATACTCCAATCAATTGTGATGACGGAGATGGCTGCACGAATGACGTCTGCGACTTGGGCATCTGCTACAACTATCCCATCTCCTGCGATGATGGCGATGCCTGCACCACGGATTCATGCGTGGGCGGAGTCTGCAAACACTTCCCTGTTTCCTGCGATGATGGCGACAGGTGCACTGCAGATGGTTGCGTTGGCGGAGTGTGCGAGTTCACTGCGATTAACTGTAATGATGGCAATCCATGCACCATTGATTTCTGTTCAAACGGCCAGTGTGTTTACAATGATACGTGTCCGCAGGCATTCAGGCTGCAAATGGATACCCTGAACGGGGCAACGACCAGCGATGTTTCGATGCCGGTGAGCGCATACGGATTCGACAGCATTATCGCCATTCAGGGCACCATTCAGTTTGACCCGGCAGTGGTTTCATTTGTCCAGATGGAAATCCCTTCTCCATCCCTTTTGCCAAACTTAACCATCGCCAACTTCGGCACCACGCAGGCATCAAGCGGCATCATCACCTTCTCATGGGATGATGCGACTTTGGCAGGCGTTACTCTTCCCAATGCTTCACTCATATTCTCGATTCGCTTCAACCTCATCGGAAATTCAGGCGAGCAAACGGCAACAAGTTTTACCGGTACTCCAACATTGCTGGAATTTATTGACGTCAATTTCAATCCGGTGACGGCAATATTAAATAATGGATTGATAATTATAACGGGAGGTCCCGTCAATACCATTACCACCGGCACCATCACTCCGACCACGTTCTGCGCGGGCGATGCGCTGACTGTGAATTTCACCAAGACCGGCACGTTCAACCCCGGAAACGTATTCACTGCGCAACTGTCTGACGAGAACGGAAGTTTCAGTAATCCGGTGAACATCGGAAGCATTACTGACACAGCCGCTGCTCCAATATCTGCGACAATTCCACTTGGCGCAGTTTCAGGGACAAACTACAGGATCAGGGTGGTGTCTTCCTCACCTGCGGTAACCGGTTTTGATAACGGAACCGGACTGACCATCAATGCCAGCGGAGCAGCCCAGGTGACGATAGCCGCAAGCCATACCATCTCCTGTTTGGGAGACAACATCACCTTCTTTGCAACTCCATTCAATGGCGGATCAAATCCAACCTATGACTGGTTCGTGAACGGATCAAGCCAGCAGGTAAATGCGCCAATTTTCAATATCACAACGTTAAATGATGGCGACATTGTGTACGCGGTGATGACGAGCAACTCGGCATGCGTCAGCCAGCCAACGGACACATCCGACAGCATCAGCATTGCCATAGCAGACACCTTGATTCCCGATGCAAGCATCACATCGAACGCGCTTGATATTTGTGACGGTGATAATGTGACGTTCACTGCTCTTCCGGTTAATGGTGGCGCGAACCCGACTTATGAGTGGTTCCGGAACGGAGCGAGCACAGGGGTGAATTCGGAAACATTCGACATCGCAACTTTGAACAATGCCGATTCGGTGCATGTTGTCATGACGAGCAGCTTGTCATGCGCGGTTCCAACAACAGCGACTTCCGGCAGCATCAGGATCACTGTCAATCCGCTGGTGAATGTGAGTGTAACCATTGCTGCGAGTGACACCAATATCTGCTCCGGTCAAAACGTAACCTTCACCGCAACTTCGATTGGCGGTGGCGCTAATCCAACATACCGGTGGATAGTGAGTGGAGTTGTTCAAGGACTGAACTCAGACACATTCAGTTCAACGACTTTGAATAACGGTGATGTTGTTCACGTTGAAATGACAAGCAGCGAAAGTTGCGCAAACCCGCGAACCGCCATTTCGAACAGTGAAACTATGTTCGTTGCTCAATCTGATACGCCTACCGCAATCATATCTCCGAATTCCAATCAAACCTGCATAGGTGAAACCATTACCTTGACAGCTTCGATAACCAACGGAGGTCCCAACCCGATCTTTATCTGGAGGATAAACGGGGTGGATAGTATTACAACCTCAAGCGTGTTTACTTACCAACCCAGTAACGGTGATGATGCATCGCTCATCCTGATAAGCAGTTTACCCTGCGCCAATCTGGATACGGTAACCTCCAATGTCCTTGTCATCCGCGTTGATTCCGCCCTTACCCCGGCAGTATCCATTACGGCAACCCCTGCCTCGGTATGTGCGGGAGAAACCATAACATTTACCGCGTTACCGGCAAACGAAGGCGCTTCACCTTCTTATCAATGGCAGGTGAATGGCGTTGACGTTGGAACAGATACCAATACTTACAGTTCATCTTCGCTGGACGACAATGATGTTGTATCGGTTACGCTCACCAGCAGTTTATCATGTGCTAATCCGAATACGGCAACCGATGATTTTACCGTGAATATTGCGCCATCCGCAGTTCCCAGCGTTCTGATTGCCGCTTCACCTTCGAATAATATCTGCTCGGGCACAATTGTTACGTTCACCGCAACACCGGCTAACGGTGGAGCAACGCCATCATACCAATGGCAGGTGAACGGTGTTAACGCAGGAACCAACTCAGACACATTCAGCAGCGCTTCTCTGAGGGACAACGATATTGTTACCGTTGTGATGACGAGCAGTTCATCATGCGCCAATCCGAAAACGGTGACGTCCAATCCAATCAGGATGACCGTCAGCCCGTCATTGACAGCAGGAGTAAGCATCACCACAGGCTCAACAACTGCATGTGTCGGTGAAACCGTAACGTTCACAGCGACACCGGTTAATGGTGGATTGTCGCCATCATACCAATGGCTGGTGAACGGAGGCAGCGCTGGTACAAACTCCAGTGTATTCTCCTCCGGCACGTTAAGCAATGGCGACATGGTCAGCGTGGTAATGACCAGCAGCGAAATCTGCGTAGGCTCCGTGCCGGTTTCTTCCAACACGATTACCATGTCGGTTGTAACCAATATTACTCCACAGGTAACCATATCTGTGAATGCAAACAATGTATGCCAGGGCAGCACGGTGATGTTCACCGCAGCACCGATCAACGGTGGCGTTTCCCCAACCTATCAATGGGAAGTGAACGGCACTGCGGTGGCAGGCAGTAGCAATGTATTGCTAACTACAATCAGCAATGGCGACATTGTCAACGTGCGGATGACCAGTTCGTATTCCTGCGCAAGTCCTGATACCGTTCCCTCAAATTCAATTTCAATGACGGTGGGACCCTCGCAGCCGGTATCATTCACTGGTCTCGGCATTGAGTATTGCGTTGATGTTTCAGCGCAGTCGCTCATCGGAGATACGTTAATCGGCACCTTTTCCGGACCGGGCGTGAGCGGGGCTACCTTCGTTCCGTTCCACGCGGGAGTGGGAACGCATTACATTTCTTACTCTTACCAAGCTGCGGCAGGATGCACCGCCATCGTTACCAAAGGCGTGGTGATTCACGCGCTACCGGTGGTCAACTTCTATAACCTTGATAACAGCTATTGCTCGCTGCAGCAGACGGATACGCTGATTGGCGTACCCTCCGGACCGGGCGGAACATTCTCAGGCACCGACATTACCGGCAATCTGTTCAAAGTGCCCAATGTGACTGCCGGAACAAGCGTTTCGGTTACATACACTTACGTTGACAGCAACAACTGCAAGGCAACGGTAACCAAGTTCACTGCCATCAACCCGGTTATCACGCCAACGCTTATCGGTGTCGGCAAGCAGTACTGCGAAAATTCAAACGTGATAAACCTGAACGCGTCACCGTCACCGGGCATCTTTACCGTTGACGGAGTTGCGGACAACACGTTCAACCCCGCAGCGGCAGGGCTTGGGACGCATGCGCTCGAATATACATACGTTGACATCAACAACTGCCCGAACAAGGTTGCTGAAACGCTCAATGTAAACCCGGTGCCTCTGGTTTCGCTGGCAAATGTTGCGCCCGTATGCCTGAATGCCGCTCCGGTGGCTCTGCAAGGAACGCCATCGGGCGGAGAGTTCACATCCAATGACCAGACGGGCGACAACGTGGTGAACGGTGATGTGTTCTCGCCCAACAACGGAAGCCCCGGCTCAACCTATACCGTGACATATACTTATACTGACGTCAACCAGTGCACGAACTTCGATACCAAAGACGTCAACATCCTCACACCGCCATTTGTGAGCATCCTCACTGATGATGATTCAGTTTACAGCGCGTGCCTTGATTCGGTGCTCATCACCGTTAACGTTCCGGGAGGAACCTTATATGGTGCCGCGCTTAACGGCTTCGTATTCAATCCATCGCTGGCGGGAGCGGGCGATCATTATCTGACATACGTGCTGACCAACACATCCGGTTGCACCGGTTCCGATAAGATGGTCATAAAGGTTTCAAAATGCATTACCGGAATCGAAGAACTGGGAGTTGATGTTGCCGTGGTGGTTTATCCGAATCCGAGCGAGGGCATCTTCATTATCGAGAACCTTGCGGATAAAGGCGGTGACGTGATGCTCGAAGTGTTCAGCATAGAAGGGAGGCGGATGCTAAAGCAGGAAATCTCCAATTTCCATAAAGGCTCCCGCGAGCGCATTGACCTGTCGGGATATGCCGAGGGCATGTATCTGCTGAAGATGAACTTCGGTGATGCGATGCTGATGAAGCGGGTGGTGGTGAGCAGGTAGAATCTCAAGGAGATTTGACAACTTCCATATATGTCAAATCTCTCGAATCCTTATATGCCAAAACCTGACAGGTTTCAAAAAACCTGTCAGGTTCAACTTTCAAATCCTTTTTTGGATTTTCCCCAAAACTTTTATACATTACGGTTTGGTTAATTGAGAACGCTAGCAGGTCCCCATTTTGCGCTTGAGAGGCTGGCGCTTATGCTTTCCTTTGACAGTCCCGCAATCCGTCTTTTGACGGCACCGAGGAAGGAGGCGCCATGTATTCAACTACAAGCCATCTTGAAAATCAATCTGCGCTACATTGCGCCATCAGCGGGAGGCAATTTATTTCCGCTGATTTCGCTGATTTCCGCAGATAACAGGATGACGCATGTTGTCAGTAAATTATTTTTGAGTCAGATTTAACAATGTAATGGAAATCCGCATGGCAAAAGCATTTCAGGCTTCCATAAAGCGCTTAATGGCGTTGCTGATGACGTGCGCGATGACTCAAGCCGCTCATGCGCTGACGTTGTCCATGGACACCGTTTCGGGAGCGCAGGGCGCTGAAGTGGTCGTGAGCGTCCGCGCTTATGATTTCACGGATTTATTAAGCATACAGGGCACTATTCTATTTGACACCACGGTAGTTTCCTTTATTCAGATTGACACCTTCGGACTGCCGGGAATGATTGGTAATGGCTTTAACTTAACATTAGGTGACCGCATCACATTTAGCTGGAATGATGCCTCCGCCCAAGGTGTGACGGTGCCTGCCGGAGCCGTTGTCTTCTCCTTGCGATTCATCTTAATTGGTATTACCGGAGCGCAAAGTACAACCAGTTTTGGAAGCATACCAACGATGTTGGAGATTACTGAGCCTGATCCTGTAAATTTTATTAGGGACATTACTGCAACTTCAACCTTTAATTCCGGATTGATTCAAATTGTCGCGGATTGCATCGGCATCACCTGCAACGACAACAATGCCTGCACTGCCGACTCCTGCGAAAGCGGCACATGCCTTTTCCCTCCATTGATTTGCGATGATGCTAATCTCTGTACCAACGACACCTGCATCAGCGCGTGCGTGTTCACACCTGTCGCCTGCAATGATGGCAACCTGTGCACGATTGATTCGTGCGCATCGGGGTTGTGTATTTATCCTCCCAAAGTTTGTGATGACGGTAATGCCTGCACCACCAATTCCTGCAATGCGGGAAACTGCATTTTCAGTCCGGTAACTTGCAATGACAATAATCCCTGCACCAACGATGCCTGCGTTTCGGGTTCTTGCTCTTACACGCCAATAGTTTGTAATGATGGAAATGCTTGTACTGCCGATTCATGTGCAACCGGCAGTTGTGTTTACACTCCTTTTGTTTGCAATGATGGAGATGCTTGCACGAATGATGCGTGTATCTCAGGTACATGTTCATACACTCCTATCGCTTGTAATGATGGAAACGCCTGTACAACTGATTCATGCGTTACCGGAAGTTGCGATTATGCTTCGCTGGCTTGTGACGATGGCAATGCCTGCACCAGCGATGCCTGTTTTTCCGGAACCTGCGCATTTACTCCCCTTGATTGCAATGATAACGACACGTGCACCATTGACGCCTGCAACGCTGGTGTTTGCCAGCATCCGCTGAACCCCAACTGCGCTGACCTCTGTGTTGGCGTGGATTGCGATGACAGCGACCTCTGCACCATTGATACTTGCATTTCCGGTAATTGCATTTATAACACGATTGACTGCGATGATGGCGATGGTTGCACAACAGATTTCTGCATCAACGGAAACTGCACGAGCGCTCCCGTCAATTGTGATGACGGGGATTCCTGCACCATTGAATCGTGCGCATCGGGTAATTGCGTTTACACCTTGGTGTGTGACGATGGCAACGCCTGCACTGCCGATTCCTGTGATGCCGGCATCTGCACTTTTATTCCGATGACTTGTGACGATTCAGATGCATGCACATCTGATACCTGCGTTAACGGCAGTTGCATTTCCACTCCAATTATCTGTGATGATGGCGATTTGTGCACGACCGACTCGTGCGTTTTGGGAGGTTGCGCGTTTACCGGCATCAATTGCGTGGATGGAGATGCCTGTACCGTTGATTCATGCGCTTCCGGAAGTTGCGTTCATCCTCCGTTGGCTTGCAATGACGGGAACTCCTGTACCACCGATTCATGTGAAAACGGGATTTGCGGGTACGCGCCAATAGCATGCAATGACAGCGATTTATGCACTACCGATGCTTGCGCTAATGGCAACTGTGTTTATTCCCCTATGATTTGCGATGATGGCAATTCGTGCACAACCGATTCATGCGTGTCAGGCTCTTGTGTTTTTTCGCCCGTTGTTTGTAATGATGGCGACCTGTGCACCAATGACAACTGCGTGAACGGTCAATGCCAATTCACGCGGACATGCCCGATGGGATTGATGCTGAAAATGGATACAGTGACGGGGGCTTCTGCAACTCAAATAATAATGCCGGTGCGGGCTTATGGTTTCTTCGAACTTATTGCAGCCCAGGGCACCGTGCAGTTTGACCCGGCTATCGTCACCTTTGTGCAGGTGGAGTATTTTGGTCTCCCCGGCATGGGGCCGAGCAATTTCGGCACAACTCAAACCGGCATGGGCAGGCTGACCTTCTCCTGGGATGACTTCACGCTTGCGGGCGTCACCGTTCCCGATGGCGCCATTATTTTTTCAATCCGTTTCGACCTGACCGGCAGCGATGGTCAGCAAAGCGTGACAAGCTTTGTTGACGTGCCGACAGCGATGGAGTTTACCGATTCAAGCTACAACTTCATTACCGCAACTCTGCGCAGCGGGCTGATAATAATTTCGAATGATCCCTGCGCAACCGTTACCTGTAATGACGGTGATGATTGCACAACAGATTCATGCATTGCGGGCAGTTGCATTTATAGCCCCGTAGTTTGCGATGACAGCGATGATTGCACCAACGATTCATGCGCAGCGGGCATTTGCATTTTTACGGCTGTTGCTTGCAATGACGGGGATGCCTGCACAATTGATTCGTGTGAAAATGGCGCATGCGTGTTCCCGCCCGTCATCTGTGATGATGGGAGCGTCTGCACGATTGATGAATGTACCGCCCCGTCCGGCTGCACGACCACTCCCATCATTTGCGACAATGGCGATGTGTGCAACGGCATTGAAACATGTGATCCTGTTTTGGGATGCCAGGCGGGAACTCCGCTGGCTTGCAGCGATGCAGATGCCTGCACCTTCGACAGTTGCCATGCAGTGACCGGCTGTTTATTTCCGGCAATGGTTTGCAATGACGCTAACGCATGCACCTCAGATAGCTGTGGCGCGGCAACAGGCTGTTTTTTCCCGGTAAAGAATTGTGATGACGCCAATGCCTGTACGATTGATAGCTGCAATATCGGTACAGGTTGCGTTCATGTTATAGTGAATTGTGACGATGCGAATGCGTGCAACGGAACAGAAATATGCAATCCATCCTTGGGATGTCAGGCTGGGAATCCTTTGAATTGCAATGATGGCGATGCCTGCAACGGAACGGAAGTGTGCGATCCGTCATTGGGATGCCAGGCTGGCACTCCGCTCGCTTGTGATGACGGAGACGCATGCACGAGCAATTCATGCGCCAATGGGACCTGCGTGTACGCACCGGTGGTTTGCGATGACAGCAACCTATGCACGAATGACGCATGCGCAAGCGGGACTTGTGTTTTCACCGCCATCACCTGCACTGATGGCGATGCATGCACGAATGACGCTTGTGTTGCCGGAAACTGCATTTTTTCGCCTATCGTTTGCAATGACGGTGACGCCTGCACCACGGACAGTTGTCAAAGCGGAACGTGTATTGCAACGGAAATACCCGGCTGCAACGATCCCTGCGATACGCTCACATGCAATGATGGAAATTTGTGCACCGATGATACCTGCAGCAATGGCGCATGTGTTTATTCTCCCGTAAATTGTGACGACAGCAATCCATGCACGAATGATGCATGCGCAGCCGGAACATGCTCATTCGCTCCTGTAGTCTGCGATGATAGCAATCCCTGCACCAGCGATGCCTGCGTTGGGGGAATCTGCTCGTTCACGCCAATCACTTGTGATGATAATAATGCTTGCACCAATGATTTATGCACGAATGGGATATGCTCTTTTATTCCGGTATCTTGTGTTGACGCTGACCTGTGCACGATTGACACATGCAGCGCGGGCGCGTGTGTCTTCTCACCGATAGTTTGCGATGATGCAAATTCCTGCACCAATGATTCCTGCATTAGTGGCATCTGCTCTTTTATTCCGATTTTTTGCGATGATGGCAACCTGTGCACTGCTGATTCGTGCGTGGCCGGGACTTGCCGGTTTAATCCTGTTGTTTGTGATGACGGGAACCCCTGCACGGGCGATTCGTGCATAAACGGCATCTGCTATTTCATCCCGATTTTTTGCGATGACGGCAACTTATGCACCAACGATGCCTGCGTTGCGGGAACATGTGTCTTTTCAGCCGTTGTTTGCGATGACGGCAATGCCTGCACGAATGATTCATGTATCAATGGCGCCTGCTCATTCATTCCGGTATTCTGCGATGATGGAAATCTCTGCACCGTTGACTCATGTTCAGCGGGCGCATGTATTTTCTCACCGGTTATATGTGATGATAATAACCCCTGCTCGGCAGACGCCTGCTCGGCAGGCATCTGCTCTTTCGTGCCGATTCAATGCGATGACGGCAATGCCTGCACCAATGATGCCTGCGTTTCAGGCGGGTGCATGTTTTCGCCCATTGCCTGCAGTGATAATAACGCCTGCACAACCGATTCATGCAATGCAGGCGCGTGTTTTTTTGTTCCGGTCGTTTGCAATGACGCGGATGGATGCACCATGGATGCCTGCGCAGGCGGGAATTGTGTTTATACTCCGAGAATATGCAATGATGGAAACGCCTGCACCATTGATACCTGCGCGCGATTTGGCGCGTGTTCATATTCTCCGATTATTTGCAATGACGGCAACCCATGCACCAATGATTTTTGCTCCGGAGGCATCTGTATTTTCAATCCTGTTGTTTGCAACGACAACAATGCCTGCACCAATGACGCCTGCACAGGCGGCTCATGTTCCTTCACTCTGATCGTTTGCGATGATGGCAATCCTTGCACTGACGACCTGTGTGTTGCCGGCAATTGCGTAGTTAATCCAACTTACTGCGATGATGCGGATGCCTGCACTTCTGATTCATGCGTGAATGGAAATTGTTTATTTGTTCCAATCGCTTGCGATGACAACAATCCCTGCACCAATAATTCCTGCTCTAACGGAAGTTGTGTTTTCCCGCCTATAGTATGTGACGACAACAACGGTTGCACCAATGATATTTGCGTTGCAGGCGCTTGCGTATTTAATTTCATATCATGCGATGACCTTGATGCCTGCACGACAGACTCCTGTGTTGGAGGAACCTGTTTGTTTACTCCTGATGTTTGCGATGACAATAATGCCTGCACCAATGACAACTGCGTGAATGGCAACTGCGTTTTTTCTCCGATAACGTGTGATGATAATAATACATGTACCAATGATGCTTGCGCATCGGGGGCATGCGTGTTTAATCCGATTGCATGTGACGATTCTGACGCATGTACTTCCGATTCCTGCATGAACGGAGTTTGCTTGTTCACAGCAGTCGTCTGTGATGATAACAATGTGTGCACGAATGACAACTGCGTGAACGGTATTTGCTTGTTTTCTCCAATAGTGTGTGACGACAGCATTGATTGTACGAATGATGCTTGTGTCTCGGGCGCATGCGTGTTCAGTCCGATCGCCTGTGACGATTCAGATGCCTGCACTTCTGATTCGTGCGCAAGCGGAGCTTGTGTTTTCACTCCGATCTTCTGCGATGACAACGACCTGTGTACCGGCAATTCCTGTTCAAACGGCAATTGTTTTTTTGCTCCGATTGCCTGTGATGATAACAACAGTTGCACGGATGACGCCTGCATTGCGGGGTCTTGCGAGTTTAATGCAATATCATGCGATGACTTTGATGCCTGCACGACAGACTCCTGTGTTGGAAGTACCTGTTTGTTTACTCCTGATGTTTGCGATGACAATGATCCGTGCACGGATAATTCCTGCTCGGGTGGTAATTGCATTTTCCCGCCAATAAATTGTGATGATAACAACGCCTGTACGAATGACAACTGCGTTGCGGGGAATTGTAATCATGCTCCGATAGCTTGCGATGACAATGATGGGTGTACTTCGGATAACTGCATGAATGGACTATGCTTGTTCACGCCAATTGTTTGCGATGACAATAATGCCTGCTCCAATGATGCCTGCGCGAACGGCAGTTGCGTTTTTCCTCCAATCCTATGCGATGATAACAACGCCTGCACGACCGATGCTTGTATTGCCGGCACGTGCGTATTCAATCCTAATGCTTGTGACGATGCTGACGCCTGCACCATTGATTCATGCGCCAACGGAGCTTGTTTATTCACTCCAATCGTTTGCGATGACAGCAATGCATGCACTGATAATTCCTGCACAAACGGGAATTGCGTTTTTCCTCCAATCCTATGCGATGATAACAACAGTTGCACCAATGATATTTGTGCCGCAGGATCATGCGTCTTTAGCCCGATCGTCTGCGATGATAATGATGCCTGCACATCCGACACTTGCTTGAACGGAGCTTGCTCTTTTAATCGCATTGTTTGCGATGACAATAATGCTTGCACAAATAATTCCTGTGCGGGCGGCAACTGTATCTTTTCACCGATCAGTTGCAACGACAATAACATCTGCACCGATGATTCCTGCATGAACGGACAATGTGTTTTCATATCCAACTCAACGCCAGCCGCGGTCAGAATTGCAGCAAGCGATACTGCTGTTTGTTCTGGCGACAGCGTGACATTTAATGCTGCTTCCCAGGGCGGTGGCGCATCGCCAGGCTATCAATGGAAAGTGAATGGTGTTGATGCGGGCGCGAACTCCAGCGCTTTTAGTTCCGCAATGCTGAATGATGATGACATTGTGCATGTGGAGATGACGAGCAGCGGGCAGTGCGCCAGCCCTGCCGTTGCAGTATCAAACAAGATTACAATAGCGGTTTCTCCAACAGTCATCCCTTCAGTGAGCATTTCCACATTGTCATCAACGGTTTGTTCGGGTGAGGTGGTAATGTTTATTGCGTTACCTGTTGGTGGCGGAACAACTCCCGCTTATGAATGGCGGGTAAACGGGGTGAATGCGGGAGCCGCTTCGAGCGTATTCACAACGTCATCATTGGCTGATAACGATATTGTAAATGTGATGATGACCAGCAATGCCGGCTGCGCGAATCCGCCATCCGTTTCATCCAACAGCATTGCGATGACAGTGTCCTCATCGCTCAGCCCCATTGTAACTATTGCTGCAACCGCCAACATCATCTGCCAGGGCGATAACGCAACATTTACTGCTGCTCCGATTAATGGCGGCATCAATCCTTCTTACCAGTGGCGGGTGAACGGAATAAATGCAGGATCGAACGCAGCAACGTTCATCCCGGCTTCCCTCAATGACGGAGATATTGTTGATGTGGTGATGACCGGCAGTCTTTCTTGCGCCAGCGCGGCCACTGCCGTGTCAAATGAAATTGCAATGAGCATCACATCTTCACTGGTGCCGAAGGTGACGATATCCGCGTCAACCAACAACATTTGCCAGGGTGTCACAGTGACGTTTATCGCAACACCCTTGAATGGGGGCGCTGCGCCATCATATCAGTGGAAGGTGAACGGGGCAAATGCGGGAACCAATTCCGATACGTTCAGCAGTAATGCTTTGAATGACAACGATGCGGTGAGCGTGGTGATGACAAGCAGCTCCGCATGCGCAAATCCTGCGGCAGTTGTTTCCAGCATAATTGTGATGAACGTGGCGCAGAGCCTCATTCCCAGCGTAAGCATTGCAGCTAATCAGAATCCCGTTTGCGCGGGTGATAATGTTCTGCTGACAGCGACTTCTGTGAATGGTGGAGCGCTTCCATCCTATCAGTGGAAGCTGAATGGAGCAAATGCAGGTTTTAACTCCAGTATATTCTCAATAGCCCTGCCCAACGATGGCGATGTGGTGCGGGTGGAGATGAGCAGCAGCGATCCTTGCGCCAGCTCCGCTGCTGCGGTGTCAAACGCTATTGCGCTTTCTGTGGTCAACTCGCTGACTCCTTCGGTAAACATTACGGTAAATGCAAATAATATCTGCCAGGGCAGCGTGGCGGTCTTTAATGCTATCCCGGCACATGGAGGATCTTCCCCGTCTTATCAATGGAAGGTTGACGGAGTGGCGGCAGGCGCAAATGCTTCCATGTTCACCACTTCCGCTCTGAATAACGGCTCGCAGGTTTCTGTGGAAATGACCAGCAGCGCATCATGCGCCACGCCTCCATCGGCAACTTCCAACGTGATTGCGATGACGGTGGGAGCCGCGCACACGGCTTTAATTTCAGGACTCCGCAATGAATATTGCACTGATGCCACAGTTCAACAGCTTGCAGGCACTCCTTCCGGAGGTGTTTTCAGCGGCCCGGGAATCAGCGGCAACTCATTTGTTCCCTTCCATGCGGGAGCGGGTACCCATCAGATAACTTATTCGAAGCTTGACTCTTCCGGATGCATGGCAACCGCTTCTCAAATCATAAGTGTTTACAATATTCCGGTGGTTGATTTCTCAAATCTGGACAACAGCTACTGCTCATTGCAGCAAAGCGTTACACTGGCGGGAACTCCCGCGGGAGGCAGATTCTCTGGCGCTGGGATTGACACCGCCAGCAATACATTTACCATACCGGCAGCCTTGCTCACAACCGTCTATCCGATAACCTATTCTTTCCGGGATGCCGGCACAAATTGCACGGGGTCAGTCACCAAACTGACTACAGTGTACCCCGTTGTCATCCCAACGCTAATCGGCTTCGGCAGGCACTACTGTGAAAACGCGAATGCCGTGAGCCTCTTTGCCGATCCGCAGGGCGGGTCATTCTCCGGCACAGGGGTGATCAACAACGTATTTTTCCCTGGATCAGCCGGAGCCGGATCCCATAGGCTGAATTACACATATATTGACGGCAATAATTGCCCCAACACCGCAGCAGAAACTATTAACGTGACACCGCTGCCCCAGGTTTTCTTATCCGGTCTGGATACCTCCTATTGTTTCAATGATGCCCCGGTTACGCTGACCGGGTCGCCACCAGGGGGCGCATTTGCCGGAGTTGGAATGAACGGAGAGATTTTTTCTCCCAACGCTGGCAGCCCGGATGCAACCTATACGGTCGAATATATTTTTACGGATTCATATCAGTGTTCGGCAACCGCTTCGCAGGTGGTGCGTCTCCTGAGCGTGCCGTTCGTGCAGTTGAGAAGCCCCAAGACGGTTTTCAATTGCAATGATAATCCGGTAACCCTCTCCGTGAACATACCGGGTGGCGATATATCCGGACCGGGTGTTGACGGTAATAAGTTCGACCCTGCGATTGCGGGCGAGGGCGTGCATCTTGTTACCTATTCATTAACCAATGCCAACGGATGCACGGGCAAGGATTCGCTCTCCATGCAGGTGTGCCTCACAGGAATCACGGGGCGGGGTGATGCTCAGTTGCAAGTTTATCCTAATCCGGGTGATGGACGCATAACCATTGAGAGCCGTGACGGATTTGCAGAAGGGGTGATGCTCGAAGTGCTCAGCATTGAAGGGAAATTGCTGCTCCAGAGACAAATACAAGGTTACGGGAAAGAATTCAGTCATCATTTAGACTTGTCCGGTTATGCTGCGGGCATGTACATATTGAAAATAAATTCAAGTGAAAGGGCAATGATGGAAAGATTGATGGTTGAAAAGTGATTATTTGAGATTGCTGAAAAGGATGATGCGCTGAATGCCTTTATCGGCAATAGTTTCAAGGCAGGAGAGTTGGATAATTGAAAAAAGATTTTTAGATTCAGCGAAAAATTGACAGCTAAATGAGAATTCAGGATCAATCATAGACGAAGAACACAGAAAAACGAAAGGACATGAAAACGGTAAGCCAACTATTATCCGGAACTGAGAAGGCGCATTTTATCGCAGGAAAATACCCGCGGATATTTATGATACTGCTTCTTCTTTTTTCCGCTGCCGGTCTCAGGGCGCAGAATTGCGAATCATTCGATGGGTTTATAAACTGCGGAGAGAATTTGTTTGATTGCGCGGCTGACGGCTTATGCAGCGGAGCATTCAATTCTCCGGGGTGGATCAATGCCACCGGGGATGACATTGACTGGAGCGTAAGCAATATTCCCACGCTTTCATTCGGAACAGGACCCGACAGCGACCACACCAGCGGAACGGGAAAATTTTTGTTCATTGAAGCCTCTGAATGCAGCAACCTGGCTGCCGTGGCGCTCACGCCAAATTATAATCTGAGCGGATTGGCCAATCCCGAATTGCAGTTCTGGTATCACATGCACGGACTCGACATGGGGACGCTGGAGGTCGAAATAGAGTCACCGGCCGGATCGGGTGCCTGGACAAGCATCTGGACCAAGTCAGGCACGCAGGGAAACAAATGGTTCCTTTCAATAGTCAGCCTGTCCTCTTATTCAAATAATACGGTGCGTTTCAGGTTTACCGGAACAACCGGCAATTCCTTTGAGAGTGACATGGCGCTGGATGACGTGTGCGTGGCATCGGGTTGCTCGATGAATTGCGATGACGGCAGCGCCTGCACCGAAGATTTCTGCTATAAGAATGCATGCCTGAATCAGATGAAACTGTGCGATGACGGTGACTTGTGTACGGTTGACACTTGCATCAACGGTGCCTGCTCCAACGCACCGCTCAATTGCGATGATGGCGATGCATGCACGTTCGATTACTGCTTCGCGGGAGACTGCTTCAGCGATCCGCCCTGCGATGATTTTGATGCATGCACGGTTGATTCGTGTGCCGGGCAAGGCAACTGCATCAATACCGCCATTACCTGCAATGATAACAACCCCTGCAGTTTTGACTACTGTGATTTCGGAATATGTTATTATGACCTGCTTTGCGATGATTTCGATGCCTGCACCATTGATTCCTGCGATGGCACGGGGAATTGCTTAAGCACGCCTGTTGCATGCAATGACGGAATCACCTGCACGATTGATGAATGCATCAGCGGGATTTGCTCATACGTATTCTCCTGCAACGACAGCGATCCCTGCACGATTGAAGAATGCGTTAATGACAGTTGCACTTACAGCCCCGCTCCGGTTTGCCTGTGCAGGCAACCCGGATCACCGGTAGGAATCTCAGCGCCAACGGTGGTTGATTCAATTATCGTGACGCATCAGTTTGGAGCGCTTTTAGACCTGAATGTCAGCCTGGACATTAACCACACCTGGATTGGAGACCTTCGCGTGGAGCTGGTCAGTCCCGCAGGCACTGTGGTGATATTGTTTGACGGATTGTGCGGGAACGATGCGGATATTAATGCAGTATTTGATGATGAAGGAAACGCGTTGATATGCCCGCCATCTTCTTTTCTCGCAATGCAGCCTGGTGAACCGCTGTCCGCATTCGATGGCGAGACTATGAACGGCAAATGGAAACTGCGCGTGACGGATTCTTTCGTTGAAACTGACAATGGAATACTGAATGCGTGGTGCTTGCTGCCTGCTTTAACACCCTGCATCAACATCGCTGGCTGTGACGACAGCGACTTATGCACCAACGATGCCTGCAATAACGGAGCCTGCTCCAATATTCAGATGAATTGCGATGATTTCGATTCATGCACCGATGATGCCTGTATGAACGGAATTTGTCAGAACATCCTGAACGGAAGCTGCAATGTGACCATCTCCGGCATCATACGGACCGAAACGGGCGTTCCTGTTCACACTGCGATCGTTTCGCTCACCGGCAATAAAATTTCAAGCGACACAACCGCCAATGACGGCATCTACAGCCTTGAAGTTTTAAAGGGAGGAAGCTATGCCGTTACTCCTTCCAAAAACAATGACGTGGCAACCAACAACGGAATTTCAACCGCTGATATCCTCTTTGTAAGAAGGCATATCCTCGCAGTTGCGCCTTTATCTTCACCACAGAGGATTATCGCGGCTGACGTGAATGCATCCAATACGGTATCAACGGCTGACATCGTCCTGATACGAAGGGTGGTGCTGCAGGCCAGCGATACGTTCCCCACCGGGTTGTTATGGGCATTTGTTCCTGAAAACCATTCATTCACCGACTCTCTGAACCCTTTCCCTTATCCCGGGAACATATCTTACGCTAACATCAACTCCCCGCAACTCAACCAGAATTTCATAGCGATGAAATTTGGCGATGTAAACAACACCTGGAATCCGAATACACCCAAGCAATCGGCAATCGGCAATGTGCAATTTGCTATGGATGAACAAAGCGCGCCTCCGGGAGGTGAAGTTATTGTTCCCGTGAAGGTGAAGGATTTCCACAATATAACCGGATATCAATTTACTCTCTCATGGAATCCCGAAGTGCTGGAATTGCTTGGCGTAAACAATAAATCAATTATCGGCTATTACGGAATGCAAAAGGCAACCGAAGGATTATTAACGACTACATGGGACGATGAAATGGCCAGGGGAGTTACTTTGAAGGACGGTGATGCGGTATTTGAATTAAAATTCCTGGCAACAGGCTCCACCGGAGATTCATCTGAGATCTGGATCAGCTCTGAAATGACGGTTAGCGAGGCATACAATGATAACCTTGATTTGCTGGAAGTCAGAACAACAAAGGGCAGCATAAAAGTTGAAAATAATTCATCCACCATCAATCATCATTCAACAACGGCTAATCTGTCCGTTCAGCCCAATCCCTTCATTAATTCTGCTGAGATTATTTTTTCCATACCGCAAGACGAAAACGTTAACCTTTTTATCTATGACGTCCTCGGCAGGGTGATTAAACTTGTTGATGGAGACTACGCTGCGGGTGTTCATCGGATTCAGTGGAGTGGTGCGGATGACCAGGGAAACGCTCTGCGCAAAGGCTTGTATCATGTCAAAATGATTGCCGGTAACTTGATGCTAAGTTCAAAAGCAGTCATTGTAAGGTAACCTGCTTGCGTACGGTTTGCTTTAGTGCAACTGAAAGTGATTCAGGAAGTGATCGGTACGATAGGCTTTGCGTTCTGAGGGTTGGAAAAACGCGAGCCTGTTCAGATAGCGGATTTTTAGCAGCAGGTTCCGGTTTTACCTTATCATCCTCAGGTAATGCTCCACTTCCCGGATAAGGTAGTTCACATCTTTTTTCCCGTTCATGCTGATCATTAAATCAAAGCAGTAAGTTTTGCCGGGAATGTATCGTCCCACCCGGTACGTTGCCCTGGACAGGGCTGAAAGATATTCGAGAGGAAGACATTCTTCCGTGCAAAGGTTGATGAGCAGATCGAACTGCTTATTAACAAAGTCTTCGGTTCTGGATTTTTCGGGAGTGAACCACCAGTTGAGGTCCTGGCCGGTGAAGTATTCGAACGAAAGAGCCTCCCCCGGCCTCTCTTTTCTGATGTAGCACAAGAGATGAACCTTCTTGTTTTCCATCCTAAGCAACTGAAAATAATGCTTTACTGGTTCCATGTTTTCGGGGCATGAACCGTCAAAGAGCAGCGCAACTGATGATGAATTGGAGAAACTGCGCGTTTCATGTTTATTCCTGAGTTGCTTCAGTTTTCGCCCAAGGAAAAAGTTGTAGGCACGGGTCCTGATCTGTTTAAAGAGAACCATAAGCAAACGATCGTGACAATCAGGTCAGCTTTTCAAAGCCGATGTTTTTACTTTTCGTTTTTTTGGCATCTCGGCAAATGCGCCCATTGACGAAAATTTGTTGATCCTGTTGGTAATCCGCTCATCGGCAGGAATTTTCCTGAGCGCAGACAACTGCTGCTGAAGATATTTTTTCAGCGTTCTTGCCATTGCATCGGGGTCCTGGTGCGCTCCTCCAATCGGTTCCCTGATAATGTCGTCAATCAAGCCTTCTTTTTGCATATCGGGTGCGGTTGGCTTAAGGGCGTCAGCCGCAACCTCCTTGTAATCCCAACTTCGCCACAGGATTGACGAGCATGATTCGGGAGAGATAACCGAATACCAGGTGTTTTCAAGCATCGCCACCCTGTCGCCAATGCCTATTCCCAGCGCTCCGCCTGAAGCGCCCTCGCCCACGATGACGCAAACCACGGGCACCTGCAGTTTCATCATTTCATAAATATTCCGGGCTATCGCTTCTGCTTGGCCCCGTTCTTCCGCTTCCAGTCCCGGATAGGCACCGGGAGTATCAATCAGGGTAACAATCGGCTTGTTGAATTTCTCCGCAAGTTTCATCAGGCGCAACGCTTTCCGGTAGCCTTCCGGGTTGGCCATGCCGAAGTTGCGGTACTGTCTCATCTTGGTGTTAATACCCTTTTGGTGACCTACTATCATTATTGCCTGCCCGTCCATTTCAGCAAATCCGCCCACTATCGCCTTGTCATCGGCAAAATAGCGGTCTCCATGAAGCTCGATGAATTTGGAGCACATCTTCTCAGCGTAGAATAATGTGTAAGGTCTTTCCGGATGGCGTGAAATCTGAATTTTTTGCCACACCGTAAGGTTGGAATAAATCTCTTTTCTCTTCGCCCTGATTTGATCCTCTATGGCTTTAATCTGCCGGGAATGGTCTTCACCGTTCCCGTTGGTGTTTGTCTTCAGCGCGTCCAGTTGTTCCTGCAGGTCGGCAATAGGTTTTTCGAAATCAAGGTAAGTCATGGCTGAATTGAATTTCAAATGTACTCAAAAAGGAAGGGATAAAAAATAACATTTCAACTTAGTGAAAATTCGTTGCGCTATGAAAGGTTATATCGTTAAGCTTAATGTATGCTCAAGGGGAAATTTTTTTGAGAAGATTGTAAAGCAGCTTAGGTTTGTGGAAAGCATCATGGAACTGATGGACCAAATAAGCCGGGCTCGTGAGAAACCTTGATGATGCATTTGAAGATGCGCGCCTGCACCAGACGGTGAAAAAGAAACTGAAGTCAGCAAAAGATTTATACATTAAAAGGAATAAAACAGATTGTTTGTCCGTCTTGCGCTAGAATCCTTTGGCATCTTGTGTTGTCGTCACAGGCGTTTCTGCTAACCACAGCCTTATATGAAGACGAAGTATCTGCTTGCCTATAACCTGCTGCTCGCGATCGGATGGGCGATTTTCCTGATTCGCGAGCTGGCTGCCGGATTCGTGATGGACTACACATCGCTGCTGTTGCTGAATATCTGCCAGGCGGCAGCGGTTCTTGAGATAGTCCATGTTGCGGTTAAATGGGTTAAATCACCAATATTTACAACATTCATTCAGGTATTCTCGCGGGTTTTCGTGCTGGTGTTTATCAATCTTGTTCCGGCAGAAGAGCTTATAGGGATATTGGGCATTACAGGCGTTGTATTGATTACAATCGCATGGGGAATTACCGAAGCGGTACGTTACGCCTATTACTTCTCATCGCTGCTGGAAAGGGAAATCAAATGGCTTACTTATTTAAGATATACATTATTCATCGCGCTTTATCCCATCGGTGTCTGCGGGGAATGGCTGATATTGCTTTCGTTGATGAGGATGAGCAGTTGGGATTTCAATGCCATCAACGTCATCATGGGGATTGTTCTGCTCAGTTATTTTCCATTTTTTCCAAAACTGTACCTGCATATGTGGAAGCAGAGGAGAAAAAAGATCGGGCAGAAGCCGAGAAGTAATTTAAAATAAGTAATATTAAATATATTATCTTCCCATGTAAACCATCAGCACCGAAATATCTGCGGGTGAAACTCCGCTCACGCGGCTGGCCTGGCCGATGGTGCGGGGGCGCACTTTTGAAAGTTTTTCCCGCGCTTCGTTTGAAAGGGATTTCAGCCTCCTGAAATCAAAATCTTCAAGGATGGGCACTTCCTCCAGCTTCACCATTTTGTCAACCAGTTCCTTTTCCTTGGCAATGTATCCGTCATATTTCATTTCGATTTCAGCCAAATCAATTTCTTCCTGCGAAAATTTATTCAGGTACTCCCCTACCCTCAGAATTCCTTTTCGCAGCTTCTTCATATCCAATTGCGGCCGCTTCAAAAGGCTGTACAAGCGAATTTTTTGCTGAATGTGAGTGGTATCGTGTTCATCCAGAAGTGAATTAACGGTGTCGGGCGAAACTGCTTCTTCTTTAAAATGACTGACAATCTCCTCCATTGCCGCTTTTTTCCTGTTGACGTGGTTTAACCTTTCTGAATCCGCTAATCCTGCTTCCGATCCTAAAGGCGTCAGACGAAGGTCTGCGTTATCCTGTCGAAGTAAAATGCGGTACTCAGCCCTTGAGGTGAACATGCGGTAAGGTTCATTGGTGCCTTTGTTCACCAAATCATCAATCAATACTCCGATATAAGCCTCGGATCGTTTGAGGACAACGCCTTCTCTCCCATTGATTTTTCGATGAGCATTTATTCCAGCCATCAATCCCTGACAGGCGGCCTCTTCGTAGCCGGTTGTGCCGTTAATCTGCCCTGCGAAATAGAGGTTTTTGATGCGTTTGGTCTCAAGTGATAGGTCTAATTGGGTTGGAAAGAAGAAATCGTATTCAATAGCATATCCGGGGCGGAACATACGGACATTCTCCAATCCGGGTATTTTCTTCATAGCTTTGTACTGGATATCCTCCGGCAGTGAACTCGAAAAGCCGTTCACGTAGATTTCAACCGTCTTCCACCCTTCCGGCTCGATAAATAATTGGTGGCGCTCCCGTTCTGAGAAGCGTTCAATCTTATCCTCGATGCTTGGGCAGTATCTTGGGCCTACACCCTGAATCCTGCCGGTGAACATTGGTGATTGGTCAAACCCGGTTTTAAGGATGTCGTGAACTTCCTTGTTTGTGTAGGTGATATGACAGGGAAGTTGCTTTGTAAGTGGAGGCGTATCAGTAAAGGAAAACTTACCTGGTGGGTCATCACCGAACTGGACTTCCATGCGGGAATAATCTAACGACCTGCCGTCAACCCTTGGAGGGGTGCCTGTTTTCATCCGTCCTGATTCAAAACCGAGAGAAGACAATTGCTCCGTGATGCCTGTTGCCGCCTTCTCAGCCATGCGCCCGCCCCCGAACTTCTTTTCTCCGATGTGAATCACCCCGTTCAGAAAGGTGCCATTTGTCAGCACAACAGCCTTAGATCTGACTACCAGGCCCATGCCAGTTTTTACACCAGCCACCTTGCCGCCTTCAACGATAATTTCACGAGCCATATCCTGCCAAAAGTCAAGGTTTGGAATTGACTCAAGGTACATGCGCCATTCATGCGCGAATAACATCCGGTCGCTCTGGGCGCGGGGGCTCCACATAGCAGGGCCTTTGGAGCGGTTCAACATGCGAAACTGAATCATGGTTTTATCGGTGATAATACCGGAACCACCTCCAAGCGCATCAATCTCACGAACGATTTGCCCTTTTGCAATACCGCCCATGGCGGGATTGCATGACATCTGGGCGATGGTCTGCATGTTCATGGTGATGAGCATAACGGAGGAGCCAAGTTTGGCAGCCGCGGCAGCCGCTTCGCAACCGGCATGACCTGCACCTACAACAATGACATCATATTCCTTGAACATGAGGCAAATTTAAGATGAATGGCTGCAAATTTCGTTTCGAGGGAATTGTTTCACGTGAAACGAATCAGAAAGATTTGGGAATTTACGAGTGGGAATACCCCCCCCCTGGCGGGGCTGGCGGGGCGGGGGTGGATCAATTGAAAGTCTGACCTGCCACGTTACCTGCGGGTGGTGTCCGATCGTGATTCATTTTTCACCCTTGTTTCAGGATAAAAGATATTACGTTTCACGTGAAACATTATACTGTGCGCGGGATTTCTGTTTACAGTTTATTATGTTTACGGTTTACAGTTGCAAAACTGTCCAAACTACAAACCGTAAACTTGTAAACGGCTCAATGGTGCAATTTATCCTGTTCAAAGTATAATTTAGGCAAGATGAATTCCCTGAAAGAATGCTTAGCAACACTTTCAAAATAACTTCCGCAAAACAGGCAGTTGTTCTAAGAAAGG
>CAZCXH010000024.1:0-41594 GCA_964502525.1 uncultured Chitinophagaceae bacterium
GGTTTTCGAACAATTTGAACTGTGGAATGTTCGGTATTAACCAAGAGTATGTCTCTTTCTTTCGGAAATTCGACTACTCTTGGTATACTTTAAGGATGCGTAGTTTTGATGATGCGAATTAATTTTTTTTCAAGAAAGAATGTGAACGCGCCTTCATAATTATGAGTCAGATTACAATTACCAGCCGGGGTGATAAACTGAGCGATTACTTTCGGAAAACTTACCAGTTCAAGCATTTAATACTATCGTTGGCCCGAAGGGACCTGAAAGTTCAATATGCGCAAACGTTTTTGGGATTTCTCTGGTCGGTTATTCAGCCGCTGACAAGCCTGCTGGTATGGACGTTTTTTTTTGATAAGCTGATAAAAGTGGACACCGGTCACATCCCCTATCCTTTATTTGCATTCTCCGGCATGATAGGGTGGTACTATTTCACCAATATCTTCAGCAATGCCGGCACATCGCTGGTCAATTCGCAGGACTTGATCCGTAAAATTTACTTTCCCCGCATCGTTCTTCCCTTGTCAAAGGTGTTGGTTGGATTCGTTGAATTCATCATTTCGATTGCGCTGCTTTTTATAATAATGATCTTCATGGGCACATCGCCCTCATGGAAAATTGTTTACCTGCCTTTTTTCATTTTGTTCAATATTATCACCGGGCTTGCATTCGGTCTGTGGCTGAGCGCGCTTACGATCCGGTACCGTGATTTCCAGCACATCATCCCCTTCCTGATTTATCTGGGAATATGGCTGACTCCCGTGTTTTATCCCTCCACGCTTATTCCCGTTGAGTACAGCTTTTTTGTCTATACCAACCCGATTGCAGCCGTGATAGCAGGATACCGTTGGTCGCTGCTGGGGGGAGATTCCATTTCACCTTACTACCTGATTTCGTTCGTGCTGATGCTGCTTGTACTTGTCAGCGGTTTTGTTTACTTCCGCAAAAACGAAAGCATCATAGCGGATTACATCTGAGGACTGACCTCATCAGGCAAGAAAATAAGCCTCGGTATAAGGCTTGAATTTTTTTTCATTTTTAAGCGCACCTGCTTTACCGGTGAACAAACCAAGAGTTTCATTGCTGATATTAAGTTCGCCTTCCGGAAAGAAGTCAGGCAGCCAACTTAATTTGCGCTGGTAAAGGGCGGTTGAATAAGCCTGATAAATCTTTTTTTGCACGGAGTAAGGAAAAGGATAAATCAGGGTTTTAATCAACCGGGAAAGTTTCCGGTATGATTCCGCCTTTTCCATCTGTGCGGCATTCGCTTTGGGACCGCTGTAGTCGGCATGAGGCAAGCCGCATTCATGCTCCATCTCTGCCAGGAACGTTGCAGGATCCTCGTTCAGCAACTCAAATGGAAGGATCACCACATTATTTCCATAGACCTCCTTATAAATGCTGATGAGAAAGTCGTAGTCGTAAAAATCAGCAAAATATGCTGAGTATTGCTGTTGAAAATCCTTGAACGAAAGGATCCCTCCGATGCTTACATATTGCCAGTACATGGAGCGGAATGCGGATTCAAATCCACGGGTTATGATTAAAACTGTTGCATCCGGGAAAACAGCATAAAGCGAATGAAGAGTTTTTTTCTGATGTTTCTTGATATCGTATGGCTTGAAGCGGATGCCAACGATGTCCAATTCTCCCTGCCAGACGCTAAGCTGCTCCTGGCTAAGTACGTAATGCTTATCTGTTTCACTGACTAACCCGGCAATAATTTCACCGCTGCCAATGTAGCTGCTGATCAAGTGACCTTTCTCAACAAATAATTCAGGGTTGCTATCAAAATACTGCCAGAGGAAATTAGAGCCTGTTTTGGGATAGCCTATGTGTAAGAGAACCCGGGACATCAAGCATTAGGAACCCAGCGACACCCGCCTGAAAGCCACAACCTTCAGATCTTTATCAACCTCTTTCAGCGCCTGTTCTACCGTTTTGTTGTTGTCTTTCACAAACTGCTGGTTGAGGAGGGTGCTCTCCTTAAAAAATTTCTGGAGCTTTCCCTGCGCGATTTTGTCGAGCATATTTTCGGGCTTGCCTTCGGCTTTTGCCTGCTCTTTCCCGATTTCCAACTCGCGGGCGATGGTGGCCTGGTCAACGGAGGATTGGTCAACGGCAACAGGGTTCATGGCTGCAACCTGCATGGCGATGTCCCTGCCAATGTTCTCGACACTGGTGTTGAGAGGTTTGTTCATCTGAACCAAAACAGCTACCCGGTGGGAGTGATTGTAAGCCACCACAGCATCTCCCGAAAGTTTCTCGTACTTGGAAAGCTTGATGTTTTCATTGATTTTTCCAACCAGGTCGTTGAGCTTATCTTTCACGCTGCTGCCGTTAATTGAAAGTCCAAGCAGGTCATCCAGCGAATTCGGTTTCTCTTTCAGCGCAAGGTCTGCAACCTGCTGCGCGAAAGCGACAAACTCCTGATTTTTTGCCACGAAATCGGTTTCGCTGCTGACGTTGATTGCCACACCGGTTTTTCCGTCAGGAGAGGTTTTGGCGATTGCTACGCCTTCATTTGCTGCTTTGCCTGCTCTGAGTTCCGAAACCTTAGCTCCCTTTTTTCTCAGGTAATCAATTGCCGCCTCCATGTTGCCATTGGCTTCAGTCAGGGCTTTCTTGCAGTCCATCAATCCTGCGCCTGTTTTCAGCCTCAACTCATTTACCGCTTGTGCTGTTATCGTCATTTGCTAACTTTTTTATCTTTATCTATCGGCAAGTTTTATGTCTAATGATTAATAATTAATCACCATGTTCTGAACTTGTCGCTTTAGCCGTACAACAATAATAATTAATGTCTAAACTTTAAATTATTTTTTCCTTACCGGCTTGCGTTCAGCTTCCTTCTTTCTTGCAGCAAGTTTCGCTTGTTTCACTTCTTTCTGCGTTTCATCATCTTCGCTCTCATAAACTTCCTCCACTTCTCCTCCGAATTTTTCCTCAACCCCTTCTTCAGCAGCAACTCCTTCAGTTTCCTCGTCAGTACCGGTTTCAGCAGCCTTCGCAGCGTCAAGGTCATCTTTGTCTTTCTTCCGTTCCTGCAATCCCTCAAGCACCGCATCCGTCAGGTATTGCGTGATGATGTTGATTGATTTCGATGCATCATCATTTGCAGGAACCGCGAAGTCAACCTCCGTTGGATCGGAATTAGTGTCCACCATTCCGAAAGAGGTGATATTTAATTTGTTCGCCTCCGCTAAAGCGATATGCTCGTGGCTGATGTCAACCACATAAATTGCAGAAGGAAGCCTGTTGAGTTGTGCGATACCGCCCAAAACTTTTTCCAGTTTTTCTTTTTCACGGGCAAGCACCAGCCTCTCCTTTTTGGTAATGGCTTCCGAAGAGCCCGGATCAGTCAGCATTTTCTCGATGCTTTGCATCTTCTTCACCGATTTGCGGATGGTGGCGAAATTGGTGAGCATGCCTCCCAACCATCGCTCGGTAACGTAGGGCATGCTCACTTTTTTGGCGCACTCTTCCACAATGCCTTTGGCTTGTTTTTTCGTTGCGACAAATAAAATTTTCTTGCCTGAGCGCGCCACCGATTTCAGCGCTGTGGCCGCCTCATCCAGCTTGTCCTTTGTTTTGTACAGGTCAATGATGTGGATGCCCTTTTTTTCCATGAAGATGTAAGGAAGCATCTTGGGATTCCACTTTTTCCTCAGATGACCGAAATGAACCCCGGCATCCAATAAATCCTTGTGAGTGACTTGTGCCATATTATTAATAAATGATTCTTAACGTTTGCTGAATTGCGACCTCTTTCTTGCCTTGCGCAACCCCGGTTTTTTTCTTTCCACCTCGCGAGCATCACGGGTAAGCAGCTTGGCGGCTTTGAGCTTTGGCCTGTTTTCCGAATTTGCCTTCACGAGAGCGCGAGCTATAGCCATCTTCACGGCATCTGCTTGTCCCTTCACCCCGCCTCCATTAACGTTGATGGTGAAATCGTAATCTTTTGATTCAACCAGGGCGAGCGGCTGCTCAACCCTTTCCCTCAAGTGGAGAACGGGAAAATAATCTTTGTAGTCCTTCCCGTTGATGGTAACGGAGCCTTTGCCTTTAGAGAAAGAAATGCGGGCAACTGCCGCTTTCCTTCTTCCCACTGATGTGTTCTCTGCGCTCATGGATTAAAAGTTAAATGGTTTGGGATTTTGTGCCTTGTGAGGATGCTCTGTGCCGGCATACACATAAAGCTTCTTGAACATCTGCCTGCCAAGGCTGTTTTTGGGCAGCATGTGCTTGATGGCTTCTTCAATCATCCATTCCGGCTTTTTTACCGCAACTGATTTGGGAGTTGAAAACCGCTGACCGCCCGGATAACCCGTATGGCGGGTGTAAACTTTATCTGTCCACTTTTTGCCGGTGAATCGCACCTTGCCGGCATTGAGCACGATCACATAATCTCCGCAGTCAACGTGCGGGGTGAAATAAGGCTTGTTCTTTCCGCGCAGCACATGGGCTATCCTCGATGTCAGCCTGCCGAGGGTTTTATTTTCAGCGTCAACAATGTACCAGTCATGCTTGACGGTATTGTCATTTGCTGAAACTGTCTTGAAACTGAGTGTATTCACGGTTTTCGCTTAAATCAGTTATTATTAAAAAAAGGTTGGCAAAGATATTGGTTTGAGTCTGTCCAAACAAGGCTGAAACGATTTTTTTGAAGCATAGCCTTGTAACTGATTGGTTATCAGGTCAATTTTCGTCAGGTTTTTAAATTTTACCGGTAATCGTGTCCGCATATGTCGAGTAAAGCTGTGGCGCCAATATGGCGTTCTCTATTGGTCGAGTAGAGCGTTGAATGGATTATGCTATCAAGCATCAGAAAATCAGTTGAAAAACCATCAAAATCCGTATCTTGGTATGCTTTAAGTGTCAGTTATAAGTCAAAACATACCCCTGGTACTGACTTTATTCATCCGTTCGGGCAAGCGCAGCCACGAAAGCGACTCTGATTTGGTGCAGAAGTATCGTAACTCCGGGGAGTCGGTTCATATCGGGGAACTTTTCCAACGCTACACGCACCTCGTTTTTGGCGTTTGCATGAAGTATTTCAAAAATGCGGATGACAGCAAGGATGCCACGATTGAGGTGTTTGAGAAAATAATGGTTGAGCTGAAGCGGCACGATGTTGAGAATTTTAAACCCTGGCTCTACTTTGTCGCAAAAAATTACTGCCTGATGAAATTGCGAAAGGTGGCGTCATTATCCGCGCACCAGGAGGGATTTGCACGGTTTTATCATGACTTTATGGAATTCGAGGACGTTTCACATCTTCTGAACGGAAAGGCTGACGATAGCCAGGTAATCGAATTTCTGAAACACGGCATTGAAGAATTAAGAGAGGAGCAGCAGCAGTGCATCAGGCTGTTTTTTTTCGAAAATAAATCTTACGAGGATATCGCGAATCAGACAGGCTACAGTTTGATGCAGGTGAAAAGCTTTTTGCAAAACGGGAAGCGCAATCTTAAAATACATATCCAGCACCGCTATGGCAAGTGAAAAGAAAATAATGATGTTTGATGAGTCCACGGGGATGCTTACGCTGGATGTGATGACTGCATACATCAATAATGAGTTGTCGCCTTCCCTGCGCGGGGATGTGGAGAATTTTCTCGCCAAAGATGAAATGCACAGGGACATTATCGAAGGGCTGAAGCTGATGCGCGATAAACACCTGGCGGAGAAAACGATTCATTTCATCAACGAGAAGATAGCCGGGCGCACGGGAGCCGAGGTTAAAAGCAGCCTGTCATTCGAGATTCCTCCGGTGCTCACCGAATATAGAAAAATGGCCGCGGTAATTGGCGGAATACTGGCGATATCAGGGATACTATTCACGCTGATGCTGCTTAGAGAAGCGCCATCGGGCATCGCATCCAGCGAGCAGGAAATAGATCAGCAGGAAACGGTTCAAACGAAGGCAGCGCCACCACCGCATCAGGAAGCCATCACTGTTGAGGAAAAGATTACAAAAGCGGATGATACACCAGCAGGCTTGGCTGCCGGAACATTTGCCGACACCATCATTACTGAACAAGACAGTGCGGCCTTTTCTGCGAAAGCAACCGGGATGAACGAAATTGCGGAGCTAACCAACAGAAGGAGCAGCGCGGAAATCGCACCGGAGGAGAGGCGGTTGCGACCGTCTGCGAAAAAACTCATGACCGATGATATAAGCACACCCGCTAAAGGAGCGGAAATCACCAGCCTTGCCGCTCCCTCTGCCGCAAACGGTGACACCGGCATTGCTGACAGCAACGCTCAGGCATCTGACACAGTAGCCGCTTCGCTGGATGCAAAGGAGCAGGCAGCAGTGTCCGTGAAACAGGCGCCAGCGGCTAATATGGAGATGCCCGAATTTCCAGGCGGAGAAGCCGGATTGCGAAAATATATAAGGGATAATTTGATATACCCGAAGGAAGCCAAAGACAATGGCGTTCAGGGAAGTGTAGAATTGGAGTTTTATGTGGGCACCACGGGCAGGGTGAAAAATATCCGCGTTACAAAGGGCGTCAGCAAGGACATCAACGCAGAAGCAGTTCGCCTCATCACGGACATGCCCAAGTGGAAGCCGGGTAAACTCGATGGCAAATCCTCAACCCTGCAACAGCATTTGACGATTGATTTTGTGATTGAGTAATATCTGAAGCCGGAACATACAATGCCTTTGCACGATTAAAATATTTTGTATTTTTCACAGCCCTTCATTTCCAAAACAGCCACCGCCTTAAACAAGCCCCATGCCTAAATATGTTTGGTATAGAGGAATCGTGAAGAATATCATTGATGAAACGTATAATATCAAGCGGTTTTTCATCGAGGTTCCTGAATTGAAGAATTATGAATTCCATGCCGGGCAATTTGCCATGCTCGATTTGCCCATCCATTCCAAAATCACAACCCGTTCCTATTCCATCGCGTCTCGCCCTAATTCAGGCAACGTGGTGGAACTGATCATCGTGCTTAACGAGGCCGGATTGGGAACGCATTATTTATTCGACCAGGTGAATACGGGATCGGAACTCACCATTTCCAGCGCCATCGGAAAATTCCTGCTGCCGGAAACCATTGACCGCGACATTTGCTTCATCTGCACGGGCGTGGGCGTGGCTCCTTTCCGCTCGATGTATCAGGATATTTACCATAGGAACATTCCGCACAGGGATATTTACATGATTTTCGGAACAAGGCGGGCTTCAGACTTGTGTTATGTCAGCGAACTCAGGGAAGCCGATGCCAAAAACAAGAGTTTTCATTACGTGCCTACGCTCTCACGTGAAACTTCTCCCGAATGGACGGGCAAAAAAGGATATGTGCATGATGTATATAAGGAGCTGTTCAGCGACAGGCGACCTGCTTACTTCTACATCTGCGGCTGGAAGGCAATGATCTTCGAGGCAAGAGACACTCTGATTTCAATGGGGTACGAAAGATCTCAGATTAAGTATGAGTTGTATGATTGAATGCTTGTGGAATAGATTTGCCCAGTTCCATAGAGAATTTATTGATTGTGATACTGATTGAACATATCCCCATCACAGTTCGTTTTTTACACTTGTTTCGGGATAATTTATTTAAGGGCAGTTCTAAAAATTGCTCTTTTTATCGCCTCACCCCTTCCCTCTCCAAAAGGAGAGGGAGTAAGTGGTAGAATTTTTGGAACTGCTTTAAGTTTGTTGGCAGCCAAGCTTGTTAATTTTGACTCATCGTATTCAATTTCCTAATCCTTTTCTCTCTCTTTATTTGATATTCTAAAATGTCCCTGTACAAGGAGCAACTTTTTGAAAAAGTTAAATGAGATAAAGAGCAAGCTGTATTCATATCTTTAAGAACACAAACAATCCCTGAAATATCTCCGGTATTGTAAACATCTGTTATAGTTAATTCTGTTTTTAATGTAATGGAGGTGTCTTTATCTCTGAATATTTGAACAAGCTCTCGTATTGGATATGCCTTTAATGGCAATGCTATTTTCAGTTTTTGAGTTAAATCCTCATATTGTTCTTTAAAGTCCATAATTTAGAATTTGATTTTCATTTTAATCGAAGTTAACTTTTTAATTCATTTCGCGCAGCTTTTCCGCAGGGACAACTTGGCACGTTGGAAATGGGAAAATTTTCAGCTTACAGACTCCGGCAAGATGAAACGTTCATGAAATAAATTTACGCCAGGATTGTTTCCATAGAAATTTGCCAATTGTGATGGCCACAGGAAGGCTGAACTCAAAGCAACGCGCATTCTCATGCCAGACAAGGGCATGACTGATTAAACTCTGATTCGTGGCATACCTCGAGTCGTGCCGCGAATGGATGCATAATCACACATCGAATTTTATCCCCTGCGCCAGCGGCAAGTCCGTTCCGTAGTTGATGGTGTTGGTTTGCCTGCGCATATAATACTTCCATGAATCAGAGCCGGATTCGCGCCCGCCTCCGGTTTCCTTTTCACCGCCAAACGCCCCGCCTATTTCAGCGCCTGACGTGCCGATGTTTACGTTGGCGATGCCGCAGTCGCTGCCTTCCTGTGACAGGAATTTTTCCGCCTCGCGCATGTTAGTGGTCATGATGGCTGAAGATAACCCCTGCACAACGCCATTCTGGTATCCGATAGCTTCTTCGATTGTTTTGTATTTGATGAGATAAAGTATCGGTGCAAATGTTTCCTGCTGCACGATGCCGAAATTGTTTTTCGCCTCCGCAATCGCAGGCTTCACATAGCAGCCCGACTGGTATCCTTCCCCTCTTACCACTTCGCCCTTCACAATCAATTTGCCGCCTTCCTTCACCACTTCGTCCAAAGCTTTTTCGTACACCTCAACGGCATGTTTATCAATCAACGGACCGACATGGTTATCCGTGTCGAGCGGGTTGCCGATTCGCAACTGGCTGTATGCTTTCACCAATCTTTTTTTCACATCATCATAAATTGATTCGTGAACGATCAGCCTTCTCGTGGTGGTGCAACGCTGACCGGCAGTGCCCACCGCCCCGAACACCACCGCGCGAATGGCGATATTCAAATCTGCATTTTCCGTGATGATGATGGCATTGTTGCCGCCCAGTTCCAGCAGCGAGCGTCCCAGCCGCGAAGCCACAGCCGCTGAGACAGTTTTGCCCATGCGGATGGAGCCTGTTGCGGACACCAGCGGTATCCTTGCATCATGAGAAAGCCATTCTCCGACTTTGTAATCTCCAATCACCACGCAACTGACTCCCTCCGGCACATTATTTTTTCAAAAACATTAGCAATAATTTTCTGGCACGCCACTGCGCACAATGGAGTTTTCTCCGAAGGCTTCCACACGCACACGTCACCGCACACCCAGGCGAGCATTGCATTCCATGACCACACCGCAACAGGAAAGTTGAACGCAGAAATAATTCCTACAACGCCCAGCGGATGCCATTGTTCGTACATCCTGTGTTTCGCCCGCTCGGAGTGCATCGTCAATCCGTGCAACTGACGCGACAATCCCACGGCATAATCGCAGATGTCAATCATCTCCTGCACTTCGCCCAATCCTTCCTGCAACGACTTGCCCATCTCCCACGACACCAACCTGCCGAGCGGCTCTTTGTATTTCCTCAGTTCCTCACCGATCTGCCTTACTATCTCCCCGCGCTTGGGCGCGGGCATCATGCGCCACTCTTTGAACGCCTTTTGCGCGGTGTCAACCACCTTGTCATATTCGCTTCTACCGGTTTCGTTCACCGTTCCCACCAGCGAGCCGTCAACGGGCGAATGGCTTTCGATGAGCCTGCCTTTCGTCTTGAGCCATTGCGAGCCGATACTCGCTCCGCTTTCAGAGAGAGCCAACCCCAGTTCGTCAAGAAAGGCGAGGCGAGTTTTGTTTTTGGTGAGAAGCATGATGAGATTTTTCTCAAAATTATCGGATTAGTGTCTCTCAAGATAAGTATGGAGATAATCAGAGAATGAAGATTTTGCCCGCGCAGGCGGCACCTTATCGGTGGTGTGTTGCAGCACGTTGGAAGGGACGAAACTATAGCTCTCCCAATAAGGGCAAATAACGTTATCAGAATAACTTCCAAAAATTATTGATAAGCCGCTTTTGTGAAGTTTAGCCAGCAACCCTGCCGGCTCCGGTCACAAAGCCATCCGCCTTTCATTGTTCATTCGCGAAGTTTCTTTTGTCAATAAATTTTATGGGTTTGCGGTCTGCGGGCGAGGTTTTCAGGCGGGCAATCTGCTCGCGGGTGTCAAGTATCACTTCAGGCAGCACCCGCAGTTTTGATTTCATTTTTTCTTTAATCCGCAAACCGATGTCCTTTTCATCGCCTGCAATCCTTATCGCCACCGAATCGGTGCCTATGTCATTGGTGGAAATTTCAACCACATAATCCAGAGCAGGAGAGAAGTCATCCAGCACTTCGTAAATGGATGCAGGATAAAGCGTGGTCCCTTTCAGCTTGATCATCTGCTGCTTGCGTCCGATAATGGGTCCCAGCCGCATGGTGTTCCTGCCGCACCGGCAAGGCTCCGTAAAATAGGCGCAAACATCTCCTGTTTTAAAACGCAGCAGAGGCATCGCTTCCACTCCCAGCGTGGAGACGGTGACTTCTCCAAATTCGCCTTCACGCACAGGCTGTTCATCTTCATCAAGCAATTCGACAATAATCAGTTCGGGATGATGATGTCCGCCCTTCCCTTCCCGGCACTCTGTGAATGCCGTTGCCATCTCAGTTGAAGCGTAGGTTGAGAAAAGCCGGATATTCCATTGTTTTGTAATTTTTTTGCCGAGCGTATTCAGCTCAAGGCGCGAATCCCGGATGGGTTCACCGATGCAGACGGCATTGCGAACGCTAGAAGCATTATAGTTTATTTTATTTTCATCCGCAAATTCAATCAGGCGCGATAAAAAAGAAGGAACTGCAATCAATGTTGTAGGGGAGAACTTTTTTATGGAATCCCATTGCAGTTCAGGCAATCCGCCACCCGCTCTTATAATTCCTGCGCCCAGTTTCCTTGCACCGAGAAAGTAAGCCAGCCCCGCCATGAACATGCGGTCCATGGTCGTCATCAACTGGTAAATGTCATTGCTGCTGCCACCGGCACATGCGAAAGAAATATATTCATTGTAAGCGAGGCGGTCGAGGTCATGGTCCGTCATGGCGTACATCACAGGCTCACCGAGGGTGCCGGAAGTGGTGGCGTAGTCAATCAACCTGCTTTTCGGGACGCAGATAAAATCTCGATTGTGTTGCTGGATGTCATGCTTGGCAGTGGTTGGTATATGCCGGAGGTCATCGAGGGTTTTGATTTTATCGGCAGAGATTTTCTTTCTCCTGAACAATGCAGAGTAGTAGGGCGAATTGCCGCTGAGATATTTGATAAGCTCCCTCAGCCGCTTATCCTGGTATTTCCTTATTTCTAAAGGCGTCCTTGCCTCTATTTCCGGAATGAACATATGCCGCTAATTCAAACACTTGCTTATTTTTTTTCTTATCTGCTCAGCCTCGGTTGTTGTTGCTATCTCCTTCTCAAGGGCAATGTTATAATAATATTTCGCTGTACCGCAATCTTTTTTCTTTTGAAAAAAGTCTCCAATCAGGGAGTATGTCAGGTAATATTCAGGATTGGATTCAATGAATTGGCTGATCTCATCTTCGTTCAGGCTCACAGCATCTTCCCCTGAATGAGACAATTCATTTCTTGTCGTTTTGAATTTCAGGTAAGATTGGTATCTATCTGAATGCAGAAATGAATCCTCTGGTATCAGCAAGGCAGGCTCGGTAATGTCAATATTCTCATGTATCCCCCTGTAATCGCTGAAGACTTTGTTCAAATCATAGCAAACATACTTTCCAAGCTGATAGGGATTCGTTGAAATCCAGAATTTTAGTTCTGCCGGCTTGAAAATTATCGAATGATGGGCTATCAGTTGATTGATGGCTTTTTGATTGCCCATGCCGATGTCCTTATCATCCAGGCCGCGCTGGTCGCGAAGGATAGCGGCAAAATCATAAACATCAAGAACTGAATCCATGTTGATTAGCTGTTCCGCTCTTTTATACCTGTAAGGAGAATCGCTGGTGCGCAGATTTTCTTTATTCAACTCATCATCTTTGAAAGCATCACTCTGAAAGTGATTGGAGCAAATAATGTAATCCTTATCGCTGGAATAGAGGCTGGTGACATCAGGCGTCTTTTCAATGAGGACGGTTTTATTATCTATTGCGGAGCCGATCATAATAGATTCCGAAACAAAGGTTTCGCATGCTTTAGCTATTGCCAATGCCTCATCTATGTTTTTTGCATACTGAAGAATTTTTCTCGTTACGAGAGAAACAGGCATCTTGCCTTTTGTGGGTATTTCCGATTTGGCAGCGTTGATGGTTACCGTCAGTCCCTGCATGTTCATCCCGGAAACCACGCCTATCATTCCCGCCCACGTAACCATCATGAATTGATAGCCGGAATCGGGAGCAACGAAAGCGACAATCTTGTTTTGAGCGAAATCGTCCCCGAAATGAAAATCGAAATTCCTGCCGACAATCAGGGAATGATCTTCCGTTCTGCCGCTCCACGCAGAAAAAGAAGTGCAACCCACCAGATACATGTTGCTGAGGGCATGCCCAATATCGTGCGCCCCATGGTAATTCAGAATCCTCTGGTATTTTGGAGCTATAAAGTCATATTTATCAGAAGCATACTGCGACACACCATAAATCTCCAATTGGAACTCCTTGTCTATGTATGAATCAAGGTCGCGGTTAAACCAGGCAACGAAATATTTCAGCAGATTCAGATAATTCTTTCCCGGGACAACCTGGCTGATCTGGCTGACAAAAAAGTCCTCCTGCTGCTGAACCAATTCCTTGGCAAGCTTTCCATGAAACACGCCTCTTTCGAAGGAATTCCCTTCCAGATACATTTCCCATAAGCCTGCGCTGTTCTTTTTTAAATAATTTGATTCGCAATAGAAAAAACCATCGCCCTCCATTATCCTTATCAAATCCAGGGCTGAAAGATCAGCCTGATGCGGGGGGCTCATCCTTATGGAGAAAAGAAACCATGTTATCAGCAGAACAAGGATTGCAACAACTGAAATACTGATTTTCCTGAACACCCTTCGCTAATTCAAATGCAAGATTATGCAATTTGGGAGGTGTTGCCGCATTTGCTTTAGCGGGGGTGTCCGTCAAATAACTCAACTACTCCCCTCCCATAGTCTCCTATAGTGGGGTGGGGTGGGGTAGGGTTGTTAATATTAAGGGCAGTTCTAAAAATTCCATTTACACCCTCTCCTTCTGGAGAGGGAAGGGGTGAGGCGATAAAAAGAGTAATTTTTAGAACTGCCCTTAAGATAGAGATGCGAAAAACTGTCCTAAAACTGATTTAATCTTTCCATTTTATGACCCCGCCCTAAGATTGAGTGTCACAACAAAAATGACAAATGGAGATGGCATGGCATTAAATGGAAGTCAAGGTATCAAAAGCAAAAGAGAACGTAAGCAAACGCACCAGCCCTACAGTTCCATAACCGGATTGAACTGCCGTTGACGCAGGCGTATTCTGCTAACAGGGCTGCGAAAAGTATATCGGGCGAAATCGGTTATCGAAAGTTTGCTTTATCATTGCTTCATCACGTAGGGAAAATTTATTACCTTTCTCCACCACGACTTTTTGCGTCCAGAAACGTTGTGCCAACTTTAAACGTCAAACTTTAGACTTTAAACTACCTTTGCCATTCATGAATACTGCCACTTACGAGATAAAACTTCCCCAATTCGAGGGTCCGTTTGACTTGCTGCTGTTCTTCATCGAGCGCGATGAATTGGACATCTATGATATTCCGATTAAAAAAATTACAGATGACTTCCTCGAATACCTCCACAAGGCCGAGGAGATGGATATAGAACTGGCGAGCGAGTTCATCCTCGTTGCCGCCACGCTGATGCGCATCAAGGCGAAGCTGCTGCTGCCACGCAAGGAGCTTGACGGGCAGGGCAACGAGATTGACCCGCGCCAGGAACTCGTGCAGAAGCTGGTGGAATACAGGCAGTTCAAGGAAGTGGTGGATGAGCTGCAGGTGATGGAGGAGGAGCGCATGAAGATGTTCAGCCGCGGCAACGTGCAGCGCGACCTCATCCAACTCAGCGAGCTGAGCAATAACGATGCGGAGCTTCATTCGCTCACGCTGTTCAAGCTGTTTAATGCGTTCAGAGCCGTGCTCGACCGGCAGGAGCAGGCGGCACGGGCAAGGCACACCGTTATCAAATATCCTTACACGATCGAGGAAACCAAGGAGCGCCTTCTGAAGAGTCTTCGCAAAAACGATTACAGCTCATTTGAAACCGTGTTCACCGCCTGCGAAAACCGCATACATGCCATCTTTACGTTCCTTGCGCTGCTGGAACTGATTCAGCAAAGCCTCATTGAACTAAAGCTCGGAGAAGGGCATAATAATTTTTGGCTGAAGGCGAATTGAAAAGAAACTTGCTCTTCCATGAATTTCTGATGCCACCGTCAATCAGTGTTTCTGCATTTTCCCCGTTTCCATTTCCCCGTTGATGTAAAGCTTGTAGAGATAGGCTCCCGGTGTCCACCGGCTGATGCCGGGAATATTCAGGCGGTGCGTTCCTGCGCTGAAATAGTCATTGTCCGTTGAGGCGATCCTTCTTCCAAGCAAGTCGAATGCTTCGAGCTTCACGGTTGCGCTTTGGGGAAGATTCAAAACGATAAACGCCATGCCATCTTCATAGCGCAGTTGATGATAGCGCTGAATCGTTTTCACTTCACGGGAAGAAACATTGGTGCAGTCAAATCCGAGTGAGAGCTTTGCAAATGCGCCTCCCAGCACCGTGTCGGAAGTAAGTTCATCGGCACAGAGCCAGTCCTGCAAAACGGTGGAATAAACCTGCCTGAAGTCTGTTTTGAATTTCAGATTGCCGTTGTTGTCCAAATCGGTGAGGTTAATGTCATCACCGATGAAACCGCTTCCGCCCAATGCAGGACCAAACAGCATCAGGGGCGCAGCCGTGCCGTGGTCAGTGCCGCGTGAACCGTTGTCATTCACGCGCCTTCCAAATTCCGAAAACGTCATCAGCAGGGCATTCTGGTCTTTGCTTGCTGCGGCAAGATCATTGTAAAACGCCTTCACCGAATCTCCGAATTCGGTGATCAAATCAGGGTGACGGTCATCCTGCGAGGCGTGCGTATCAAAGCCATCAATGGTGAGCATGTAAATTTTGGTTCCCAGTCCGCCTTTTATCAACCGCGCCACCAGCGACATTGCCTCGCCCAAACCATCGGGATAGGTTACCGCATTAGCGCCTGCATTGTAGGCATCATGGATGGACTGCGACTGGTTGTAGGTGCTGTTAATCATGCTCTTCATGAAATCAAGCTGATCCTGGTAATAGCAGGGAGCATTTCCCGTCACCGGATAGAGCGAGCCTGTTTGTGCGATGTTGTAGAGCGCATCAGGGTCCACCACGTTCATCGCCATGTTGATGTTGTCTTCATTGAAGAAGAGGATATTGCCATCTCCGCCAATATGAATGGCAAGCGGCTCTGCGGGCGGGTTGGTGATGAACGCGGGATTTTGATTCCACAGATACCTTCCGAGCCAGCCTGATGTTACAGCGTGCGCTGTGTCTGCCGAATCCCAGATATCTGTTGACACGAAATGCGAGAGGTCGGAATTGGCATAGCCCACGTTCTGAATGACTTTCATCTTGCCCGCATCCCACATGTCTTTCAGCGATGAGGCAAAAGTCGGCACCGAATATTTGCTGTCGAGCGTCATCAGGCTGGCGGTGTCAATTTTTAAAAAGGGGCGATAGCTTGAATATGTTCCGTAGTCAAACACGGGCACAAACGTGTTCAGCCCGTCATTGCCGCCCTTCATGCGGATGATGACCAGAATGCGGTCGCCCGCGCCCGCGAGGAGCGATGAGAGCAGAGGCGAGCCAAACAGCCGGTTCACCGGCAAGCCCGACAGGGCAATTGTTCCCGCGCCCGCCAAGCCGAGGTTGGTGAGAAAATCCCTGCGCCCGATGCCGCGCTTGTGGTGTTCGTCATGCAGGCATCCGTCAGCAAGGCAACTGCCTTTTGGGAGGTTATATTTTTTACTCATATCTGATGAGGTTTTACATTAATTGAAATTCAGGTCTGCGAATCACCCACTTCAGCATATTCCACACCTGTTCGGGAACGTATTGAAACTGGAGGTTCCACAACCCGAGGTCAAAATAGTTTTGCGGCACCTGGTATTTCAGCGCGGTGGTGGCTTCGTCATATCCGGCTGAGGTTTCCAATCCTTTCGGGATGAAGTGGTCGGTGATTTTTCTCGCCACCATCGCCACATCGTTTGAATTATTTGACACATCAACCGCCAGCTCCCTGAATTTTTCCTTATCAAGAACGGTGACCACGTAGTCCAGGTAGAGGCTCAACGCTTCCCACCGCTTGGTGATTGCCGTGCTGTTGATCCATGAGCGGTTGCCGTTCCATCCCGAAACATCAATCGGGTTGAACAATGTTTGCCCCATGTCAACGGTGACATAGCCTGCCAGTTCGAGAATCGTTTGATCATAAGGCAGGTTGCCCTCCTTAATCAGCATCAGCAGATATTCCACCGGGCTTTTTATTTGCACGCTGATGACTTCATCTTCATAGAAATGATCGCTCTTGAACAGTTCCTTCAGCAGCGGCTCTAATTCGAAATTGTTGTTGCGGAATGTCAGCGCCATGCCGTCAATAATGGATTGCACCGGCAGCGGATGCACAAACTGCGCATAGATTTTCGAAGCAATGAACTGCGAAGATTCCGTTGAGCGCTCCTGGAAAATCAAATCATGCAATCCGTCAAAATCGTAGTTGGCTGTTTGCCCGAACACGGTTTTGGTTCCCGCGTCAAACTGCGATGGGTCAAATGTTATCGGGGCACATTCCTCCGAAAGGCTCGTCCACCCCGTGAGCGCGCGGGCGGCTTCGGTGATATCCTGCTGCGTGTAGCCGTTGTTTACTCCAAGCGTGAACAACTCCAGCAATTCGCGCGCATAGTTTTCATTGGGGCGGTTTTTCCTGTTTTTTCTTCCATCCAGAAACGTCAGCATCGCAGGCGTTTTGCTCAACTCCTTTAAAAACGTTTTGAAATTCCCGAAGGGATGCGTCTGCAGCAGCTTGTGATATTCATACATGTAGCTGGGGCACTTGTAATCCACCACTCTGGTGACAAAGTGATTATGCCAGAACAACGCCAGCTTGTCGCGCTCGCTGGTGGTGAGCATGTTGTTGAGCCATTGCACATACCACTCCTTGCCCTGGGTGAAGCTTTCGGCAGGGAAATCGGTGTAGCTCGAGTCCGTCCAGTCGTACCATGAAGGCGCTGCGGGCAGAGGAGCCACCTTAGCCGTGTCAATCAAATTATCCACGAGTTGCGAGGGTGAAAGCAGCAAGCCCGCCTGCACCTCGTCATAACTGGCGCCAAAGCCAAGACGCTTGTAAAGATGCGCTACCCGTGCTGCGTTCCAGGGTTTGTTGGTATCGGGCACGTAAGCCGCAAGGGAACCGCCTGCGCAATTTTGTGACATACGGAAATGTTTTATGTTAGTGAAAGATACGACTAATGAAACATCCGGAGGATTAAATTTAGTTGAATGAATTCCAGTTGAGCAGATTTGACAACTTTTCAAAAGTTGTCAAATCTATCTTTGTACTGTGCAACCATCCCTGGATACAGATACTATCGTGGCGCTTTCAACACCGCCCGGTGTCAGTGCGATTGGCGTGATTCGCCTGTCTGGAAACAGGGCGATACAGATTTGCGAAGGAATTTTTCAGGGGAAGAAGCTCTCTGAGCAGCGGTCTCACACGCTTCATCATGGCTGGATCGCAGATGGAGAAAAAACAATAGATGAAGTTGTAGCCGGAATTTTTCGCGCGCCACATTCCTATACGGGCGAAGACGTGGTTGAAATCTCATGCCACGGCTCGCCTCACGTTTTGCATAAAGTCATTGACCTGCTGATCGAAAAGGGCGCGCGCCTTGCGAAACCGGGGGAGTTCACGCTGCGCGCTTTTCTGAACGGAAAGCTCGATTTGACGCAGGCTGAAGCGGTTGCCGATTTGATAGCATCCCATTCGGAGGCTTCTCACAAAGCCGCCATCAACCAGATGCGTGGCGGCTTTTCGCAGGAACTCAAAGACCTGCGCCAGCAACTGATTGATTTTGCCGCCCTCGTTGAACTGGAATTGGATTTCAGCGAAGAAGATGTCGAGTTTGCCAACCGCAAACAGTTGAAAGAACTTGTCTCGCGTCTGAAATCTAAAATCTCGCATCTCATTAAATCCTTCCAACTCGGCAACGTCATCAAGCACGGGGTGAACGTGGTGATAGCCGGGCGGCCGAACGCGGGCAAGTCAACGCTGCTGAACAAGCTGCTGAATGAAGACCGCGCCATCGTTTCAGAAATTCCCGGAACAACACGCGACACAATTGAAGAGGTGCTCAACATCAATGGTATCTTGTTCCGGCTCATTGACACAGCCGGCATCCGCGAGGCGCAAGATGCCATTGAGAAATCAGGAGTGGAAAAAACTTACGAGAAAATACGCCAGTCGGGGATTTTGATTTATATGTTTGACGTGGCAGCCATGAGCAGCGAGGAGGTAATGGAAGATGTTGAAAAGCTGCGCCATGAAAACACTCCCATGATTTTGGTTGGGAACAAAACCGATCTGGCGGATGACTATCAGTCAAAATTCAATTTGAACGGCAGCACGGTTTTCATTTCATCGAAAAGCGGCAGCAACATTCAGCAGGTGAAAGATGCTTTGGTCAGTAAAATTGCAATGAAAGAGTTTCAACCGGAAAACACGGTGGTCACCAATGCGCGCCATTACGAAGCGCTGCTGCGCTCTAAACAAGCCCTTGAAGACGTTCTAAAAGGTATTGAATCAAAAATATCCGGTGAACTGCTTGCCCTTGATCTGAGGCGCTCCCTGGAAGCGCTTGGAGAAATCACGGGAGAGATCACGAATGAGAGCGTGCTTGACTCTATTTTCAGCCGTTTTTGCATCGGAAAGTAACCTGTAAAAAAACTTAAGGCCAATGAAAATCATCAGAAGCATACAAAACAGGATTTACGAACTGAGGGGTGAACGGGTGATGCTCGACTTTGATTTAGCTGCCCTCTATGAAGTGGAAACAAGGGCATTGAACCAGGCGGTGAAGCGCAATGTAGAGCGGTTTCCCGGTGACTTTATGTTCCAACTGAAGCCTCACGAATATCAAAGCCTGCGCTATCAACTTGACATGATAAAGAGAAGTTCATCATCACAGATTGTGATGATGGAACTACCGCAAAACCGCACCGACAAATATCTTCCTTATGCCTTCACCGAGCAGGGCGTAGCCATGTTAAGCGGGGTGCTTCATTCAGCGAAAGCCGTGCAGATGAATATCGCCATCATGCGGGCGTTTGTAGAGATAAGGCGCATAGCATTGAGCCACAGCGACATTAAAAAGCAGTTGCAGGAAATAAAAAAGCGGATTGGAACCCACGATGAAAATATTGCACAGCTATACGATGCCATAGAAAATCTGCTTGACGAAAAAGCCGCTCAAAGAAAATGGGACGATAGGAGGCGCATAGGGTTCAAAACAGATGATGAATAAAAAGCAAGCACGGGGAAATGATTTCGGCCAACGCCAACGGACGGAGAAATCTTAGAGGCTGTTTAGTTTTAAATTAAATCATAATAACAGAATGATAATAGAACGCTGATGACGCGGATTGTGCAGATAATCGCTGATTGTTTTATCTGTGGTCATCCTATTTTTCTGCGTCATCTGCGTTCTATTTTTAATTTTAAACAGTCTCTTACATGGCTTACTTTAAAACCTACCCAACCTACCCTTTATCACAATCTTAATAATACCGCATAAAAAATTCGGACTTGACCGTTGGATTGACCTCACTTCGTTCAACTACCTCTCGGTCAGTGTCATCCGTGTGTTCCTGCCGACCAACGCTGGCGCAGTGTGGAACGACCTCTGCTTCGCCATCTCGCCATCGTCAACCACTTGCACGGAAACCATCTACGACCCTGTGACTGTCCCTGTCTATTCTTACATCACCGTCACCGACACCCCAATTGAAGCACACAAGTCAGCCTGACGCGCAAAGCAAACGCTGAAGACTTTGCGTGAACGAAGGGGGGAATGGGACCTATGCGGCTTTCAGGCGGATTACTTCAACCTCAGCCCCGCTTTTAACCGCGGCTTTTCCTGCTTCAAGAACTTTCCCGGTAGTGGCTTCATCCAGGTAATAGGCGCCACATACAGGGCATACAAGGGCAGGCACTTCTTTTATAATCACCGTGCAATTGTCCTTGTCGAATGAAACAGTCACTTTCCCCTTTTTGGGAATACCATGTTTGCAATCCACACATTTCATATTTACCGCGTTTTCCTGGTTTTAAAATCAGATTCAAAATTAGCGGAATCAGGTATATAAACGGTCACAATAATCATTTGCGCCTGCCTGTGGTTGTTCGCCACTACAACATGCAGCGGTCTTTGATTTATTATCCTGAACATCAAGCAACTTGGAAATGGCTTGTCATCGGGATATTCTTCAATTATCTCACCAAGCTCAACCGCTTCTTTGACTTCGGACTTCTCAATTCCCCGTTCCAGCATTCTAAGCACGGCATGGTCTTTAAAAATATATTCTTTCTTACCGCCCATGTCTCAAACTTAAAAATTTCAGGGGTATTACGCGCGCTCGCGGGGACGCGGGCGCGGGGCTTTCGACCTTCCGGCAATCCGCCTAAGGCGGATGCCTTTATCCTCAATCACAAGTGTTCCCTTCGGAACGCTTGTGATAACGTAGGGGTGCGAACTCATTAAAGCGGACGCTGAAAGGATTGCCGGACACGGGCGGATGCCTGCGCCAAAGTGGGGGGCGAGGGGTGGCTCCACTGCGGGAAGTGAAACCACTTCCGCCCAATTGAAGCACACAAGTCAGCCTGACGCGCAAAGCAAACGCTGAAGACTTGCGTGAACGAAGGGGGCGGAAATTATTTGTTAAAAAAATAAGCTAATAAACCGGCAATCACGGCTATTTGACCAAGCCAGAAGTAAAACATCCTCAGCGTAAGGCGGGCTTCTGATTGAGCTATTTTAGTTTCGATTTCAGCCACCAGCACATCCTTCCTCTCATTGATGCCTTTCTCAACTTTTTTTTCAAGAATTTCGATAAAAGCTTCAGCTTCTCTGTCCCCGATTTTGGCTTTGAGAAGATTGTAAAGTTGAATTTCTGAAACAACCATGTGGTGTATTTTCTTCAAACTTACATGAATACCGCAAAATACACAGAAGCGGAATAAAAATCCAGTCCGTCATACCCGACCGCAGTACATGCCGCTTTCGCTCGCCTCTGGAGTGTTGTAAGGTAGCGGTGAAGCAGTTGCATACGTATTGTTCGGTTCTGCATCTTCAGCATAAGCAGCGCTATCCATTTCATACCATATCTGGTAAGAGATACCGCAGTCAAGGACATTGTTTATGGATACTTGCAGAAAAAACGTGTCGGCATCAATGCACGCCCACGCCATCGTATCGCTGTTGGGTATCCCGTAAGAGCCGGGAAGAAAATATTGGTCGCCAAACCATCCGTTAGTTTTTGAATACAGACTAACGGGCATGGAATAGGTAGGAACGCCAGCCATTTCCGAAGCAATGAAAATGCGGAGCACTCCTGAAACAGGCGTAACGATTTTGTAATAATCTGCCGGATCAGCAGATGAACCCGATCCCGTATAAATCCGGTAGCCAAGATGCCCTTCAGCCGGGGTATTGTAAGGCAGATTAATCGCCTGCGCAGGTGTGCCGTTCGGCTCCACGTCATTTGCGAAATATGCTGGTAGCACATCATAGCTGATATGGTAAGAAAATCCGCAATATGTGATGTTGTTTATAAAAAACCTTAAGAAAAAAGTATCCGCAGCCTGGCAACCCCAGTATAACGTGTCGGTTGCAGCAACTCCGCTTCCGCCCACCGGAGGATATTGGTCGCCAAACGATCCGTTGTTTTTTGCCAGCAACGAAACACTGAGGCTCACGCTCGCTCCGGCATTTTCAGCGGTGACAAATACGCGGATGATGCCGTCAGTGGGGGTGATAATCCGGTAATAATCCTCCGCCTCATTCAGCGCACTGAGCCCCGGCACGATATTAAACCCAAGATGTCCTTCAGCCGGGGTATTGTAAGGCAGGTCAATCGCCTGCGCAGGTGTGCCGTTCGGCTCGGCATCATTGGAAAAAACAGGAGGGATAACCTCATACGAAATCTGGTAGTCCCAGCAATAACCAAAGCCGGAGCTTTGAGCCGCAATTCTTAAATAAAACGTATCGGCCGCCATGCAGCCCCAATCTAAAGTATCGGTAACCGCAATGCTGTCGGCACCGGTTATGGGAGATTGCCCGTTAAACGAACTCTGATTTTTTGAATACAAATCAAATGTCAGGTTTATCGGATTGGGCGTGTTTGCGCTGATAGAAGTGAAAATCCTCAGGATGCCATCATCAGGCAAAATGATTTGAAAATAGTCAGCCTGCGGATACGCGCAGGTTTTGCCCTGCATGGTATCGCCCGCAGCGAAAAAATTCGCGGTGGTGAAATCATCGTTAGGCTCGGTTTCAAGGATTTGGGCGGAAGTTGAATAAATACACAGCAGAGCCGCAATAAATGGACGAAAGCGCTTCATGGGACTTATTTTACTACAGCAATTTATAAAATCCGGTGCGCAAATCCAATAGAGATTTTCACAGAATTAAGTGGAAAACCCTTGAGTACCTGTAAGGAATAATTACTCCATCATTTTCCTGTAAACCCCCCCCCTGACTGGCGCGAGAATGTAGCCAAGCCATGAGCGTCAGGTTCTCGTGTCCAGCCAATCGGTAAAATAATTAACTTGCATTAAACTGAACGATGATATGGCACGAGAAGCCTGCCTGCCCTTTAGGTTTGTATTTTGAATTTATCAATCAGTTAATCATTATTATTATCATCAATGTTTTCTTTTTGGTTCTTTTTCTTTGTGAATAATCGTTGATTTGTGTGGATAAGGTTAACGGCTGACAGAGGTGAATAATCTGCCTGCCAAGGTTTGAAGACCTAACTGCCGATTCAGACCTCTGTCAGTTGTTTAAACAAGCGTCAAATAGAAATTAGAGTTTCAAGGCTCATTAGTAAGGTTTTGACTGTGTTTAAACGCGTTAACCCATTTTTAATAACAAATCAAAAAGTAAAAGTGAAGTTAATGAATTACATGTATTTCATCGGTATTGACGTTTCGAAGAACACGCTGGATGCAGCGGTGTTCAATGACGGTAATCTGTCGTTCCATGTGCAAATCAGCAATGATCCGGAAGGATTGAAAACTCTTTTTAAAAAGTTGAAAAGCCTCCCGGATTTTTCAATACGCCAAGCGGTATTCTGCATGGAACACACGGGTATCTACAACCAGCATGTGTTGAATTTTCTGCATAAGCAGCAGGCGAATATTTGCCTGGAATCTGCCGTGCACATCAAGTACTCAAGCGGCTTGCAGCGCGGCAAGAATGACAAGATAGACGCCATCCGCATCGGGCAATATGCGTACCAGAAGCGCGACAAGCTCAAATTATGGAAACCGCAAAGAGAGGTGGTGCAGCAGCTTAGTTACCTGGCAGGCTTGCGTGGCAGGCTCATTGGTGTGAAGAACCAACTGACCGTTCCCATTAATGAAGCGAAGCCCTATGACGAAAAACCTGCCTGCCAGATGGAGAAGCTATCCCGTGCATCTGTTAAGGCATTGGAGAAGGATATCGAGGGTACGGATAAAGCTATCCGGGAGGTGATTGAATCGGACCCGGAGTTGAAGCGATTATTTGCCATCATCACCTCTGTGGACGGAGTGGGCAAAGTGACAGCCGTGCAGATGATCATCACCACCGGTGAGTTCACCACCATCACCGATCCTGCAAAATTCGCTTGTTATTCAGGCGTAGTGCCTTACTCTTATACTTCCGGCACTACCGTCAAAGGAAAGATGCACGTTTCTCATAAAGCCAATAAGACGATGAAAACGCTGCTGCACCTGTGTGCCGTAGCAGCCGTTCAATGCGATTCAGACCTGAAAGTTTATTACTTGCGGAAGCTGGAGGAAAAAAAGCCCAAGATGTCGGTGATTAATGCTGTGAGAAACAAGCTGATTTGGAGAGTTTTTGCTTGTGTCAGGGATAACAGATTGTATAAGAAAAAATATGAGAGGACGGCTTGATTAATCCATAGAAATCTGCAGGCAGGGCAATCACGCAGAAATCAACGCGTCATTCTCGCGCCAGACGAGAGGAAACTGCTTCTGGATAATGTGCCAATAGATGCTGCCGAACTCCTGACGAGCTGCGCTGCCAAAGCGACAAACGAAGGAAGCAAGGTGAGTACGCGCCACAAAAAACGTGTGTTGGGTGTTGAGTGTTGAGTAAATAAACACAACACCCAACACCCAACACCCAACACTCAACACCCAACACTCAACACCCAACACCCAACACCCAACACCCAACACCCCCACACCGAAAATTATTATCTTCGTCAGCGATAACCCAATCCTTGAACAACGGCAAGCAACATTACAAGCGCGTCCTCCTCAAGCTCAGCGGTGAAGCGCTGATGGGCGAAAAGCAATACGGCATTGATCCCAAGCGCATTGACCAGTATGCCGCTGACATCAAAGAAATAGTGGATCAGAAAATACAGGTTGCCATCGTGATCGGTGGCGGCAATATTTTCAGAGGATTGCAGGCGGAAGACAATGGCATCGAGCGCGCGCAGGGCGACTATATGGGCATGCTGGCAACGGTGATCAACGGCATGGCATTGCAGAGCGGCCTTGAAAAAGCAGGGATGAAAACCCGCCTGCTGTCAGCCATCAAAATGGAGCAGATTTGCGAGCCGTACATCCGCAGGCGGGCAATCCGACATCTGGAAAAAGGAAGGCTGGTGATCTTTGCAGCCGGAACGGGCAACCCCTATTTCACTACCGACACTGCCGCAAGCCTGCGCGCGGTGGAAATTGACGCTGACATCATCCTGAAGGGCACCCGCGTGGATGGCGTTTACACTGCCGACCCGGAGAAAGACAAGACCGCGAAGAAATATGAAAACCTCTCGTTCAGCGAGGCGCTGATGAACAACCTGCAGATCATGGATCAGACGGCATTCGCGCTGTGCAAGGAAAACAAGCTGCCCATCATCGTTTTCGACATGAATAAGCGCGGCAACCTGAAGAAGATTTTGAGCGGGGAGAAGGTAGGGACGCTGGTACACTGAGAGTGTTGGGTGTTGAGTATTGCGTGTTGAGTGTTGGGTGTTGCGTTATGAATAAATCATCGGTTTCATCAAAATATCTTACAACACAATACTCCATACACAACACACGATGAAGGATTTTGACATCAGAGATTACAAGACTCTCAATGTATGGAAGGAGAGCAGAAAACTGGTGAAAATGGTGTATGAATTAACGGAAGTTTTCCCTGAGAGCGAAAAATTCGGCTTGTCGGCACAAATGCGAAGGTGCGCGGTTTCAATACCGTCAAATATTGCAGAAGGTATTGGCAGAAACTCGAAAAAAGAAACAAAACATTTTTTCTATGTTGCCAAGGGATCCGTTTATGAGCTGGAAACTCAATTGTGCCTTGCCGAAGACCTGAAATTTGTTACACCTTCTCAAATTGAAACTGTACTGAGTCAGCTAATTGATGTAAGGAAGCTTATCATCGGATTCATTAAATACCTTGAAAAAGAAATAATAATAGATAATTAAACCCAACACCCAACACCCAACACTCAACACTCATTAACATGACAGAAGCAAAACATTTCTTAGACGATGCTCATTCGAAGATGGAAAAGTCCATCAAGCATCTTGAAGACGAGCTTTCAAAAGTGAGAGCGGGAAGGGCTAATCCTTCCATGCTCGGAGAAATCAAGGTTGATTACTACGGAACACTTTCGCCACTGGCGCAGGTGTCGAACGTTGCAGCGACCGATGCGCGCACGCTGATGATAAAACCGTGGGACAAATCGCTGCTTCACGCCATCGAGAAGGCGATACTCGCTTCAAACATCGGACTCACTCCCCAGAATGACGGTGAAGTGATCCGCCTGAACATCCCTACCCTCACTGAAGAAAGAAGAAAAGCCCTTGTAAAGCAGGTTCACCAGATTGCCGAACATTCAAAGGTGAGCATCCGCACCGCGAGGCGCGAAGCCAATGACGCCATTAAAGCGCTTCAAAAGAGCGGTCTCGGAGAAGACGTGGCGAAGCAAGCCGAGCACGACATACAGCATTTCACGGATGCTTACATCGCGAAGGTTGACAAGCACGTGGAAGCGAAGGAGAAGGAGATCATGACGGTTTGAAAAGTTTTCAGTTTACAGTTTTCAGTTTACAGTTATTGCAAGTGTTATTACACCCAAACCTTTGTTCCTTCGGAACAATTGCTGCAAATGTCAATCTCCTTTCTTGAGCGCAGTATCTTCCTTCTGAACTCGCGGTAAGGTTCATTGTTCCAGATTTCGGCAAAGCTTTGCTTGCTCAAATCTCCCATCACGTGAGTAGCATCCTTGTCAAAACAGCAAGGGACAATTTTGCCGTCCCACGACATCACGCACGAATGCCACATTTTCCAGCAATGGTTCAAGAGCGGGTTTTTGATTTGGTAGAAACTGTTGAGAACCGGAACCTGCTCCACCCTTCGACTCCGCTCAGGGTGACCCACGTTCAGCGCATATCGTGAATATTTTTGATTCACCGGAATCAACCCGCTCCCTCTTTCGAAATCGTAAATCTGGGCTGACTTCAGCTTCACCTCATCCACGCCACATTCATCAGCCAGGTGATGCAGCGTGCCGATTTCATTTTCATTATGGCTGAAAATCACCATTTGAAAAACAGTGTGCGGGGTGGATGATTTCAGTTTCTTTTTCCAGTTGACAAGATTTTTCGTTCCTTCCAGAACGGTTTCAAGCGATCCTCCCACCCGGTATTTCCGGTAGCTTTCCTGCGTTGTGCCATCCACTGAAATAATCAGCCTCGACAAACCTGATTCAACGGTTTTTCTGGCGTTCTCATCATCCAGGAAATGTGCATTCGTGGATGTTACGGTGTAGATATTTTTCTTCGAAGCGTAGTCAACCAGTTCGCAAAAGCGGGGATGCAAGTACGGTTCTCCCTGGAAATACAGGTACAAAAACATCAAATAATTTTCCAACTCATCCACCGCTTTTTGCAACAGCGGCAAATCAATCATGCCCGTGTCCCGTGTGAAGGAGCGCAGTCCGCTCGGACACTCGGGGCAGCGCAGGTTGCAGGATGTAGTGGGTTCAACAGACAGCATGAAAGGATAGCCCCAATGTTTAGGGGCATCAAGAAGCTGTGATACATGATAGGAGGAGAGAACTTTCGCAGCGTTGGCAATCTTTGACGCTTTCAAGTTTCTAATGAAACCGCTGACATCATTGAGTCTTGGGATATTCATAAAACCCTTTCCCTGATTTTCTGCCCAACTGTCCTGATTCCACTTTCTGCTGCTGGATCCGGCTGGGACGGAATTTCGGGTCGTAATGAAATGATTCAAAGAGTGATGACGTCACCGAGAAATTGATGTCGTTGCCGACAAAGTCCATCAGTTTGAAAGGACCCATCCGGAAGCCCGTTGCTTCCATCAGCGCGTCAATGTCTTCGAATGAAGCAACATTCTCCTCCATCAGCTTCAATGATTCTACATAATAATGCCGGGCAACACGGTTAACAATAAACCCTGGTGAATCTTTAGCCATAACGGGATTCTTGCCCATTTTCTCAGCAAGTTGTCTGATGGTTTGCGCCACAGCAACGTCCGTCATCGCCCCCGATATCACTTCCACCAATTTCATGATATGTGCGGGCATGAAGAAATGCATCCCAACTACTCGCTCAGGATTAGGGATACCCGAAGCGATTCTTGTGATGGGAATGGATGAGGTATTCGTAGCGAGAATGCAATCAGCGCTGTTATTAGCGGCAATTCGGCTGAACAAATCCTTTTTCGTTTCGAGGTTTTCGATAATGGCTTCAATGACAAGGTCGGCTTTCAGGGCTTTGAAGCTGCGCGTGAATTTGATGCGCTTCAGAATTTCAGTTTTCTGCTGCGCGGCCAGTTTCTTCTTTTCAATCGCAGTATCAAGATTTTTCCCGATTGTCTTTTTCGCTTTGTCCAACTGCTCCTCACTGATGTCATTAAGAATGGTGACATAGCCCGTTTGTGCGGCTACCTGCGCAATGCCCGCCCCCATCGAGCCGGCACCGGCAATGCCAATTACGTTAATATCTCCGATGGATTTCATTTTCAAATTATCGAATCACCGAATTATCAAATTGCTACCACACTCCTTCAAACTGTTTTAAAAACCTCACATCGTTTTCAAACAAAATGCGGATGTCTTTGATTTGATATTTCAGCATGGTGATTCGCTCGATGCCCATTCCGAAAGCGAAGCCGGTATAAATGTTGCTGTCAATCTTGCAGTTTTCGAGCACCTGCGGGTCCACCATGCCGCAGCCGAGAATCTCCACCCAGCCGCTTCCCTTGCACACCGGGCAACCTTTTCCTCCGCAGATAAAACAAGAAATATCCAATTCTGCCGATGGCTCGGTGAACGGGAAGTACGAAGGGCGCAGCCTGATCTTCGTTTCTTTCCCAAAAAATTCCTGCGCGAAATAGAGCAGCGTCTGTTTCAAATCAGCAAATGATACATCCTTGTCAATGTATAAACCTTCCACCTGGTGAAAGAAGCAGTGCGCCCTGGCAGATATGGTCTCATTGCGGTAAACGCGCCCCGGGCAAATTACGCGGATGGGCGGTTTCTGCCTTTCCATCACGCGCACCTGCGCATTGGAAGTATGCGTGCGCATCATCCATTGCTGATCATCGGTGAGGAAATAAGAATCCTGCATGTCGCGCGCGGGATGGTCATGCGGGAAATTCAGCGCGGTGAAGTTGTGCCAGTCGTCTTCAATCTCAGGACCATCAGCTATTGTGTATCCCATGCTGGCAAAAATGTCGTTGATTTTATTGCGGACAATTGAAACGGGGTGGCGGGAACCCAATTCCACCGGATCCCCCGGCAGCGTGAGGTCAATCTTCGCGGATGATTTTGATGACGCGGAGTCAAACTGTCTTTTCAGCGATTCATACCTCGTTTCCGCCTCCTGCTTCAGCGTGTTGAGCGCCTGCCCGAAGTTTTTCCGCTCTTCAGCAGGCACCTCTTTCATCAGCGCGAAGAGGTCTTTCATCTTGCCCTTGTTGCCAAGGTAAGTGATGCGGAACTGCTCCAACTCCTCCGGTGACTTGATTTCCGCCTGCCTGATCTCGTCAAGCATTTTTTCAACTTGTGAAAAATGCCGGTTTGTTTTCGTTTCCATAAACAGGGTTGTAAGATAGGAAAAACGAAACAGTCACTTTGCAAATGAATAACAGACGTGTAGGACAAATTGCACTCACCCCCCTTTTGTCCCCCTCAAAGGGGATGGCTCGCGCGGTAGCAGCCTCTGTCTCGTCCTGAAATAGGTTGACTGATTGAGGTATTGAAAAGTCAACCAAAATCAGGACAATGAAAAAAAAGCGAAGACCACATTTCACAGAAAAATTCAAGCGGAAGGTAGTTGCCGAAGTGATGAGCGGAAGCCTTGGCAAGGAGCAAGCCCGCATAGTGTATGGCATCAAGGGCAAGTCAGCCGTTACCGACTGGGTGCGTTATTATGGTGCGCAACGGTCGGAGGGAAATGCAGCAGCAATAGCTTTGCGAGGTATGCGTGAAGAACAACAAAGCAAGGAGGAGTTGCTGCGCAGGATCACACTGCTGGAAGAGCAACTGCAACAGGAAAAACATCGTGCAGGACTCTATCAGACTATTCTGGAGTTGGCAGAGCAGCAATTGAAAGTTCCCATCAGAAAAAAATATGGAGCCAAGCGGTGGAACGGTACAAAACCCAAACAAAGCAAATGAGCGTGGCGGGGTTATGTATGCTGCTTGGCTACAGCAAACAAGCTTACTATAAGCGAATGAGCCACCGGGAAGAAGAACAACTGCGCGCGCAGTTGCTCATGGAAATGATACGCCAGGTGCGGCAGCGGATGCCGCGTCTTGGCGGAAGAAAATTGTTGGTGAAACTGCACGGTAAATTTGAGCGGGCAGACATACAGATGGGACGGGATGCGTTCTTTGACTTTTTACGAGAGCACGGATTATTGATTAAACCGCGCAGGCGCTATGTGAAGACCACCTTGTCCTCGCACTGGCTGAGGAAATACGATAACCTGATGACCGACTTACAGGTGGAGAAAATCAATCAGGCATGGGTGAGTGACATCACCTACGTGGAAACCGATGAAGGCTTTATCTATCTGTATTTGATTACGGATGCTTACAGCAAAATAATCATCGGCTATCATGCTTCAGACGACCTGAAGGCGCAATCGGCAACAGCAGCTTTGAAGATGGCAATCAGGCATGCGAAATCGTGCGCGGGCGTCATTCATCATTCAGACCGCGGGGTGCAGTATTGCAGCGAGGACTACATTCAATTACTCACCGGCAACAAAATGCTCATCAGCATGAGCGAACCCGGCTCTCCTACGCAGAACGCCATTGCCGAGCGGGTCAACGGTATTTTGAAAGATGAATGGATTTATGAATATCATTACACGTCAAAACAACAAGCCAAAAAGCATATCCATGAAATCATCGGCATTTACAATCACGAACGTCCGCACAGCAGTTGCTCCATGCTGACGCCCGTGCAGGCGCACAAGCATCAAAAACCATTGAAAAAGATGTGGAAGAAATATCCCCGGAAAAAATGTTCTACGCTTGGGACTTCTGAGGCATCGGCTGTTATGGATGTTACCAAGGAAACAAAACAAAAAAGGCTGCCTGAGCAACAGGCAACCTTCGTGCAACATCCGTCACAGCCCCCGGCTATTCCTTCGGCAGGCAAGTCCCAACAAGCCTGCCGTCCGCTTCACCGGGCAATCACAAAAAAATTAAGACAACATGATTCAAAGAAATATTTTTGTTAACAATCCGACCGATTAACCCCTAAAATCAGTCAACCTTTTTTAGGACGACTCACTCCCTTGATAGCGAAGCATCCCGATTCTATCGGGAGGGAGTTGGAGGGAGTTGGAGGGTGACAGATTCAAAGATGCAATTTGTCGTCACCCATAACAGATTCCATCTCTAAGAGGCTGTTTAGTTTTAAATTAAATCATAATAACAGAATGATAATAGAACGCTGATGACGCGGATTGTGCAGATAATCGCTGATTGTTTTATCTGTGGTCATCCTATTTTTCTGCGTCATCTGCGTTCTATTTTTAATTTTAAACAGTCTCTAAGAAGAGATGGAATCTGTTTGCATGGATAACTTTACCCTCCGAAAAAATTCTCATTTGGAACAATCCAACTTCGTTGATTATGTGAAGATATTCTGCCGGTCGGGCAATGGCGGACCGGGCAGCGTGCATTTTCACCGGGAGAAGTATGTGCCCAAAGGCGGACCTGACGGGGGCGATGGCGGCAAAGGAGGAAGCGTGATCGTGCGCGGCAACAAGCAGATGTGGACTCTCCTGCACCTGAAATACCGCAAGCACGTGCATTGCGACAATGGCGGCAAGGGCATGGGCAGAAACATGACAGGCGCTGATGCTGACGACAAGGTACTTGAAGTGCCGCTTGGAACCGTGGCTAAAAATGCGGAAACCGATGAAAAACTGTTTGAGATAACCGAAGACGGACAGGAGGAAGCGCTGATGAAAGGCGGACGCGGTGGGCTGGGCAACTTCCATTTCAAATCATCCACCAACCAGGCGCCCACCCATGCGCAGCCGGGTGAGCCGGGAGAAGAAGGATGGCGCATACTTGAGCTGAAAATTCTGGCAGACGTGGGACTGGTGGGCTTTCCAAACGCAGGCAAGTCAACGCTGCTCTCCGTGCTCTCTGCCGCCAAGCCCAAGATTGCCGACTATCCTTTCACCACGCTGGTGCCGCAGGTGGGCATCGTGAGCTACCGCGACCACCGCTCGTTCGTGATGGCTGACATTCCCGGCATCATCGAGGGGGCGCACCTCGGCAAAGGCCTCGGGCACCGTTTCCTGCGCCACATCGAACGCAACTCTATCTTGCTGTTCATGGTTCCGGCTGATAGCCCTGATATACAGGCTGAGTTTGGCGTTCTGCTGAACGAGTTGGAGCAATACAACCCGGAACTGCTCTACAAGAAACGCATCCTTGCCATCAGTAAAAGCGATTTGCTGGATGATGAATTGCAAAAATTATTGAAAAAAGAACTCCCAAAAAAAGTGGAACACATATTCATCTCTTCCATTACGGGCAAGGGATTGGATAAATTGAAGGATATGCTGTGGAAGGCGCTGAATGAATGAAGAAGTATACCGAAACAACTCAGGTTTTCGAACAATTGAAGTGTAGAATGTCCGGTATTAACCAAGAGTACGTCTCTTTCCTTCGGAAATTCGACTACTCTTGGTATATAATCTGCGAATGACGAATAGCGGGCGAGCATGTGGCAGAATTTTCAGAACTGCCCTAATGACCAATGACGAATGCTGATGGGTAAAGCCAATTATTCCGCTACCACCTCGAAGTCAATTTCCACCTTCACATCCCTGTGGAGTTCGACCATTGCTTTATAGTTGCCGAGCATTTTGATGTCTTCCTCCAGGATGGTGATTTTCTTGCGGTCAACGTTCACGCTGAACGTCTTCTTGATAGCATCGGCCAACTGAAGCGTGGTAACGCTGCCGAATATTTTGCCTGATGTGCCTGTTTTTGCGCCCACCTTGACCACGGTTTTTTTCAGCTTGTCAACGATATCCTGCAACTGGCTCATCAGCTTTTCTTCCCTGCGTTGCTGCTGCTTTTGCTTCTCGATGGCCAAAGCCCTCGCGCCCCCGCTGGCGGTCTGCGCCAGCCCGCGCGGAATCAGGTAATTGCGGGCATACCCCGGTTTCACTTTTACTATCTGGTGCTGAGTTCCCAACTTATCAACATCTTGCAGTAATACGACTTCCATGTCAGAATTATTTTAACAAGTCAGTAACATAGGGCAATAACGCCAGGTGGCGCGCGCGCTTGATGGCTACCGCGACTTTACGCTGGTATTTAAGAGAATTTCCCGATAGCCTGCGCGGGAGTATTTTTCCCTGCTCGTTCAGGAATTTCAGCAAGAAATCAGGGTCTTTGTAATCAATGTATTTGATTCCCGATTTTTTAAAACGGCAATACTTCTTCTTTCTCATCCCCAGGTTGGGAGAGGTGAGGAATTTGATGTCTTTGCCTGACTGCTGCCGGGTTGAGGTCTTATTCATAATTTCTGTTCTTCTGCTATTTCAGGCTGCTCGGCTTTTTCCGGTTGCTTTTCGGCTTGCCCGGCAGCGGCAACCTTATCCCTGCCGATGAGCCCTTTTCTCTTGCGGTCATTGTAATCAATCGCATATTTGTCAAGCTTTACTGATAGGAAACGCAAGACGCTTTCATCGCGCTTCAGGTTCAGCTCGAGGTTGGCGATAACCTCTGTGGGAGCCTGGTATTCCACCGTAAAGTAATAGCCTGTATTCTTGTTCCTGATGGGGTAAGCGAGGTTTTTCAAGCCCCACGCATCTTCATGGACCACCTTGGCCCCGTTGGACTTAAGGAACTTGGCGTAACCCTTGGCCACCTTGCCCGCCTCCGAGTCTGACTTTTCGGGCGTCAGGATAATCGTGGTTTCATATTGTGCAGTGTTCATAGCCTGCTAAAAGCCCCGTTTTTAAAAGGGTGTGCAAAAATAGAAAAATTATCCGAAGGAGGAAAGAAAAGGAGAGAAATTGATTTCAGTACGTTTATCCATACCTTTGGGGCGCATGCGAAAACACCTGTACGGGGCAGTTTCCATCTATTCTGTCTTTTTCTGGCTGTGGCGAATTCCTTTCGTTATCTGGCTTCCTCTCCCGGAATTCGGTCCTGACACCTTCGATTACTATTTCATAGTAGAAGCTTTTCGGGACTCTTCCACAGTATCCTATTCCATTGATTTACCTATGGGATACCCTACATTCGTTTATCTCATCGGGTTGGTCAGCCACAAGGTTATTTGCATCATCTGGCTTCAATTTTTCCTGAAATATTTTGCAGGGGTATTTTTAATATGTGTCTGCTGGAAATATTACCGTTGGATGGCCGTGCTTGCAGCAATTGCATTAGGCATTTACGTTACTGACAGTTGGTCGCTGCGGTATGATACTTCTTTGCTTACCGAATCACTATACGGTTCATTTCTGATCATCACCATCGCATTTCTTATCCGCAGCGTTGAAACCCCGTCAGTCAGCTCTCTGGTAATGCTTTCGACAAGCATGTTCCTGGTAGCGTTCACGAGATCGAACGGTTTTTTCATTTATTTTATCATCCCGGTGATGCTCTTGATATTATTGACTTCAGGACAGCGAATACTGAAATATTCCGCTTTGATCTTGCCTGCGCTTCTGCTTCATTTATTGGTATTTGGTTTCAGATTTCGCCAGACAACGCTGACACCAACAGAGGATAGGGTGAATGCCGTCATCAGCCGTGAATTTGGAGATTTGAAGGCATCTTCATATAAATCATATTTTTCCCGCAAACTATCCCTTGCATCGGAATACCTGGCAATGCCCGATTTTCCCAGCTACTATTTCAGCCTGCTCCCTGAACGGTATCGCCAGCTTTATGAACTGGATAACATCCATAACCCCGATTTCAAAATGTTTGATTGGACCACTCCAATCCCTGACGATTTCAGGAGATCGGTTTACAGCGAATATTACAATGAACCGTCTTTATTAAGCAAAAACCGGAGAATGATGGATGTTTCATTCTCCCGCTCTCACCCGTGGTTCATGGCAATTCATCTGACTTATAAAATCCATAACTTCATTTTCAGAAATCCTATTTGGTATATTCTTGGGATGGCGCTTTTAATAACAGGGCTGTGGATTTATTTCAGGAGTGGTTTTATAAATAAAGGAGCAGCGCTTCTCTTCCTGTTGCTAGCCGTGCACTATGTCAGTTTAGCGGTAGTAGTCATCGGGCATTCAGCGATGCAACCCCGCTATTCGCATGTTACGGAATTTCTCCTGTATTTAGCGCCCGTTTTCTTCCTGATGATTATCTTGCCACCCCGCAGTGAAACAAAAAACTGATGCTCAGCAATAAAACCATCGCGGTAGTAGTGCCGGCTTACAACGAGGAGACACAAATTGGGATGGTCATTGACTCAATGCCAACCTTTGTTGACCGCATCATCATTGTTAACGATTGCAGTTGGGACGGCACCGCTAAAGAGGTAATGCAGCGTATAGACGCAGACTCGAACGAAAAAAGAGAAATTGCGAATAAACTGCAGCAGGAGTTGAAAGGCACCCACTACAACAGGGCAGAACGGGTGCTTCAACAAATCAATAAGGAGGAAGTAAAACTGTTCACTCCTTCAGAAGTCGCTAACAAGAATCCTGAGACCGATAGGATCATCCTTATAAATCATCTAAAAAATGGGGGAGTGGGCGCTGCGGTGGCAACAGGGTATAAGTGGAGCAAAGACTATGACATAGACTGCATTGCTAAAATTGACGGTGACGGACAGATGGATCCCGCAGAGTTGGAGCACATCTGTCGTCCCATCGTTGAGGGTGGCATTGACTATGTTAAAGGGAATCGCCTCATCCACCGCAGCGCCTGGCTGGTAATACCCAAAATCCGCTATTTCGGGAATTCTATTCTTTCGATTTTCACAAAGATTGCTTCTGGTTATTGGCATGTTTCGGATACACAGACCGCTTTTACAGCCATTTCAAAGAAAGCGCTTAAAGGAATCAGGATTCATGCCATACACCCATCATACGGCTATCCGAACGACATGCTGGTGAAGCTGAACATTTCCATGTGCACCATTAAAGAAGTGGAGATAAAACCCGTTTATGATGTGGGTGAGAAATCGAAAATGCGGATATTCAAAGTAATTCCCAACATAGCCTGGCTTCTTTTTAAATCCTTTTTCAAACGACTCTGGATAAAATATCTTTTCAGAGATTTCCATCCCTTGTTTTTGCTTTACAACTTTTCACTTATCCTCCTGATTGCCTGGATACCTTATCTCTTGAAAGTTTCAAATGCAATTTTATCAGGGTTGAATATGTCGTTTGAAAGTCTGTTTGCATTCACGTTTCTGGGAATCAGCGCGTTCCAGTCTCTCTTATTCGCCATGTGGATGGATATTCAGGATAATGAAAGGCTTTATAAATGAAAGAAGGAATTACAAACTGAAATATGCATAGATGGATTAAAAATATAATTGCGTTATCCTTTGGAATTATAGCTTCCCTTGTTATTCTTGAATGTTTTTTACGGATTTTTCACCCCTTTCCATTTCGGGTTCGGGGGAATCAGATAAATCTTCCTGCAAATGAGAAGTACGTGATCAGCAATACTTCCATCCCGGTTTTGGAAAAACGCATTATACATTCCAAAAACAAGCTTGGTTTTCGGGGAGATGATTTCCCTTCGAACGTATCAGAGTACTATACTATTTTTTGCATCGGAGGCAGCACTACTGAATGTTATTACTTGTCCGATGGCACAGACTGGCCAAATATTCTGGGCACACGCTTAAAGAAAGTTTATAGGAACGTGTGGTTAAATAATGCCGGACTAGACGGACATTCCACGTTCGGGCATAAAATACTTCTTCAGCATCATATCGTTAAACTTAAACCCAATATGGTGATTTTTTTAGTAGGTATCAACGATATAGGGAGGGAGGATCTTGGCAAGTATGACGTGCCAAATGCTCCCTCTGATTTGAACTGGAAAGGGAAAATATTAGAAAACTTGGAAATTGTATTTTTGATTCAAAATTTGCATAGGGTGAAAAAGGCGTATGACCAGGTTCTCGGTGGGCATGAATACGTTGATGTGAAACTGCTTGATTCGCTTCATTTGCCTGAAACATATATCGATTCTGTTGTGATGTACCATTTTGGGAAATATGCCCCTTCCTACAAGGTCAGAATAAAGGAACTTATCTCCATTTGCCTTGTAAATGGCATCACGCCTGTTTTTTGTACCCAGCCGATACTTTGGGGAGGAGGCGTGAAAACTGCCTCAGGCATTAGTCTAGATTATGCTAAAACAGGTAATTACAGCAATGGGGAGTTGATTTGGAAAATTTGCAGAGTATATAACAATGTCTTGCGAGAAACCTGCGCGGAGCAAAATATCATACTAATTGATCTTGAGAAAAAGATGTCAAAAGACCCGGGCTATTATTATGACGGTCGCCACTTCACCCTATCAGGTTCTGAAAAGGTAGCTGAAATAATCTATGATGACTTGATTCTTCATGCGGAGGTATTCAACCCATCCTGATAATGTGGACATGGTTATCTTATCTAACACACGAACTGGACATCCAAAATGCGAGATGATTTTAAAACTGGGAAACAGAAACTGATACTTGCCTCTCTGAGTTTTCTTAGCGCAACGGTTGTGTTGTTATCAACCTGGAGGTATGGAGCCGGAATAACCCAGGGAGACTCTGTGGAGTATATAAGCGCAGCGAGAAATCTGGCGATGGGAAACGGATTGAAAACATATTCCGGAGATCCCCTTGCCAACTTTCCGCCATTATATTCTGTTTTATTAGCATCCATTGATTGCCTATTCGAAGTTGATCCTGCAGCTTCCGCAGGTTATGCAAACGCCTTCCTATTTGGATTGATAGTATATCTATCCGGCTTGCTATTTTTCAAGCACCTTCATCCGAATTCTGTCATACCATGGTTCGGTGCATTAATGGTCGCAATTTCATATCCGCTTATTGGTGTTGCCGTAAATGTATTATCAGAGCCGCTTTTTATTTTTTTTACACTTATCTTCCTCATTTACATCGAAAGGTATATAACCAGGAAAGATTATTTATCATTAATAATATTTTCTATATCAGCAGCGTTGGCTTGCCTCACCAGGTACATAGGAATTACATTGATCCTAACCGGAGCGCTGGTTATCCTGATAGTTCGCCTGAATCGGATTAAAGCCTGTCTGACATCCTTACTTCCTTTTTTATTAATAAGCTGCCTCCCCATCGGGTTATGGATAACCCGCAATTATTTTTCCGCAGGAAATTTGTTCGGATCTCACAGGCCGCCTCCTGATGTTTCTCAGGCGGCATCATGGATACCCTTCTATCTTCAAAGCTGGTACTTTCCTTCAGGAATTTCACTAAGCGGGAATCGTTTGGTATCGAAACTGTTATTACTGGCTGCAATTTTATCTTTGCTTTACATTACGTATAGGAGGGGTTGGAAAAAACTTAATTGGCAAGAAACAATTTCAAAGGTTTCATCATTGTTTCCGATGATTTTATTTATGGCCATTTTTGCCAGCTTCCTTGTAATTACCTCCCCTTACGTTGCCTATGACAGGGACAACCGATTGTTAACTCCAATATTTATTCCTTTAAACCTCCTTTTGCTGGCTTTAGCTGCAGCAATAATTGACTACCTTAAAACAAAGATTGCATCACGATATATCAATGTGGTTGTTATGTGTGGCATGTGCATCTGGCTGGCGTATCCGGTAAGCAGCGTTATTTCGCATATTGTAATACCCGGGATGAAGGATGGGGTTTACGGTTATAACTTTAAATACTGGTCTGAAAGGAGCATTATCAAATACCTTCAGGGGAATCCTTTTAAAGGCAGTATGGTTTACACGAACGCGCCAGATGCCGTTTACATACTGTCTGATTCAAATATGAAGTTCAGCCCGAGGACGCTGATGACCGCTCCAATGGACAGGCTTGCGGATATTGCCAAGTTAAAAGGCAAGTGGCCTGAAAAAGCTTCTTACTTGGTCTGGTTTGACCGGGTACCGCGCAGTTATCTTTTTACACCGGAGGAAATTGCAAGCGTTTGCAGTATGCAGCTTGTTCAACGATTTGATAATTCCGAAGGACCTCAATATTCCGATGCGGTTTACCTGCTGGGAGAATAGGGTTTAAAAATCCACATGCCTAATTTCGGAGGTTCGTCTTGATCATAATGTGCGGCATCTTTGGCATTATAAAAAGCGTAGAGTCTGAACTTAAGGGCAAAACCCTTGAAAAGACATTAACCCAATTAATACTCCTCTCTTCATCGCGCGGAAAAGAAGCCTCAGGGCTGGCAACACTAACATCAGATGAAATTGAAGTTTACAAGACTCCGCTGCATCCCGGTAAATTCATTAAATCTGGTTACTACGGAAAACTTCTGCGATCGAACAAATTTGATTCTGCCAAAGCTATTATCGGCCACTCGCGCATGGTAACAAATGGGACAGAGTATTCCAACCTCAACAATCAGCCTTTCATCAAGCACGGAATTGTAGGAATTCATAACGGGATAATAGTGAATGTTGAAAAAATATGGAATAATCATCCCGATGACAAGCCGGTATCAGAATTAGACAGTGAAACGCTTCCAATGCTATTGAGGGAAAGCCTCAACAAATACAATTCGCTGGGAAAAGCGATTACGGAAACATACCGGGAAATTTATGGCATGGCTTCGCTTGCTTTGTTTTTCAACGATTACAATAATGCGATTCTATCCACTAATAACGGCTCTCTCCACTTTGCGACTTCTATCGCTGGCAATGAATTGATTTTCGCTTCGGAAGATTACATCCTGCGGCAGCTTATTTCAAAGGCCGGACTTAGCGAACTGTTCAGCGAGAAATCCGTTACCAAACTTCAGCCAGGTCAGTTTTGTTCGGTGAATACAAGTTCCTTTTCAGTTGAGGTTTTGAGCTTTGAAAATGCCGCGCAGCTAAAAAACCCGTTACCATTTCCGGCAATTGCAATCAATGATGTTTCAGATAACGTCACTCCAACGAAAAGCAGGTCTATTGAAAAAATCATTCCGGAGGAATTCGAACAGGAATTTCGGAAGCGGGCTGAAATCATCGGCAGGTTAAAACGCTGTAAAAAGTGCTTGCTGCCGGAAACATTCCCATCTATTTATTTTGGCATTGATGGGATTTGTAATTATTGCAGCACATACGTTCCGATCAAAGTGAAGGGCGCTACGGCACTGGAGGAGGTTGCGAAAAAAATCAGAAAGCCTGACGCAACGCATGATTGCCTTGTCGCACTCAGCGGTGGAAGGGATAGCAGTTATTCGCTTCATTACATAAAAAGAGAATTAGGGCTAAATCCCCTCGCGTTCTCCTACGATTGGGGAATGATAACAGATTTGGCTCGCAGAAACCAGTCGCGCCTTTGCGCCAAACTCGGCATCGAGCACATTCTTGTTTCAGCCGACATCCGAAAAAAGAGAAGGAACATCCGTTTGAATGTTTTAGCATGGCTGAAAAAACCTCATCTTGGTACCATTCCGCTTTTCATGGCGGGCGACAAACAATATTTTTATTACGCCAACCTCATCAAAAAACAGAACGGGATTGACACCACCATCATGGGTGAAAACTATTTGGAGAAAACCGGATTCAAGACTTTGTTCAGTGGGGCGAAGCAGGAGGAATCAGGATTCATGGCATATCATATCTCTAATGCAAACAAACTGCGCATGGTCGCCTTTTACATGAAAGAATACTTGACCAATCCTGCTTACCTGAATGTTTCCCTGCTCGACACTATTGGCGCATTTTTCTCTTACTACGGCATCAGTCACGATTACCTGAATATTTTCGATTATCTCAAATGGGATGAGGATACTATCGCCAACACCATCATCAATGAGTACGATTGGGAAATTGACCCCGGCACCACCACCACCTGGCGAATCGGTGACGGCACCGTGGCGTTTTACAATTACATTTACTACATGGTCACCGGCTTTTCGGAGAACGACACGTTCCGCAGCAACCAGATACGCGAAGGAATGATTTCACGCGAAGAGGCTCTTAAAAGTTCGGTGCGGGAAAACGTGCCGCGCTGGGATTCCATCCAATGGTATTGCAACACGATTGATATTGACTGGAAAACCGCCATTGAAACGATTAACAAAATCCCTACTTTGTACATCCGATGAATTTCGTGTTATCCGTTGAGCATCCTGCCTGGGCGAACCAATTCCGTTACATCGTGAAAGAACTGGAGAGGCGCGGGCACAGGGTGAAAGTGCTTGCCGTGAAGAAAGATATTGACCTGGAGTTGCTTGAAAAATTCGGGATTCCTTATGAGAAAGTGGGCAACACCACCGGAAGCGGGATACTCGAAAAGGCGTGGCTGTTGTTCAGCATCACGGTGAAAATGATTTGGAGTTGCCGCGGATACAATCCCGATTGCTTCATTGGCAGGGCTTCACCGATGATGGCGTTTGCGGCAACGTGGTACCGAAAGCCGCACGTGATTTTTGAAGATACCGAACATTCGCGCATCAGTCTGTTTTTCTGCAAGCGTTTGAGCAAGCTAATTATCACTCC
>CAZCXH010000025.1:0-41295 GCA_964502525.1 uncultured Chitinophagaceae bacterium
CCCGAACTCAGTTGATAATCACAGATTTTCGTCCGGGTAAATCATATTTATCAGCATCATCTGCGTTCTATTCCTAATTTTAAACAGTCTCTGAGATTTGATAACTTTTAAAAAGTTGTTAGCCTTGCTCCGCAAACTCTAATGCAAAGCCGCCCTGAGTTTGAGCCCCTTCAGAATTTTTCCTTCCTCCATAACCAATTGTGAGAGCCGCTTTTGAATAGCAGGCTCTTCAAAATAATGGCGCGCCATTTCGAGAAATACATTGCCGTGCTGCATTTCAGATTCATAGAGCTTGCGGTAAAAATCCTTCAGGACACCGGGTTTCAGCGCTTCCTGCACCATGCGAAAACGCTCCGCCCCGCGGCATTCCACGATAGCGGCAATCAGCAGGCGGTCGAGAAACCGCTCATCGCGTCCGGTGCGGGATAGCAGAATGAGCTGTTTTATATATAGGTCTTCTCTAATCTCGTGAGCGAGCCGCACCCCTCGTTTCTGCATGATGCGATAGACCAGTTGAAAATGCCGCAGCTCTTCCAGCGCTGTTGCAATCAACCGGGGAATGATTTCCGTGCGATCGGGATACTTGGCAACAAAGCTCATCGCCATAGCGGAAGCCTTGCGCTCGCAGTCGGCATGGTCCAGCAGGAATGAATTGAAATCATTCATTACGGCATCAACCCAGTTCTGACTGGTTTCAACGGCAAGTTTTATTTCGGATTCCGCAGGCATGGGAATTTTGCGGATAAAATTAGCGATGGCGGTTTATCCCGAAACAAGCGCAAAAAACGAACTGCGATCGGTCCGAAGAACTCCCGACTCCTTCGGAGGATATACCATCGGGCACTATTTAGTGCAACGTCAAGCCTGTTTTGTCGGTTTCTTTCGTTTCCTGTTTACCGATGGTACATCTTCCGCAGATGACGCTGATTTTCGCTGATGAGACTATCTTCGCTTGTCTGCGTAATCTGCGGGAGATTGATTTTCATCCTATTTTAGCATGCAAAGAATAATATGAATCCGCTGACGGAAGACCGGGTTGAAAAACACCCTTATCTGCAGTTTGACAAATGGTTCAGGGAGGTTTTGAAAGCCGATTTCAAAGAACCCACTGCGGTTATTCTCGCCACAAGCACACGCAGCGGAAAGCCCGCGGCAAGAGCCGTGCTGATGAAAGAGTATAATAAAGAAGGGTTTGTGTTTTACACCAATTACAATAGCAGGAAGGGCAAGGCGCTCAGGGAAAACCCCAACGCAGCGTTGCTCTTCTATTGGGACCGGCTCGAACGGCAGGTTAGGATCGAAGGGAAGGTTGCGAAAGTGAGCAAGGAACAATCCGATGATTATTTCGACATCCGCCCGCGCGAGAGCCGCATCGGTGCGATAGCGTCACCGCAAAGCGAGGTGATTGAAGACCGGCACGTTTTGGAACGCAGGGTTGCCGAACTCGCCCAAAAGTTTGAAGCCGTTGAGAAAATTCCGCGTCCCGCGCATTGGGGAGGGTATATTTTGAAACCAACCTATTATGAATTCTGGCAGGGACAGCCTAACCGCCTGCATGACCGCATTGTTTATATTCTTTCTAAAGGTAATTGGAAAATAAAACGGCTCGCACCGTAGATTCCATAATGTGTTCATAGACAAGCCCTCTGGAGAGGGAAGGGGTGAGGCGATAAAAAGAGCAATTTTTAGAACTGCCCTTTAGATGAATTTTGACAGATGCCATCTTTTTAAAAGATAGCGTCTGTTCTGTCATGCCAACCTACTTTGAAAAGCATCTTTTCAGGCCGGTGCGACTGCAGGAAAAACCGGCAGGTGATCTAAGCCTGATTGTTGTCATCCCCTGCCATAACGAGCCGAATGTTGTCGCCACTTTGAATTCTCTGAACGATTGCTCGTCATGTACCGGAACGGTTGAGGTGATCATTGCGCTTAACGGTGCCGCAAATTCTTCCGGAGCAATAAAATCCCAAAATGAAAATTCATTTCAGGAAATAATTTCATGGCAGGCGAACCAGCGCGGCAGGCGCTTCAGGCTTTTCGTGCTGCGCGATGAAGATTTGCCGTCCAGGCATGCAGGCGTTGGTCTGGCAAGAAAAATCGGCATGGATGAAGCAGCCTGGCGGCTTGAAAGCATTGGGAAAAAAGATGGCGTGATAGTTTGCCTGGATGCAGACTGCGTGGTGGAACCGAATTACCTGAGCGCCATTGAAAAATATTTTTTGAATCATCCGTTGGCAAAAGCAGCCTCCATTTATTTCGAGCATCCCCTTGATATTTCCGACACAACCCTGAGGGAAGGCATCATCAACTATGAGATTCATTTGAGATATTATATCCAGGGATTGAAATATGCCGGCTATCCGTTTGCCTGCCACGCGATAGGCTCCGGCATGTGCGTTCGCAGCAATGTTTACCAGCGCGCGGGCGGAATGAACAGGAGAAAAGCAGGCGAAGATTTTTACTTCCTTCACAAGATTATTCCGCTCGGTGGATTCGGGACTATTAACAACACTACCGTTTATCCGTCACCGCGAATTTCAGACAGGGTGCCTTTCGGAACAGGCAGGGCGATGAAGGAATGGGCGGATAATCCGGCTGGTTTTACCACTTACAACATCAGGATTTTTGATGATCTGAAAATTTTCATGGAATCTGTTTCTTCATATTACAAGGCAAGCGGTGAAGAGGCGCGCAAATCCACGGAAATGCTTCCGCTTCCGGTGAGGTCGTTTCTCGAATCAGCGGGATTTTTGGAAAAAATTGAGGAGGTCAATGCGCATACCGCAGGGATGAAAACTTTCATGCCACGCTGGTTTAATTGGATGGATGGATTCAGGATGCTGAAGATGATTCATTACATGAGGAATCATTTTTATCCCGATATGCGCGTTGAGGAAGCTGCCAATGAATTGCTGGCAAGGCTAAATGATCGGAATACCCGTGATATTGCAGGCCTGCTTAAGCTATACCGGGCAATGGATAAAACAGGCTGACAGCCTACTCAGCCGGTGCGCTTTCCCCTTCTTTTTTCTTTTTAGAGCGCGCTGCTTTTTTCACAGGTTCTGCGCTTTTCCCGGCAACACCGCTTGGCGCGGCTACCGGTGCGCTATGTTTCTTTTTTAATTTATGCGGTCGCGAATTTCCAAAGGAGCCTTTGAATATTTTACCCTTTCTTGATCTTTTATCTCCCTTACCCATGTTTTGTTTTTTTTGTGGCGCTAAGTTAAAAAGATTATGACACGGCTGTAAACAAAAAGAGCAAGGAATTTGAACCTTGCTCTTTTTTGTTTCAGTCGGTTGTCAGTTTAAACAGCGCTGGCGAATTCTTTTCCGGCTTTGAATTTCACAACCTTCTTTGCAGGAATCTTGATGGAGGCTCCTGTTTGAGGATTGCGTCCGGTTCTGGCAGCTCTCTTGGCAACGCCAAAAGTGCCGAAGCCTACCAACGTAACCTTGTCGCCTTTCTTGAGGCTCTTTACTACGTTGTTCAATACTGAATCAAGCACCTTGCCGGCCTGAGCTTTGCTCAAACGCGCATCGGTGGCAACTTTGCTGATTAAATCTCCTTTGTTCATGGTGAAGAGTTTTTAATGGGTTAAGAAAATGTTTTGGTTGGGGCAAATATAGAGAGGGGAATAAGATTTCCAAATTTCCCCATCGTTACGCAAATGTTGATAACTAAGGGTTTTAAAAAGATTATCTATTATTAACAAGCGTTTTTCATTGCCTTGCAAATTTTTAGATAAGCTGCTGTTAGTCCGGAAGTATTCATATTGTGTGGATATTTAGTTCATTTTTCTCAGAGGGGAACTGCCGTAAAATCCTTTTGAATCAAAGGTTTCAGCTTATGCCTGCGTTTTTTCCTGTGCAAATTTCCATCCTGATCCATTAATTTTGATTGTACTAATTTTCAACAGAGAAAATTTATTTCCATTCCGATGAGTGACACAAGCAAAATCGCGCTGAAGGTTTTTTTCAACCAGATAGTCCAACTCACCGATAAGGAATTTGACGACATCGCCAAATATTTCAAACCGGTGAAGTTGAAGGAAGGAGCCTTCTTTGTCGAGGAGGGAGAAGTATGTAACAAAATAGCTTTCATCCGCGAGGGGTTCATGCGCTCCTACTATGAGATCAATGATGAAATGGAAGTGACGAAATACATCCAGCCGAGGCATACGCTCATCACTGCATTCTCAAGTTTCAATTCGAAACAGCCGTCAAAAGAATATATCCAGGCATTAAGCGAATGCGACCTGTGGGTGATAGATTATGAAAGCATGCAGAAACTCTATGCGAAATATCCCAAATGGCAGGAGCTCGGACGGCTGATCATGGAGCAGATTTACGAATATTTGGAAAAACGCATTTTATCGTTCCTCTCCCAAAGCGCTGAAGAGCGTTACCGCTCCCTGGTGCAGGAAAATCCAAAGCTGATACAGGATGTACCATTGAGATACATTGCCTCGATGCTTGGCATCACGCCAGAAACACTTTCGAGGATCAGGCAGAAGGTGAACCAGCCGGTTTAGTAGAATTTTCCCCTCAAAAAAATTCCTGAAAAATTTGCAATAAAATGATAACTTGAGGTGTTACAGCATTACCTATGCCAACCGTCCTCAAGAAATCCCTGCTGGTCCTGATATTGTCAGGGTCAACAGTTGGCGGTTCCTTCGCTCAGCTTTCCGCCAATTTCACTTACCAAATAGCCTGCGATCGCACGGTAACATTCACTAACAGCTCAAGCGGCTTCACAACAACGAATTGGGATTTTGGCGATGCAAATACATCATCAGCAGCCAATCCTTCGCATCAGTACGCAACTTCCGGCAGCTTCACCGTCATACTGACAGTAAGCAACGGTGTGCTCGCCTCCAGCGCCTCGCAATCCGTTACGGTGCACGATACTCCGGGGCAAGCCATCACGGGCAGCCTTTCGGTTTGCGCCAACGGGCAGGAAACATACAGCGTAGCAAGCAGCGGTAATAACTATGTGTGGAACGTTTCTGGCGGTGGCATTCTCAGCGGACAGGGAACTCCGACAGTCAATATTCAATGGCTTACCAGCGGAACAGGAACGGTGCAGGTAACGGAAACCAACGCCATCGGCTGTTCAACAACCACAACGGCAAACGTAACAATCCATCCTCTTCCCACCCCGTTTATCCCCGGTTCGGCTGATTCATCAGGCGGCACCACGCAGGATAGGATTGAAGCTTGTTTCGATGACTTTAAAACATATTCGATAATTGCGCCAACGGCAGGCAGTACCTATTTATGGGAGATTACAGGCGGAACAATTATCGGGAGCAATACCGCAGACAGCGTTGTGGTGCACTGGGACACCGAAGGAGAAGGTCTTATTAAAATTACCGAAACCAATTCATTTGGATGCACCGGTTCGGGTGATTATCGGATCACCGTAAAACCATCGCCCATTGCAAATTTCACCACCGAAGATGTTTGCCTTGGCAGCGAGGCGGTTTTCACCGACCAATCCACGGGCAATCCCGTGATGTGGCATTGGGATTTTGGCGATGGAAGCAATTCGCAAATTCAATTTCCCACTCATATTTATGCTGCTCCGGGCGCTTACGATGTCACGTTGATTGTATCGGCCTCACCGCTTTATTTCAATCCTCCTTTCTATTCCACCGAAGCCTGCACCGATGATACCACCATCAGCATCAGCGTTGACCAAAATCCGGGGTTGCCGCTGATATGCCCGGGCACCGCTTGCGCTGGCGATGAGCAAACATATACCACTACTGCCGTAGCCGGGGCAACCTATGACTGGACGGTAACAGGAGGAACAATTACATCCGGTGGCGGACCTGCTGATAATGAAATCACCGTCCTGTGGGGCAGCGTGTCTCCCGGAATCATTTCGCTGCAGCAAACCGGTGGGACGGGATCCTATTGCGCCCTTCCATCCATTACAGAAATACCTATTGTTTCATCCAGCCCTCAAATTAATGGACCTGGCGTTGCCTGTCAGTACAGCACCATAGTTTATGAAGCCCCTTTGCTGCCTGGTGCCGTTTATAGCTGGACGGTGACTGGCGCCACCCTTAATTACGGACAAGGCACCAACAGCATCAGCGTTTATTTTAATACCGCTGGAACGAAAACTATTGCCGTGGATGTCTTCCACGACCTTGCCAACTGCGGAGGTCAGGCGACCAAAACGGTGCAGGTAGCGAACCCGTTTTATTTCTATGCGAACAGCGCCTGCGCCAATACGAGCCAGAACTACAGCGTGTCAGGAACTCCCAGCCCCACGGGATTCACAACCTGGAACTGGACGGTGACAGGCGGAACAATCACATCAGGGCAGGGAACCGGCACGGTCACTATTCAATGGGGCAGCGGCACCGTTGGTGAAATAACGGTTGATGCCCCGGCCGGAGTTTACTGCAACAGCCGTGAAAAACGAACCGTAACAATCGTGCCCCCTCCTCCTCCCGCACCTTTGACAGGAGCGTTGAATGTGTGCGCATCCTCGTCAGTCACCTATTTGGTTCCGGAAGGATATTACAACACGTGGACGGTGACCGGAGGAACTGTAACAAGCGGGGGAACGGGGAAAAGCTACGCCACCATTCAATGGGGAACGGGCGCAACGGGGCAAATCACCCTCAAGCAGGAAGATAACACGGTTTATCCTACCTGCCCCACCACCACCACTTTTGCAGTGACGCTTACAGGCAACAATCCCGTTGCTATCGGAGGTCCGGTTACGGTGTGCTCCAATTCAACGGCAACCTACACCGCATCCACGCCTTTGGGAGCACAAAACCGTTGGGAAGTAACGGGTGGAACCATCCTGTCAGGGACGGGTACCAACAGCATCACTGTTCGATGGGGGACAGGTCTTTTCGGCACGGTGAGCGTCACCGAACAGATATGCAATAATGCCGATATCCTGACTGTGGAAATCATTACGCCCGAAGCGCCTGTGATTGCCACCGCTGACCTGACGTGCAGCGGCAGCAGCGTCACGCTGTTTTTGCCCGGTGATTATGCAAGCCAGGCATGGAGCAACGGCAGCGTTGATACGTTTGCCAGCATCACTTCAGCAGGAACTTACTCCGTTACGGCAACGGATATTTTCGGATGTTCAGCCATGGCTTCCGTAACGGTGGGTGCCATTCCGCGGTTACCCGTTCCGGTGGCTTCGATCGCGGGAGCAGGCGCCCCCGTGAACCCGTTTTCCGCGCTGAGGCTCACCGCATATCCAGCGGATCATGGCTATCTGTGGTCTAACGGATCCAATAACCAGAGCACCTTTGTGACAGCGGCAGGCACCTACCGCGTTACCGTCACCAACGAATATGGCTGCACGGACGATGAATCAGTAGTGGTCACCTCGCAGGGCGGGGGATTGGACGGAGGAGGGGGATCGTGTCCGGGCGGAGGCAGCGGATCTCCGTGTGCCGGGTTGACGCCCTCGTTCACCAATACCAATTGTAATCCGGTTCAGTTTACCAACACCACCAATCCGCCCGCTGCCGCCTACTTCTGGAATTTCGGAAACGGCAGCTATTCATGGGATGAAAATCCGGTTCATGTCTTTGCGGCTACGGGCAATTATAATGTGACGCTTTGGGCTACCGATGGAAGCGGCTGCTGGAGCTACACAACGATGACGGTGACCTTGAATTCATTTCTCACGGCAGGCTTCAATTTCAGCGGATGCCCGGGCCAGCCCGTGCAGTTTACGGATGTATCTTCAAGCGCCCTGCCCATCACAGGATGGCAATGGGATTTTGACGATGCATCACCGGTTTCCACGTTGCAAAACCCAGCGCATCTGTTTTCTCCGGGCAATTATTTAGTGGAGTTCACCATCACCGATGGAATTTGTTCCGACACATTCCTTGATACCGTGGTGACTCACCAACTGGATGCAACATTCAGCTACCAGGAAGCATGCCTGGGCATGTCCACGCTTTTCATGGACAATACTTCCTACGCTCCGTCACGCTCGGTGGTGAGATGGCGCTGGGATTTCGGGGACGGCACAACTGCCAACCGTAAAAATCCGGCTCACAGGTATAACGCAGCAGGGAGCTACAACGTGACGCTCACAGTAACAGACATGAAAGGGTGCAGCGCCTCAACGACAACTACGGTCAACGTGCTTCAGTTCACTGCCGGCAACATGAGTTACACGGGGACCACTACATTTTGTCATGGAGACAGTTTGATGCTGACCGCCCCGTCCGGAGCCGGATATGCCTACCGTTGGTCAACAGGAGTCACCACGCAAAGCATCTCTGCCAAACAAACAGGGGCATACTATGTAGTTGTCACAGAGCCTGCCGGATGCAAGGACACCGTGGGTCCTGTTTCAATTTTGGTTTATCCGCCTCCGTTCGCTTACATCACGGCTAATGGTCCCGTGAAGTTCTGCGACCAGGCTAACTACACTACCCTTGCAGCCAACCCGGGCGGCACGGGTTTCACGTATCAATGGTTTCATGACGGAGCGCCTATCGGCACATCTCAGTCGCAATGGGTTTATGAAATGGCAAACAGCGGAGACTATACCGTGGTGGTAGCTGATAATCACGGTTGCAGGGATACCTCCTCAGCGCTGACCGTTGAGATTTATCCCAACCCGCCTTATTTCAGTGTCAGCGCATCAGGCCCGCTGCAATTTTGCCAGGGGGGTAGCGTTACCCTGAGCGCGCCTGCGGGCTACAGCTATGAATGGACCAACGGAAGTTCTTCGATAAGTACAACGGTATTCACCAGCGGACGCCACCAGGTAACCATCACCGATGCCAACGGATGCAAACGATCATCAGGAGGAAATGTAGATGTGAAACCATTGCCGGATATGCGCCTTGTTCCTTATGGGTGCTATGACATCTGCCTCTCTGACAGTAGCAGGGCGCATGCGCCACCGAACATGAGCAGTTACGCGTGGTCAACAGGAGCCACTACACCGAGCATCGTGATAAGGGCGGCAGGAACCTACAGCGTGACCGCGGTAAACAGTTTCGGATGCAGCAATTCATCCGGCAACCTTTACATCTCCACCACCAACTTCCTTGGCATTGACATCGGCAATGACACCACCTTCTGCGAGGGAGGCTCCGTTACTTTTGATGCGGGCGCAGGGTTTACCTCTTATTCATGGCATGATGCCAGCACGGGAGCTACTTTCACGGCAGATGCAACCGGGATTTATTTTGTGAATGTTACTGATTCAAACGGCTGCCAGGGTGGCGATACTGCTGCGGTTGTTGTGTTTCCCAATCCCGTTGTAAATCTTGATGATACGCTCATCTGTACTGCGTCAAATTATGTACTCGATGCGGGCGCAGGGTATGGTTCCTACTTATGGAATGATTTCACAACCAATCAGACTTTCATGGTTTCTGCCACCGGAAACTACAGAGTAACGGTTGAAGATTCCTATGGATGTTCGGGAACCGATGATGCGGACATCACATTTTCCCCAGCCGGATCGGGAGTTGATATCGGCAATGACACGACATTCTGCGAGGGAGGATCCGTTACTTTCGATGCAGGCGCAGGGTTTACCTCTTATTCATGGCATGATGCCAGCACGGGAGCAACTTTCACGGCAGATGCAACAGGAACTTATTTTGTGAATGTTACTGATTCAAACGGCTGCCAGGGTGGCGACACCGCTGCGGTTGTTGTGTTTCCCAATCCGGTTATAAATCTCACAGACACGCTCATCTGCGCTGCGTCAAATTATGTTCTCGATGCTGGCGCAGGGTTTGATTCCTACTTGTGGAATGATTTCACAACCAATCAGACTTTGATAGTTTCCGCCACCGGAAACTACAGCGTAACTGTTGAAGATTCCTATGGATGTTCGGGAACTGACGATGCCTCCGTTACCTTGTCGCCAACAGGGGCGGGAGTTGATCTCGGCAATGACGTTTCATTTTGCGATGGAGGCACGGTGACCTTCGATGCAGGAGCCGGATTTGACAATTATCTCTGGCAGGACGGCACCACGACAACGCAAACATTCACTGCGGCAGTTTCGGGCACCTACATTGTTATTGTCTCTGATACTTTTGGCTGTTCTGCAAGAGATACGGCAGAGCTGACGGTGCATCCAAATCCCGTTGTGGATTTGCGGGATACTGCCGTGTGCGAAATCATCAACATTGTTTTGGATGCGGGGGCGGGCTTCACCTACCGGTGGAATGATAATTCCGCTGGTCAAACCCTGGCGGTGACCGCGCCTGGCGCTTACAGCGTTACCATCACTGACGGCAACGGATGTACTGCCTATGACAATGCCGGCATCAGCCTCTCCTCTTCCTCCGCTCCGCTTATGGCAAGCGCATCAGTTGCATCCATCTGTGCCGGAGAAAGCGTCCAGCTATCGGCAACAGGCGGCACTTCATACAACTGGTCGCCACCTGCAACATTGGATAATGCTTCTGTCAGCAACCCGGTGGCTGCCCCGCTTTCCACCACCACTTATATTGTTTCTTCCAATGATACATTTGGCTGCATGAAAGGCGACACCATTACCATCAGCGTCCTTCCTGTGTTTACGGCCGCAATGGATTCGGCAAAACAAATTTGTCATGGTGAAAACGTTCAATTGAACGTTGCGGGCGGAGCAGCTTACGCATGGTCGCCTGCTGCCGGATTAAGCTGCACTGATTGCGCCAACCCGGTTGCCAGCCCGGAACAGACTACGGACTACAGCGTCACCGTTTCGGCAAGCGGTTTTTGCAACAATGCTGTTGTATTAAATGTGAATGTTGCTGTTCACCCCCTGCCCGATCCGGGGCTGCTGCCTGCCACCACTATCGCCTATGGCTCTGAAGTAACGTTCACGCCCAATGGCGGCATGGCTGAATATGACTGGACAGCCACTGACGGATGGGTTTGCGCGGGATGCCCGGCTCCCACCGTTTCGCCCGCCAACACCACGACCTATACCCTGACGGTAACGGACGTTAACGGCTGCAAGGCGGTGGCGCTGGGAACGGTGGAAGTGCTGAGCGAATGTGAAGGAAAATTTTTCATCCCCACCGCCTTCTCGCCAAACGGTGACGGGCACAACGACCTGTTCAGGATCATCCATCCGGGCGATCTAAACCTGATTGATTTCAAAGTCTTCAATCGCTGGGGTGAAACCGTCTTTGAAACCAAAGATCCCAACGAGGGATGGGATGGCATGTACAAAGGCGACAAGCAAGATCTCGTTGTGTTCGCGTACTATGTCCAAATGACCTGCGGGAATGTGCCCAGAACAATAGTAGGGAATGTGACTCTGGTGCATTGAGTGTTGGGTAGTGGGTAGTACCAATTAGCCAATTAACCAATCACAGCCCCCATTACTATCAATTTTCTTTGTATATTTATCGAAGCTTAACGCGATCTGTCCGCTGCGGATGACTGCCGTTAGCCGAAAATCCCGTTAGCGGCAAGTTTAAGTAAGAACACCATCTGAAACGTACCTTCAACAGAAATAAGCAATAGAATTTCCGTTTTTCTACATGTCGTCAGCGGTTCATTTGCCTGCCCGTCCGGCAGGCGGGCATTCAGCTTCTTTACGCTCACCTGACTGCTCGTGCAGCCTTTTCTCTTACGCTTAATACCATAGCTTTTGGCTACAGCATCTAAGAGTGGTTTGCATACTCCGCCTGTACAGCGTATGCGGTGGGTCGTCCACCATCTTTTATACAGCATTGAAAAGAACTATCCTATCTTTTCATTCGTGACACACCTTGCGATAACGGAGGTGTTCGTGGCTGATGATCCTGCCAAGGCGATAGTAGTGCATGAGCGGCTCGATGACGAGCGTATATAGCAGTGTCCCGCTGCCCGCGAGGAAGCCGAAGAACAATACCTTTCTGCCCATGGCGGGGAGATAATATTTGTACTCAACGAGGTTGAGGACGATGAACGCAGCAAGGATGATAGCGGAAGAATAGATCAGCCCGCGCAGCAGTTGATTGACGTAGTGCTTGCGGATGAACTCATCGAGCTTTTGAATGAGGAGGGAGTAATTGTTGGACATGTGTCAGTAAAGATGGTTTGCAGCAGTAAAGTTCACATCAAAAACGTTAAAGAACCACAAACATTGCTGGAAATGACCAATTAAACATCAGATGTGCAGGCTGAGATTTTGAAATAATTGTTTAGCACGTCATCTTGCTACCAGTATTACAATGTTGTTCGGCTATTGACCATATGTTGAAAATGTTTAAGCTGAAATCAGTCAGTAACCCTTTTTGAAATGTTAATCTATTTTTTAGATTTGCATAGATTCCACTAATATGAGAGTTCTACCGAGCATATTCAAGCGCATTTTTTTTCTGCACGCATCAATCTTTCTGATATCAGGTCTGCCCCTGAGCGCTCAGGTCAATGATACCATATTTGTTCCGTCAATCACGTTCACTCAGAATCCCGATAGCGGCATGTATTTGTTTCCGCCCGACACCGTTAGTTTTAGAAAAATACTAATGGACTACACCCTGAAATGTCCATGTAGCGGTGGAGACGGCATGGTGTTTATACAACTGATGGACTCCACAGGAGAGTTGTTTGAACTTGGCCGGTATATCACGCCTTTCAGTTCAGGACTTGATCTGGGTGCTGACGGTTTCAAGTGGACTTATGATGTCACTGATTATGAGCCGTTGCTGCATGGCAATGTAGGCATTATCGCCATGAACAATCAGCAGCGTGCTGAACTTACATTCGTAATGATAAAGGGGACGCCTTCCCGACAAGTTGTTTCCGTAAAGAATCTCTGGAATGGAAATTTTTATTATGGCATTCCATCAGATCCGATAGAAAACCACCTTGTTCCCGTGACGGTAAATATAGAGCCTCAGGAAAAGATGGCTCGCGTGAAAATAACAACAACGGGGCATGGATGGGGAGGCTCGACAGGTTGCGCTGAGTTTTGTAATAAAACGCATGAAATAAGAGTTGACGGCATAAAACGCTTCGACCAGATTTTATGGAAAGATGATTGTGGCAGGAACGCTTTGTTTCCGCAGGGTGGCTCATGGACGTTCAATCGCTCGAACTGGTGTCCGGGTGACAAGGTCAACGCAAATTATTATGAGATAACTTCTTTTGTCACTCCCGGAAATCCAATCACGATAAACTATGACGCGCAACCATTCACTTATCCCAATGACGGTCAGTTTTGGCCCTCGTTATGGGTAGCAGGACAATTGATTGCTTACGGTGAAACGAATTTCACGAATGACGTTGAGATAGAAGAAATCATCGCGCCCTCTGATTCGAAATATCATAACCGATACAATCCTGCTTGTGGTAAGCCGCTTGTAGTTATCAGAAATGGGGGAAGCGCGATTTTGTCCACCGCGGAAATAACTTATTGGGTGGAAGGAGGAAAAAAATGCAAATATACCTGGACGGGCTTTTTATTATTTCAGGAATCCGCACGAGTTGAGCTGCCGCTTTTCGACTGGTCTGGCATGACTGCCAGCCGCTTTTATGCGGAAGCCGGCAGACCTAATAATCTTCCCGATGAATATCCCGCGAACAACCTCGCTTCTATGTCTTTTACCATGCCCCCTGTTTATGATTCCGTAATCATAATGAGCCTGCTCACCAACAATTTCGCAAGCGAGAATAAGTACTTTCTAAATGATGAAAACGGTACTGCACTCTACTCGCGCACCGGTTTGATGAATGACACGCAGTACTCCGATACGTTTCATCTTTCGGACGGTTGCTACGTTTTTGAATTCACCGACCTGGACTCTGTTGCGCAATTCTGTGACGGGTTGGATACGCGCATCAACACGCTGCCGCAGTTCACCGAAACTGCCGGCAGCCTTTCATTCAAACGATTGGACGGAACGAATATCCGCAACTTTCAGCCCGATTTTGGGTGCAAAATAGAACATCAATTCATGGTTGGATTTGAACTCGATCAAGCTCCTGATAGAGGACTCTGCGATACCATCGGCAGTTACATCCCATCTCAAATTGCTTCCCCCGGCTTTTTCATTTATCCCAATCCGAATCCCGGTGTTTTCAAAATCGTTTTTGATTCAGGCCTGCGCGATGTCAACGAAATCGCAGTTTATAATATCTTAGGAAAGAGGATATTTTCCTCTTCTATAGCCACGCAAATCAAGCATATTAATATTTCCGACCAGCCTGACGGAGTATATATCATCGCCATGAACTGCAGAGACAATCGCTGGTTGGAAAAAATTATCGTTAACCGCTATCGGTAAAAAATCGTTTCCGGTTATCCCGACTCCAACATGAGGGAATCCCGTCAAAAACCATCGCAAGGTGATTTATTATATGAAAAAGCCGATAACCTGAAGAATGCCGGTGATTATCAGGTAGCAATATCCATTTTTGAGAAGGCGCGAAAATTCTATGAGCGGGATGAAAAATGGGCGGAATACCTGAACACCTCCAACCATATCGCGGGGTGTCAATATTATTTATCCCAATACGATGCGGCCATCTCGATTTCGAATCATTCATTAATAAAAACGCTTCCGCGCCTGGGAGAATTTCATCCTGAAGTTGCGATGAGCTATAATAATATAGGGACGGCTTACGGCAGGAAGGGTGATTATGAAAATCAACTGAAATATTATCAAAAAGCCCTGATGATTCAAGAACGTCAGCCGCATGGTTCGAGAACGTCTGTTGAACTGAGCTACAATAATATTGGCGCATGCTTCCGCTTTGTCGGAGACGTTGACAAAGCCCTGATCTACTATTTCAAGGCGCTGAACATCCGCGTCAAGCGGTACGGAGAAATGAGCCAGAAAGTTGCCAACTCTTACAATAACATTGGCTCTGCTTACGGCAAAATGGGCGAGTACGCGCTTCAATTGAAATACCTCAAAAAATCGTCAGCCATCTACAGCGAGTTGCTGCCCGGTTCGCATCACTTGCTTGGGATCGCATACAACAACCTGGGCGAATGTTATCATCATTTGAATAAGCCCGAACGAGCCATTACCTATTTTAAAAAAGCGGAGCAAACATTTTTAAAGGGAATTGGGGGAAACAATACCTATTTGGCAACGAGTTATGGCTTGCTGAGTGATTCGTACGGCAGCATAGGCAACAGCGACATGCAACGGTTGTATCTGTCCAAGGGATTCGATATTGCGCATGGCCTCTTCGGGGATAAGCATCCCGGCATATCCAAGATTCATCTCAAGATGGGGAGATACTTTAAATCGAAAAGCCATGTTTCTGAAGAATTGAATTGTTATCAAAAAGCGATTTGCTCCCTGTTTGAAGGATATAACAGTATGGACATCTATCACTTTCCGCCAACGATTGAAGGTGCGCTATCGCAACCTGTTTTATTGCAATGCCTGATTCATAAAGGGGAAGCATTGCTCGAATTATACCATTCAAGAACCAATCGGATAAAAGCCGCAAAGGCCGCATTGACCGCTTTAAAACTGGCGGATGTCCTTTTGAATGATATGCGGAAAAATTATATCGAAGAGGAATCAAAAATCATTCTTGCGGAACAGGCGCGTCAGGTTTATGATAAAGCGGTGGAAATTTCGCTATTGCTTTTTGATCATGATGATGACAAGCGATGGCTGCATGAAGCGTTCAGATTTTCTGAAAAAAGCAAGGCCATCCTGTTATTCAACTCTATGAAAGATACGGAGGCGAAATTCACTGCGAAAATTCCGGATCATCTTCTTATTTCAGAAAGAGAGTTGCGCGTCAGGCGGGCACATCTCGTGAAATCAATCCAAGACGAAAACCTGAATGGTGGCAAAGATTCAGGTGCAAGCGCATTTCAGGATGAGCTATTTGACGTGAACCGCAAGTATGAATCGCTGGTTCGTCAGTTTGAGAATCACTACCCCGATTATCACCAATTGAAGTATAGCGCTCAAGTTGCGACCGTCAGATCCATTCAGTCGAGACTCGAACCGGATGATGCCCTGATTGATTATTTCATTGGCGAAACGAACTTTCTTGTTTTTCTTATCACAGACAAATCATTCAAGGTAGTGCGAACTGCTGTTCCGCAGGATTTCGAAATCCGCGTTAGCGAATTCGTTTCATCCATCAATCAGATTGAAAAGAAGCCATTCATTGAAAATGGCATGCGCCTGCATGATGATTTGATAAAACCGGTGAAAAGATTCATTGCTGATAAAAAGCATTTGATTATTGTTCCTGACCTGGGGATGTATTACCTGCCTTTCGAAGCGCTGCTCACAAAATCTGCTGATTTTAGAAACTCCTATCGGGGTCTCCCTTATCTCGCAAATAAATTTACCGTCAGCTATCATTACTCGGCCTCATTGTTTCATCATAGCGTTTCCGCCTCTGCGCAACGAAATCGCACAGGTATGAAAACATTCATTGGCATATCACCCGAATATGGGAACCGAAGGAAACATAGTGGACAGTTCATCGAATTGATATTCTCAAAGGAAGAAGTAACTGCAGTTGGGACTTTGCTTTCTGAAAGCGGATTTGAATCCAAAGCAATTTGCGAAAGTGAAGCCACCGCGGCACGTTTTAAAAGCATGTGTGCGGGTTTCAATTATATTCTAATATCCGCGCATCAGGTTCTCCATCAAAAAAGTTCGGGGATTTCCGGCATCATCTTTTCGCCCTCACCAGAAGACAAAAGCGAGAATGACAGATGCCTTACAATAGGTGAAGCATACAACCTGAATTTATCTGCCAACCTCGTTGTCTTAAGCTGCTGCGAAACAGGCATTGGCAAATTGATAAAAGGTGAAGGCATGATGGCAATGAACCGGGCTTTCCTTTTTGCCGGAGCGGAAAATATTGTTTTCACACTATTCAAAGTATTTGACAGCGCATCGTCACAACTGGTTCAATATTTTTTTGAAGAAATCATAAAAGGGGCCCGATACGCAGAAGCATTGCGCACTGCAAAACTCAAAATTATAAAGCAAGAATGGGCCACACCCAAGGCATGGGCGGGCTACGTGTTCATGGGCAAGCCTCACGCTTCATCGAGCGGGTTCAAATCCTTGCCCACGTAAAACATTCCGATGGCAACGCCATCGCCATACTTGAGTTTCCAATAATATCTGCCTGGATGAGGAATTACCTTGGAAAGATCTAAAGCGAATTTTTTTGTTTTTGGCGGGATAATGGTTTCATAGACCAGTTCTTCGTGATTGTCCTCTACCTTGATAGTGACCGGGGTCTTTACGGTTTTTTCAAGCACAAAATTCAACTTCACGCTCATGTCAATGCCGTTCTTAGGTTCCAATACCGTCAATCCGTTGGAGCGGGTGACGGCAGCCAGTTGCATTTCGTAGTGCGGCAGCGGGCTGAAAAATTCGCGCAGTTGTTCAAGCGTATAGTCTAAAGTCTGTTTCAGTTCAGCCGCAATGGATTGCCTGGCTTTTTTGACACGGGAAGCGGCTTTATCCTTGACATCTTCAGGCGCAAGCCGCTGCAAAAAATTCGCCCGGCTTTTTTTTAGAACCTGCTCGAGCGTCTTGCGGTCCAATTGCTGCTGCACACAGAGCGACAACAGCCCGTCAACGGCAAGCGCGTAATCCTGGTGGCGGTCGAGGAACCGCTCCATTGCCGCCTCTTCCTTTCCCGACATCTTTTTGAAAACGTAGTCGAGAATTTTGGAGTCGGAAATTTCAAAATCCGGTTTCATAATATTCATGATGTTATTTTTTTAGAATTCATTAGGGCAAGAATTTCGCGCTTCAGCTTCCTCTTTAGTTTTTGCTTGTAAACCCTTAACTCATCCTGCGTGACCTTGAGCTTTTCCGCCATCCGTTGGTGCTTAAGTCCGCTGAGCCAGAGATCAAGCACGTTTCGCTCGTCTTCCTCCAGCAACTCTTTAGCGTCATTCAGCAAATCGTGAAGGCTGTTGTTGGTGATTTCCATATCCATCGTTTCGAGCACATCGTAGTCTGCATCGGCTTCACGATCTGGCAGATCTTCTTTGTAGTCCGTCTTTTGACCCGTCTTTCTTCTGAATGCGTCAATTGAGCGGAACCGCACCCTCCGCACTAATCCGCCAACCGGGTTTTCGGGGTTGGCTTGCAATCTGTTTATCCTAATTTCTTCCATGTTTTCTTTGTTCCCTTTTCCCAAAGCAACCAATTCCATTGCCATTTCCTGTATGATATCCTCGCTCGCCTGCACATCTTTGGTGTATTTCATGCTCACGCCCATCAGCAACTGATAATGCTTGTAAATCAGCCGCGCGATGGCATCGTCATCCCCCTTGTAGTACTTTTCGATGTACTTCCAATCGGGATGCTGGTTGTTTTTTGCGTCTTTCATGGGTATGTCGTGGGGAAAGATATTTGTCACAATATTAGTGATAAAAATATTTCAGTGTATCTTGTGAGAGGGTGAGCAGTATTACTTGTTTCGTAGGGGGGGGCAGGATGACTAATCTGGTTTACCTTGAATACCAGAGAATTTCCCGACTGTTCATCAAGCAGGAGGTATAAGTCCGGAATGACAACTGTTCGATTGTGTGACTTAGCTTAATCTGTCCGACATTTTCAGCATGAAGGAGCAAAAAATCGTTTTTAAGGATTTGGCGACTGCGGTTGCAAAATTAAAACGAGCATCCCGATATGATGAGGCGCTGGCTCACCTTCATTCCGCCTTACCCTACTTTGAAAACCGTTGTTTATGGGATCATTATTTTGAAGTATGGGACGAAATCAGAAATATTAAAAATGACCTTGCTCAATATGAAGAAGTCATCCGCTATTGCAAAGCCAATCTTGATGCCTGTAAAAAGCTTCTCGGGGTGGAAAACGGCCACATTGGAGACATCTACAATGATATGGGGGCCAGCTATGGATTTAAAGGAGACCGTATTAAGCAATTATCCTATCATCTGAAATCGCTTAAGGTTCGCAGAAAAGTGTTCGGTGAAAACGACTTGAGCGTAGCGTTCAGTTACAATAATGTGGGTGTTAGTCATCATAATCTTGGCGATATTGACAAAGCTCTGCTTCATTACAATAAGGCGATTGCCATCTGCATTCAACATCCGCGCAAACAAATTAAATGGTTGAGCAGCTTGTATAATAACCTGGCTGCTGTATTCAGCTTGAAGCAGGAATACGACAGTGCATTGGCACATTATGGTAAATCATTGGAGCATGCATACAACTACCTTGGCAAGAACCACGTTGCCGTGATGTTTACTCTGAACAACATTGGACACGCTCTGTACAAAAAGGGGGATTTTCCTTCAGCACTGCGCCACTTCAACCGAGCGTATTCCCTAGTCGAAAAAAATTTCAATGGCATGCACTCCTTCCTTGGAACCATATGCATCAACAAAGCAAACTGTCATTCAAGCATCAGGCAAAACCGTAAGGCTATCTACTATTTAAAGAAAGCAGAGGATATACTGGATAAAACATTCGGGAAAAAGCATCCCACTCTATCGCTGGTTTATAACAGCATGGGGCGGATGTTCATGAACAAGGGCGACAATGAACAAGCGCTGCGGCACTTCCAAACCGCAATCATCTGCTTGTGCAACGGTTTTAACGATACCGATTATCGGAACAATCCTCCATTGGATTGCATCATATCCGAACCGCTCATGCTCGAAATATTAACCAACAAAGCCCGGGCTTTATTTGATTATTATGAAAACCAAACAAAAGATTTACTTCATCTGAAAAACTCATTTGAAACCAGTGAGCTCGCAATTGGCCTGATAGAGAGAATGCGAAAAAAGCTAACCGCAGAAGATTCCAAGCTGACCCTGACAGAACAGTCAGCTAAGGTGTTTGAATGTTGCGTCAATTCGGCTGCCAAGCTTTATTTCGTAAAACAGGAAGAGGAGTACTTAGCACAAGCATTCCGCATTTCCGAGAAAAACAAGGTCGCTGTCTTATCTGGCCTGCTCGCTGATTCGAGCGCCAAATTTTCATCAAAGATTCCGACAAACATGCTTGTAAGAGAGAAAAAGCTGAAAACGGAGATGACATTTCTTTCCAGGAAAATCAATGAAGAAAAAATGAAAGGAGGTAGTTCTGCCCCCCTGCAATGGTTGCAGGGAAAATATTTCGATGCTTTCAGCAAGTATGAAACGCTTATTAAAAGTTTTGAAAAATCGTTTCCTGATTATTACAGGCTAAAGTATAACCATGATGTAGCTTCCATGGAAGCCATTCAGTCAAAGCTGGGTTCAGACGAAGCGATGGTGGAATATCTTATCAACACCGACCGGATTTTTATTTATTTAATCACGAAAAGTTCAGCAGATCTTTTTTTATGTGCCAAACCACGGGAGTTCGAAGGGATCATCTCGCAATTGCTTTCCTCCATCAATCATTTTGAGAAGCGCGATTTTATCGAAGCAGCAATCGCACTATATCAGTTGCTATTAAAGCCGGCAGAGAATATTTTCAAAGGCAAGCGCAGGCTGATTATCATTTCTGAGGGATCGCTTTGTTATGTTCCGTTTGAAGCGCTGCTGCCGGAACAACCTGATTACCATGCTACTTACAACTCTCTGCCTTATTTAGTCAATCGTTATGCGGTGAGCTATCATTATTCTGCCACGCTCTTTTTGCAACAATTTCACGTTCACGAAACAGCTCTGTACAAAAATGATTTTTTGGGCATTGCCCCTGTTTATGAAAAACCTGCCCTTATTGGTAAGGATGTTTTTCCAAATCTGCTGCACTCTAAAAAAGAAGTAGAAGACGTGTCTTCAATAGTTAGGAAAAACCGGCAAAGAGCAAAAATCCTATTGCTTGAAGAAGCTACCATCAATAATTTCAGGCGTTACGCCAAACGCAGCAAGTTTGTTCTTGTTTCAGCGCACCAAGCTGTAAATGAACGGGAGTATTTACTCTCAGGCATCATCTTTTCATCGCAGCATAGCCTGAATGACTATCAAATCCTCACTATTAGCGAAGCCTACAACCTCGAGATTAATGCCGACCTTGTAGTGCTGAACTGCTGCGAAACCGGCATCGGCAAGCTGGCAAAAGGAGAAGGCATGATGGCGCTCAACCGCGGGTTCCTGTATGCGGGAGCGAGGAACATCATTTACACGCTTTTCAAAATACCGGATAACTCGGCTGGCGCATTGACGAAATCACTTTTCACGCGCATCCTCAGCGGTGAATCCTATTCAAAAGCATTGCAGGAAGCGAAGCTGGAACTCATCGCCCGCCCCGAATTCACGCCTAAGGCATGGGCGGGGTATGTGATGATTGGGGAATGAAACCGGAATTCCATCCCCGATTCAAATATTCCCGATTTACAGCACTCCTGTGATTTTCCCTGGTTTTCCCGACATACTGTCAAAACCACACAGTCATGAAAACATTAAAACTTAAAACCGCGCAATGGACTTCACATCCGTTCTTCAAAGCGTATGTCATTGCATGGCTGCTAAAACTTTTGATTGTGATTTTAATATTCAATTAATCACCTTAAAACCCCAAACCGATGCTACGTCAAGTTGTCTTTTCCGCAATACTGCTCCACTTAGCCTGCAGCCTCATTGCTCAGGGTGACTCCATCACTTCTGCCCCGGTACTCGTAAAAACCGACTCGTTCGGCAACATCGAATGGACGCTTTCCGCCACTGCTGATTTTTCGTACTATTTGCCGGAGATCCGGCATACGGCTGATGGCGGATTAATCCTTCTTGCCTGTCCAGCTATCATAAAGCAGGATTCATGGTCTGATCAGTTTCACATTTTTCATCGTGCGGCAAACCAGCCGGTTTTAGCGTCCGATATTTCATTGGAGGGGTTCTCTTCTGTTGTGGAAAAATCATTCCATCAATTGGCGCTGCTGGGCTTTACGGTCAACGTGATTCTCTTGCCTGTATCGAAAGGACAGGTTCGCAATTCGGACTTGCCGTCCACTGAAAAACAATAGCGCTTGCCATGCGATACGTCCGAACTTTTGCCATTTTCTTTTCTGCGCTCCCCGCATTATTTTTCAACTCGTGCTCAACAGAGCCTGACTTCATCACGATTCCCTGTTCTGTTTACGGAAAGGAATCAAACACCCACCTCGAAGTTGTCAATCCACTTTCATTGGACGTGATTGTACGCGCTCCCGCTGATAGCATTATTGCATTTATTCCTTCGGCTTCCTGCGCTTCACTTTACCTTTCACCCGGAGATCGCACCATTTATTTTCTTACCTGCGAACAACTAAGTGCCGTCAACTGCGAGAAGTTCAAATTAATCAGGTCGTTGCGCCTGGAGTTTGAACAGGGATCCTCAGTTACAATTAATACTAAGGATCTTTTTTAGGAGAGATTTCTTTCTATTTATTCACCACGAAAACTTTCTCCCGTTTCACGTCACCCTTCAGGGTTGTGGTCTTTACAAGAAAGCATGCGCTTGGTTTCGTTTGAAAATCTATCATGTAAGTGCCGGTTGACTGCGTCTTTATATCATGCATCCTTCTCCCGATCAAATCAAACACTTCGATCCTTGCCTCAACCGTCTCTTTCATTTGAAAGTCAACGTAAATTTTACCTCCATAGCTGAATATTTTTATCCTTTCAGCTTCCATGACACTGGTTCCCGTGAATAATTTCAGCACCTGTACCTCGACCGAATACTCATCATTACAATCACTATTACTGGCATTAAGACTGATAGGATAAACACCTGGGAATGAATAAACATGAGTTGGATGTTCAGCGTAGCTTGTGACGCTGTCGCCAAAGCTCCATTCGTACTGCAATGCTCCAACTGAAGTGTTATGAATCGTGATGCTATCACCTGCGTGAAACACTAGATTGGAAATTTCAAATCCCGCAGTTACTTTTTCCTTCGCATCCAGTTCTATGTACTTGGTTACGCTGTATCCATACCGGTCATCTAACATCAGAACGTATCTTCCGCCTTCAAGTCCTGAGTACAAAGCGGAGCCGTTGAAATTTTTAACAGAATCAACAACGAACCCCGATTCGTCTTTGAGCACAAAATCCCAATCATAGTTGCCGGGTTGCTCAATGAAGATTTGCCCATCGTTGCCTGCGCATCCTTCCTGTTGAGTTGAGATGAGCATCTGCGGATTGAAATGCAGCAGAAATCGTCCGTTATCATTTCCTTTCGCAACATGGAAGGTATGGCTTGAATCAACCCTCAGGTTATACATGTTACCCGTAAGCGTATCTTCGAGCAGTATCACTACGGTTTCATCCAACGTCTCCACCTTTTTCAGGTTGATGATATAATCGCCATCCGCCCCCGCATTCACTCCGAGTTGAACGGTTCTGTTGTTTTCAAGCGGAGGAAAACTCTGAATCGCGCAACTCTTGCCGTCAAGAAGTGAATAGAACGCAATGTTTTGTTCTCCGAAAAACTTTTTGGCATCGTAGCGGATGTCCATGCTGTCGGTTGCATCATCAAGAAATGCGATGAGTGTTTCGTTGTAGGCGCTGTCGGGTCCGATAATGTTCATCCACAGACGCTCAATGGGAGCGAGGCGAAAGAAGGCATCATTCTGAGTGGTTCTCATGCTGTTGGTGAAAATCACGGAGCCGTTGCCGTTAGCGATCTTCTCTGCAAAGAAGCCCTGCGCGGTGGCGATTTGTCCATTAAACGGTTTGCCGCTATTGGGGCCAATGGCGCCTGCACCGTTCCATACAACAAAGTCATTGAATTGATATCCAGAACCACCGGTGGCATCATCGTCCCATAAGTATATTGAGCCGTACATTGTTCCAATGTTTGAATCAACAAAAGCCTGCGCACTAATAGCGGAAGGGAAGGGGTTGCCAAGAAAATTGTAGCCTACGGTAGTTACCGCATTTTTCGTCACGCTCACGGTAACGGGCGCTCCAGTAGGAGCATTTCCGGGAGGTCCGGCAAATGAAACCGTTCCCCCACCCTGCGAGATGTAGCCGATTCCCGGCTGCATCAGGCCTGACGCATCCATCCACCCTTCGCGTATATCATCCAAACTGGTTCCGATGGCAGAATCCACATCGAAGTAATAGAGCCTGCTGCCGAGTATGCTGACATTAGCTCCGGTTACCGGGGATGACCAGTAGTTCCATTTGATCGGATTGGTTTGCCCAAGTTGCTTGTAAGAAATATTTCCAATGACATCGCCTTCGCCTCCTGGTGTGCCTGATCCGTGCAGTAGCGATGAGCCGGGTTCGAGGAACAGCTTGTTGTTGGTGTGCAGCGTGCTTCCTCCTGCAACCTTGACAATGCCATTAAAAAAAGTGGATGAGCCGGTAAGGTATTGATTGTTGCATGGATTTTTGAAATGCAATTTACCTGATCCGGAGATGGTGCCGTTATTGTTAAGATTACCGTAAATCTCAAGTTCACCTCCGATGTTCAAGCCAGCGCCTGACTGAATTGTAAAATGGTTGGCTTCGGCAACTATTGACCCGCCAACCGATGGAATGAAAGGAACAGGAGTGCCTGAGGATATGAGCACATTGCTTGATGAATTTGGAACCACATTTGGATTCCAGTTGGTTTCAGTAAACCAATCTGTGGTGTTGCCGACCCAAATCAAAAACGATGATCCTGAAACATTGCTGCACAACGAACTATCTCGCACCTGACTGCAATCTGCGGAAGAAATCAGGCTGTTGGCGGTTCCCCCGGAACCGACTGATGTTGACGTGGACGCTGTGGTTAGTGTGAGGCTGGCAACGGTAGTGCTGTGGGAAACGGAATTGCATCCGCTGACTCCGTTTGGATTCGTCTTTAAAAAATATCCATCGGTATCTCCAAATCCAAAGCTGTTGGTTAAGCCGGTGCAAGCATATCCTCCATCGATAGTAATCGCGATTGAGTATATCTCTTCAACCGCGGTACCACCTACTGACTCCGACCACAGCAGGTTGCCGTTTGAATCTGTCTTGAGCAGCCATACATCATGAGGAGAAACGAAACCCTTGCTACCCCCAAAAACATATCCTCCATCTGAGGTTAGGTTAAGAGCTTCCGCATAATCGCTGATGCCGGAGATGCCATATGTTTTCGACCAAACTACATTTGCGTTCGAATCCGTTCTGGCAAGGAAGTAATCTTGGCTTCCAGAAACGGAAGGCGTCCATTTATTACCCAATATTATCAAGTCTCCGTCTGGAGTAATCTTGATTTTGCTTATAGATTCTGCTTCAGAAGTACCAATCGTTTTAATCCATACACTATTGCCGCCTGCATTGATTTTCACAATGTATCCATCTCCACTTCCGGAGCCAAAACCTGAGCCTTCAGTGGAACCCCCAACAATGTATGCACCGCCCACGGTCTGCACTATCGTATTTGCAAATTCTTCACCGGAACCTCCAAAAGTTTTTTCCCATTCTAAATTTCCATTCGCATCAACTTTGACCACGTAAAAATCTTTGCCTCCTGCACCAAAGCCATCCGAGTAGCCGACTGTAATAATGCCGCCATCGGTTGTCACTTGCGCATGGCGGGCATGTTCATTTCCATTGCCTCCAATTGTTCTTGACCAAATCTGGTCACCTTGCGCATCTGTCCGCACGATATAGATTTGTTCGTTGTCGGGGCTGATATTTGATTTTCCCGATTTCCCTGCAGCCATGTAGCCACCATCAGGCATTTGAGCGACATAGAAGAAAGTAGCATCCACTTCTCCCGCGTTATAAGTTTTGCTCCAAGCCGTAGTCCCGTTTGCATCAGTTTTGACCAACAAAGCGCCATCCGAAACAGGGTCTCTGGATAATCCCGCGAGAATAAAACCATTATCCGAAGTCTGCTTTATGTCCCAGCAGTAGTCGAGGGATGCAGTGCCGATGACTTTTTGAAACATAATAGCCGGTGCCGAAATAGTTGCTGAGTCAATCACCCAACAACCGTAATTGTCGGTTACTGTAACGATGTAAAGTCCGGAGGAAAGGTTCGACAAATCTTCTGTCGTTTGCATCGTTGACCAGTTGTATGCATAACTCCCACTCCCCCCATTGACGGTTAAGTTGATGTAGCCATTGTTGCAGCCTGCGCAACTAACATCTGTCTTAGAAATGCTTGTTGATAGCAACGGATGCTCAACGGAAGATGAACTGTTGGAACACAGAACACTGTCCAATTGCAAAGCGCAAGTGGCTGTTGCCGGTGAAACTGATGGGGTTCCTCCGGTGCCGGTCGCATTTGCCGGAGTACTCACGGTAAAAGTAATGTTGGATACAGTTGTGACTGATGAAAGCAAATTGCAGCCGGAATTACCCTGCGCATCCGTTTTCATCATAAAAGCATCAACGCTGCCGGTGCCAAAGCTGCGGGTTTGTCCGGCACAAATAAACCCTCCATCTGCAGTCAGCTTCACACTATGAATTTCATCTTCATCCAAACCTCCATGGGCTTTTGTCCATTCGATATTTCCGCTTGCATCAGTTTTTATCAAATAAAAGTCCTCGTTGGTTCCGAGACCCCTTTGACCACTGATGATATAACCTCCATCGGATGCCAACTCGATTGAACTGACATAATCGGGACCACCCGAAGCCGCATGTGACTTTGCCCATTGCACAGTCCCGGAAGCGTCTGTTTTCAATATCAAAATATCCTGGCCTGGATTAAACATGGTACCGGTAATCGCATATCCATTGTCAACGGTTTGAATCAATGCAACTCCCGATGTGCCGAGAGTATTGCACGAGCGGCTCCAGGATAAATTTCCGTTTGCGTCTGTTTTGATAAGATAAAGTTGTGAGTTGCCGTCCGTACCGACAATCGCAAACCCTCCATCATTGGTTTGAATGACATCTGCCCCATTATCATCTCCGGAACCTCCAAAGGTTTTTGTCCATTGCTGATTTCCGCTTGAGTCCACCTTTACTAAGTAAACATCACGTCCTCCCGCTCCAAAACTGTTTGTATTACCCACCATTATCATTCCGCCATCGGTAGTAAAAGAAGCTTTGGAGAACACATCATTACCAGCACCGCCATAAGTTTTTGACCAAAGCAGGTCTCCCTGCAAATTGGTTTTAATTAAATAAAAATCCGGGTTTGTTGCTAAACCGCCCGGAGCATAAATTTTTCCGGCTCCGACATATCCGCCAGTTATTTCACTTATGAAATCAAACCGCTCCTCCCGGTTTTCACCATAAGTCTTTTGCCATACAGTATTTCCAAATACATCAGTCTTGACAAGCAAGGCAAGATTTTCGGTATATGCAGCATTGCTGTAATTCCCGGCAAGAATATATCCGCCATCAGCAGTTGGAGCAACATCTGAGAAACGCTCCACATCGTCTGTTTTATAAACTTTCTGAAAAGCCAACAGCGTTCCTCCAACAACAGCGGTGTCAGCAATTGAGCATCCGTAATTATCCGAAACGGCTACTATGTATGTTCCGGGATATAAGTTAGAAAGGTCTTCGGTCGTTTGTCCCGATGACCATGCAAAGCTGTAACTACCGCTTCCACCGTTGACAGATAGATTGATGGAGCCATCATTGCAGCCGGTGCAGGTGACATCAGTTTTGGAAATGGAGGTGGAGAGTTTTTGGTAAGTGATGACGCTCGCGCTGTTAGAACATAACACCCCGTCAATCATTTCCACGCAGTTCTCAACTACGGCAGGATTACCGGTCATTACACCAGAACCTATTGTTGAAGATGGAGTACCTTCTGAATTTGCAGGGCTGGTTACCATTGTATTGGGAGTTAACTGATTGCAAACGCTATTACCGAGGTTATCTGTCTTAACCACATAAATATCGAAATCACCGGCACCGAAACTTGTGGTGAACCCGTTCATAATATAACCACCATCTAATGTTGGTGAAACAGAATTAAAATACTCTCTGCCAGACATGCCATAAACCCTTATCCATTGTGGATTGCCATTGGAATCAGTTTTAATCAAATAACCATCTTCCGGACTGATATTGCCCCTTTGCCCGCAGATAATGAATCCCCCATCAAAGGTTTTTTTTATAGAAGCGCCATAATCTGGATTAGCTTCACCAAAAGTTTTCATCCATAAAGGGTTCCCGGAGGAGTCGGTTTTCATTAAAAACACCTCAAATGGTGCATGTGAAACTCCTGTTGCCATATATCCGCCATCAGAGGTCTGCACAACTTCAATTCCTTGGAATATCGCGCTGTACGTTTTTTCCCATTGCAAATTTCCGTTCGCATCGGTTTTTATAAGCGCTGCATTTGAGGCTGAATAAATTGTTGCAACAATGAATCCGCCATCCGAAGTTTCCCGAACTCCGTACCCTTGGTCATCGCTCGCAGTTCCAATAGTCTTTGACCACATTACAGTTCCTACAGAATCTACCCGCAGTAAATAAATATCATTGTCGCCTGCGCCATAAGATTTAGTATAACCGGATAATATAATCCCCCCATCTGAAGTCAATTCTGCGGAACCTATATTATCCACATCATTGCCGCCATAGGTTTTAGACCATATCAAATTTCCCTGACCGTTTGTTTTTAACAAATACAAATCAAGACTTCCATTAAAGCCAAAGCTCAATGTAGTTCCTGCTGCCAAATATCCACCATCCGGTGTCTGCTTAACAACCCTAAAAGATTCACTATCGGTTCCACCGTAGGTTCTCATCCACTCGATGTTGCCATAGGCATCCAGCTTGATTAATAAGGCATCGTCACCCAACCCATAACTTAAGGTTCTTCCGGCAACGATATATCCTCCGTCAGAGGTCGGTTCAATATAACTGCTGGTCTCATAATTTGTGCCGCCAAAGGTTTTTTGAAACGTAAGCAACGAGCCTCCGATAATAGCCGTGTCGCTAATGGAGCATCCATAATTGTCAGTAACAGTAACAATAAATGTTCCGGGATAGAGGTTGTAGATGTCTTCCGTAGTTTGCCCCGATGACCAGGCGAACGAGTAGCTCCCGCTGCCTCCGGCTACTGTTAAATTGATGGAGCCGTCATTGCAGCCTGTGCAGGAGACATCGGTTTTGGAGATGGTGGAAGAGAGCTTTTGATAAGTGGTGCCGCTGCCGCATAAAACGCCATCGGTAATTTCCAGGCAGTTTTCAATTGTAGCCGGATTATTGGACACGCCACCCGTTCCAACAACCGTTGAGGGAGATGCTGACAAAAGCGAGGGAGATGATACCGTGAAACTTGTTGTGGATTCATTGCATCCGCTGAACCCATTGATGTCGGTCTTGATAAGCAGAGTTCCTTCAACCGAAGTATTTCCAAAACTCATTTCAAGACCGGTGACAATATATCCCCCATCCGCAGCCTGCTGCGCGGAACTCGCTGCATCGTTTCCAGCGCCACCATATTTTCTTGTCCAAAGCGTATCGCCTGAGCAATCGGTTTTTATCAGCACTGCATCCTGGTTTCCAGCGGCTACGGTGCTTCCTGTGATGATGTACCCGCCATCTAAAGTCTGCCGCACCTCAAGGCTCCGGTCAAAATCTGTTCCCCCGTATGTTTTTGCCCATTGCGCATTTCCGGAAGCATCCGTTTTAAATAACAGGATATCATCCTGACCTGCGCCAAAACTGGTTGTCCAGCCGGTTACAACATATCCGCCATCATCAGTTTGGACGCTGAAAGTATAGCCATAATCCGCGCTTATGCCTCCATAATATTTTGACCATGAAAGATTACCGCTGCCATCAGTTTTGATGAGATATATTTTGTCATTGGTTGTGCCAAAGCTGTTGGTTCGCCCGGAGATGATGTAGCCGCCATCGCTCGTTTGCTGCACCGACCATCCTTCGTCTTCCCCGGATTCGCCAAAGGTTTTTGACCATTGTAATGTTCCGATTGCATCAATTTTCAGGAGATAAACATCCCAGTTCCCCGCGCCAAAGCTTTTTGTCGTGCCGGTGATGATGTAACCGCCATCGGCAGTTTGCTGCGAATGTGCGGAGCGGTCAATGTTGGAGCCTCCATAAGTTTTTGACCATTGCTCGCTGCCGTTTTGGTCGGTTTTTATCATGTAAACGTCCTCCATTCCCGCACCGGAGCTTTCGGTAGTGCCACCGAGAATAAATCCTCCATCGCTAGTTTGCCGCACGGTGTTGCTCCAATCATTGCCTGCTGCACCATAAGTTTTCGCCCATTGAATGTTTCCGGATGAGGTTGTTTTAGCCAGCCAGCGGTCATTCGCGCCAGCGCCATACGTGGCAGTGCCTCCGGTAATGATGTATCCGTTATCAGTGGTCTGCTCAACGTAAACCGCCTCGATACCATCGAAATATTTCTGGAATTTGGTTTGAGATGACGAAGTATAACCCGGACCGCTTGTCCCGCAAAGAACGATTTCTTCAATGCATGCAAAAGCATCAGTATAGGTCAATGAATTTTGGTTTCCACCCGTACTGAAAACACCTCCGGAATTAACTGAAAATGACAGGCTGGATACGGATGTGTTTGTGGACAATTGGTTGCAGCCGCTGTTGCCAACAGAATCCATTTTTACAATGTAAAGATCAGAGCTTCCATTTCCGAAACTGTTTGTGTTTCCAACCGCCAGGAATCCGCCATCGGCAGTCTGAATGATGGAATTGAAACCATCAAAAGCAGAGCCGCCAAAAGCACGTGACCATTCCAAATTGCCGCTGGCATCGGTCTTTACGAGAAATGCATCCACTAAAATTGCCGGATTGTTGCCCCTTACGCCACACAGAATATATCCGCCATCTGAGGTCGGGTAAACTTTGTAAGGGATATCATCATTGCTATCTCCGTAGGTTTTGTGCCAAAGAATATTACCGGAAGTATCTGTTCTTACCAAACCGAAATGATACACGGTGCCGGAAACGTTAGATCTCCCCGCTACAACATATCCACCGCCTTGCGCCAGGGCAACGGCATTGGCGTGTTCCCATGAAGAATTTCCGAGCGCTTTAGACCATTTAATGTTTCCGCTCGCGCTTATTTTTAGCAGCAGGTAATCCGCATCGCCTGCGCCATAGCTGAGAGCATACCCCGCAACAATATAATCTCCCTCCGGTGTTTCCTGAACGTCAATTGCCTCCTCCTGTGCACCACCACCGATCGTTTTCGTCCATTGAATAACTCCGCTGCTATTGACCTTAACCACATAACCATCATAGCTGCCTGCTCCAAAGCTTTCTGTGTAACCCACCATTATCATCCCGGTGTCGGAGGTTAACTCTGCCGACCACAAAAGATCTCTTGCCGAACCGCCATAGTTTTTTGACCATAATATATCACCATCACTGTCAGTCCTGATCAACAAAAAATCCCACTCTCCAAAGCCGGGGCTGTCGTAAATCCTTCCAGCGCATAAGTATCCCCCATCTGGTGTCTGGCGCACTATCCTGAAGTGCTCATTACCTCCTATGCTATAAGCTTTTTTCCAAACAATGTTTCCATCAGCATCTGTTTTTACCAGTAGCGCAGCATCACTTCCGCCACCCGCTGCATTCAGTGCATCGCCTCCTATGATGCAGCCTCCATCGGATGTCGGCTGAACATCAAATGCTACGTCAACAACTGCGCCTCCTAAGGTTTTCTGGAAAGTCACCTGTCCCGAAAGAAACTGCCACGGCAGCAGCATCATTATAAAGGTGATTCGCAGAGAGAGGGAGGGCATGACCTAAAAATTAGGGATAAATGTAAAATATATTAGCGGGATATGCAAATCCTGTCTCATGTGATTTTTTGAGGGGCTTACGACTTATACACAAATTATTCACCTCAAAATCACATAGCCATGACCACGACAACCATCACGTCAGCAAATCCTGTTATCAGCCATCTGCAATATTTCATCGGCAAGGGAGGTCCGGAGCCGCATGAATACACGCTTATTGACCGGCTGATCCAGCAGGTTTACGATCGCATGTTGAACAACGACCTGCCAGAATCGGAGCGGCAGGCGATGAAAGCCTTGTTCGATGAGGAGCTTTTGAACAACACGCAGCAAGGGCGCGCGTTGCTGAAGCCGCAGGGCTATGCAGGTGATTACCTGACGATAGACCAGATATATACCTATAAAGTATCCGAGAAGGAACGTTGCCGCAAGTGGGACCTGTATTTTCATCATCAACATGCCCCCATTGCCGTCCGCAACAGGAAAGATTTCTTCAAGGAAGCAATAACCGCGATCCTGAAGCATACGGCTTCCGAGATACAATTGCTCGATGTGGCGAGCGGTCCTGCCCGCGACCTGGCTGAACTCTATGCCGGCATCAATCCCAGGCGTCTTCAGACTACCTGCATTGATGTGGATGGCGATGCGATTGAGTATGCTAAAAAGATGACCGCCAAGTATCAGAACAGGATCGAGTTCATCCATAAGAACATCTTCAAATTCGAGCCAGCCAAGAAGTTCGATGTCATCTGGTCGGCTGGGCTGTTCGACTATTTCGATGACGCCACCTTCACCAAAATCCTCAGCCGCTTTTTGTCATGGCTGAATGATGGAGGTGAAATCATCATCGGAAATTTCTCCACGAATAATCCGAGCAGGGCGTATATGGAAGTTTTCGGTGAGTGGTTCCTGCATCACCGCAGCGAAGAATGTTTGTTGCAGTTGGCGAAAGCTGCCGGGGCGCTTGATGCAAGAGTAGAGAAAGAACCGGTGGGAGTGAATTTGTTTCTGAGAGCGAAGAAAAGACAATCATAGCTTGCGGTGCGCTGTAAGACCTGCAAGAAGAACGGAAAGACGGCTTACTATAGAATATCGAATTTGCTTCTCACTCTCACACGCTTCATTCTTTTGTTTCGTCTTTCTTTTTTAATCCTTTTTGGAAAGTCTTTTTCTTCAAATTCCAAAAGAAACTTATCTGGAAGTTTATTGACCAGTGCAGGCTGGTCTATGAGTTGGTGGACAAAATCGAACGTTAGTCCCAGGTTTCTTCTAACGGTTTCTTTGTTGGTCATTTCTTCATTTTTTTAAGATACCTTTCCTTATAAAATTCCCAATGATCTTTGATGTCATGCTCTGCATATTGCGATGCTGATTTCAGACTGTCAATGGCGATTTCAAATTTCTCCTTCTCCCCATTTGGATAGAGCACATCACGGTGAAAGAATCCATGCTCGCAATCATATCTGACAATTGCCGTCCATTTGTCATTGATGTAAGATTCATATTGATAAAGCACGTCTGCCAGCTTGCCTGTCACTACTTTAAGCCTAACCCGCATCCTGTCAACTCCAATCTTGTCAAGGTAAGTTTCAAACTCAATTATTCGCTGCACATGACAGGAGTTGGTTGCTCAAAAGTAATGATATTGATGGCAATAATCAATCTGCGCTTTGACTGACAATGTAACGCAGCGTGTGCCAGTGATCTGACTACCTAAAAAAGCAGATGAACCATGATTTCTGAGTTTTCATAGAATCTGTGATTTTTTGATTCTGCCCCGACATATCATCAAAGGCGGTTGCTGAAAAGCCTGAACAGAGTAAGCACAACCAATTAAAACAAACAACCATGAAAAAGTTATTCATCTTCTCCGCGATCATCCTGAGATTAACTGTTGCCCTGCAGGCGCAGGACAAAATTTTCCAATCAGATGGGACGAAAATTGAGGGCAAAGTGATTGAGATTTCCGAAAGCCGCATCAAATACAAAAAGTTCAACATGCCGCCTGACAGTCCCGTTTACTCGCTCTCAAAAAATGAAGTGCTCATGGTCGTGTATGAAAACGGTTCGCATGAAGTATTCAAAACAGAAGATGCCGCTGTTTCCAGCGAGCCTGCTGCCGAACCTGCATTTCAACGCAGGCGCGTGATGGGCTTCGATTTGTTTCAGCACTATTACGGGAATGTTGCCTGGTTTATCGAGAGGGTGAAAAGCCCGCTGTATGCCATGCGCTTCACCATGTACTTTAACTACCGCAATGAAAAAGACCGCGAAGGCTTCCCCATCGAATACGGCTTTTCCGTGTTCCCGAAATTTCACGTGTATAATAATGACTATGTGCACCTGTTTCTGGGACCTTCATTTCATCATGGCGCTTCGCGCAAGGAGGTCACCACTAATCACTATGGCTACTCTTCCGGCTACGGGTATGAACCATACCGCTATTCTGAAACAAATACGTACTGGGCTGTTCATTCCTTGACCATGCTCGAAACCGGCATCTCCATCAACCCGGTGAAACAATTGGATATTTCCTTTCAGGGTGGCGTGGGATTGCTCTCTACAGGCAGCGATGGACCTGACGGCTTCACGGGAAGCTATGACCTCGGCTGGAAGGTGGGGATGAGCATTGGAGGAAAATTTTAATGGAATTGCTTGTACGAATCAAATAAAAATGTCAGATTAGCCCCATTCAATTAAAATCAATAGCTATGAAAACAAGAATCATTTTTTCAGTTGCCTTGCTGGTTTTATTTAATCAATTGAACGCCCAGAATACGATAAGTTATGGGCAAACTTTAACGGGAAGTATTTCGATTCCGGGGGAAGTTCACCAATATTTTTTTACTGTCAGTAACGATGACCAAGTAATAATCCGGATGACCGAAGGCGGCTCCGACAATGATGAGTTATTATCACCCTCTGTTGAATTGTATGACCCCTCCGGGAACATAGTGGATTCTCATACAGACCACCTGCAAGCGCAGTTATTTGTTACGCTTTCTGTTCCCGGGACTTACACGATTTTGGTGTCAGATGACGTCACCGTCAACGGACCCAACACTGGAGACTATGCTCTTTTCTTGCAAAGAACTTTTCTTCCCGGCAGTGCTTCGTTGTTAACCTATGGGCAAACGGTCGAAGCATCAATTGATATTGATGGAGAGCATGACGGTTATACCTTTTATGGAACAGCAGGAGACCAGGTTGTGCTCAGGATGACTGAAGGGGGTGGCTCAGACAATGACGAACTCCTATGGCCCATAATTGAATTATTTGATTCCACAGGAACCCCGGTTGATACACATACCCACCACCTGCAAGCACACCTATTTATTACTCTTTCTGCTACCGGGACATACACGATTATAGTTTCAGACGATGTTAATGTCCATGGCTCCAATACGGGTTATTATACTCTCTTTGTGCAGCGGACTTTTGCTCCCGGTAATGATTCTTTGATAACTTATGGGCAAACAGTTGAGGCGTTAATAGATATTGAGGGTGAACACGACAGTTATACGTTTTATGGAACGGCAGGAGACCAGGTTGTGCTCAGGATGACTGAAGGGGGTGGCTCAGACAATGACGAACTCCTATGGCCCATAATTGAATTATTTGATTCCACAGGAACCCCGGTTGATACACATACCCACCACCTGCAAGCACACCTATTTATTACTCTTTCTGCTACCGGGACATACACGATTATAGTTTCAGACGATGTTAATGTCCATGGCTCCAATACGGGTTATTATACTCTCTTTGTGCAGCGGACTTTTGCTCCCGGTAATGATTCTTTGATAACTTATGGGCAAACGGTTTCAGGCTCTATTGACATCGAGGGCGAATTTGATACCTACACTTTTTTAGGCAGCCAATGCGATTCGGTAACGATAAGAATGACAGAAGGTTCTTCCAGTATAAGAATAAGCCCAGCCGTTGAATTATATGACCCGGACGGAACCCTCTTGATTTCAGAATCGAATTCAGTGCAAGCTCAGGTAGGTTTTGACCTTTCTAAAAATGGACAATATACCATTATTGCCGGGGAAGATGTGACCAATGGCTCAGATTGGGGAGACTATTCAATATTCATATTCGGATTTAATCCCGGAGGAATAGCTTCTACCTCTGTCATAAAAAATGCTTCTTGCTATGACGGAGGTGATGGAGAGATTGACATCAACATTATAGGCGGCACACCTCCTTATACTTATGTGTGGTCCACCGGTGATACCAGCCAGGATGTATCTAATCTGACAGCAGGCTCTTACTATGTCACGGTTTCGGATGCCGCTGATTGCGCCCGCGCTTTTTTATTTGCGGTTAGTGAGCCTTTGCCTTTGTCGCTCGAATCGGTTATTTCATGCGCAAGCTGCATCGGTTGCAGCGATGGAGCCATTGATTTAAGTGTTTCAGGCGGAACGCCACCTTATTACTACGATTGGTCTAACGGAGTTGCTACGGAGGATAACACCGATTTAGTTACGGGTACTTATTCAGTCACTGTTACTGATTCCCTGAATTGTGCGGCAACGGGCTCGTACATTGTTTCCGAGCCTTCGCCCGTCACGATTTCCGGTAGCGTCACCTCAGAGTTGGGGGATTCTATCCGGTCGGTTTCAGTAAACATGTCTAGTTGGGACATTGATAGCACGGTTATAACCCATGCAGGAGATTACAGTTTAACAGGCTATAAATGTGGAGAATACACAATTACGCCTTCCAAGGATAATGATATTACAACAAACAATGGCGTAAGCACGCTTGATATTTTGCTGATACGAAGTCATATTCTCAATATACTGTTGTTGAACTCCCCTTATAAGATTATCGCTGCCGATGTTAACGACACCAATTCTGTTTCTACGCAAGATATTCTATTAATAAGGTCAGTAATACTTCAGAGCAATCCGACATTCCCGAATGGCAAACTGTGGACTTTTGTTCCTAACGATTATGTATTCCCAGATCCCCAAAACCCATTTTCATACCCTACCACCCGCACCTATAACAATCTTACATCTAACGTAACTGATGCAGATTTCATCGGAATCAAGTTAGGTGACGTGAACAATGATTGGACCCCAAAAACAGGCGCTGTTGGTGAGGTAAACTTTTTAATGGATGATTACAATACGCTTCCCGGCAGCGAGATCACCGTCCCGGTGCGGGTGAAAGATTTTGCCGGCATCACCGGATACCAGTTCACAGTGTCGTGGGATGCAACTGTGCTATCGCTGCTTGAGGTGAACAATCAATCACTTAACGGTTATTATGGAATGGGCAGAACCACAGAAGGCTATCTCACCACATCATGGTATGATGATATGGCGCAGGAAAAAACTTTAAGCGATAATGCGGTGGCGTTTGAATTGAAATTCAGGGCGACAGGCGCAAGCGGAACATCATCCGAAATAAAAATCAGTTCGGAACTAACCGCGAGTGAAGCTTACAACGCCAACCTTGATTTGCTTTCTGTTATCCCGACAAATGGCATGGTAAAAGTTGGTAACGCTTCCGCAATCTATAATCTAACATCTAATATCTACAATCTTTCCGTCCAGCCCAACCCATTCAGCAACAGCACAAATATTGTATTCACCCTTCCAAAAGATGAAACGGTGAGCCTGGCGATATATGACATACTCGGAAAGGAAGTGATGACAATGAAAGAAAGTTTATCAGCCGGAGAGCACAGGATAGAATGGGATGGCAATGACGATGCAGGCAGTGCCCTGAGCAACGGAGTGTATCACTTAAGGATGATGGCGGGGGATGAAATTTTGAGCGGCAAGCTGATGCTGATAAGGAAGGAATAAAACATTGATTTATGCAACGACAAAACCCCGAAACGCCTAATAATGGTATCTGCATCCTATAACAATAATGGCATCGCCAGAAACTTTGTAGATAAGGCGGTGCTGGCGGTTAATTCTTCGCGACCAGTATCCCTTGAGCCGATGTTTGAGCGGTTCGGGTTTGCCTATTCCTTTAAAAGGATTTTGACGGGCGTCATCCAGCAATTCAATGATTCTTCTGAAAATCTGTTCGTCTGTCCGTTCCCACTCGTGAAATTGTTTCAGCGCATTCTCTTCAAACTGTATGCGCCTCATTTCTTGCGGAGATATTTTTCAATATCTACTTCCACCAGTTTTCCCTTTTGTACATTTCTCAATGACTTTTCAAGCGCCTTGCGATTGGCGGAACTGCCCAGCAAATATTCAGTTTCATCCTGCTCTTCTTCAATAGTAATGGATATGCGCTTGCTTTTGAACATCATGCGCAAAGCTTTAAAGAAATTCTCATTCAATTCGCTGGTTTTTATATGGAAAGTAGCAGCCATTGTAAAAAAATTCTTTCCCAAAGATAAAAGTTTAGGATTTAAAAAATGGAGCATCAGGATACAAGCATCAAGTATGCCTGGTCAGGGTTATGCAATGACGATTTAACAAATTAACTAAAAAACAATGCACCATGAAAAAGCTATTTCTCTTGCTTGCAATACTCGAAACCGGTTTGCAAGCCTTTTCACAGGAATTGGGCGACCGCTTCGAGGGAGGCATAGTGTTCTTCCTCAACCCCGTCAAGAATTATGGGCTGATTGTCTCTGCCAAAGACCTGGCGAAGGACGTGGAGTGGGGGAAAAATGGCGAGTATGGCGCGTCCAACATGGATGACGGCAGGGAGAATGTGAAGCTGTTAAAGAAAGACAAAAATTCGATGTGTTTGCCGCTTACGTCTGCGATACTTCAAAGCTTGGCGGCTATGACGACTGGTATCTTCCCGCCATCAATGAACTGGAAAAAATTCACCAGCAGCGCGACATCATCGGCACTTTCGCCATGAAGGATTATTGCAGCTCCACCGAATACGGCTTGCGGGATTCCTGGAACGTGCACTTCCGCCCGCACCACCGGGTGGTGTTTTACTACAACAAGGTGGATGTATATAATGTGCGATGTGTCAGGAGGTTTGAGATGGAATGATATCAGCTTTTATATTTACCGGAGAATCTGGAAAGATCATGTTTGAATTTCTATGGCTGCCGACTTGAAGATTACGGTTGACAGGAACACCTTTCTTGCGCTGAGAAAGGAACGCGATGCATCCGTCATGTTCAACCTCATTGAAAAAGACAGGCGTTATTTGAAGGAGTGGCTTCCCTGGCTGGATACCAGCAAAACGGTTGAAAATTCCCTCAACCACATAAAAGCTACGCGCGCTCAATTTGAAAGCAGGAAAAGCCTAACGCTCGGGATATGGCACCGGAAGCAACTGTGCGGTGTGGCGGGATTCCACACCCTTGACTGGGCTAACAGTTGCGGCAAAATCGGATATTGGCTTGGCGCTGATTACCAGGGTAAGGGCATCATGGTAAATTCATGCAAAAAATTAGTGGAGTACGGTTTCAATAAATTAAAACTGAACCGCATTGAAATCATGTGCGCCACAAAAAATAAAAAGAGCAGGGCAATCCCGGAGCGGCTTGGCTTCGAATTGGAAGGTGTGAGCCGGCAGGCGGAATTTCTGTATGACCACTTTGTTGACGTTGCCATTTACGGGATGACAAAAGACAGATGGCGAAAGCCTTCAAAGTGACAGAAATATGAAAATGCAAAGAGCAAAAGGGTAATGTCTCGACACTCGTCCCCTCTGGATGCAAAAATCCAAGTTAAAGTCAAAATGAAATTGTTCAACAACACCATAAAATGAAACCGGAATGTTTCTTCTGCAAGCTTGTAAGAGGCGAGGTTAAATCCTATAAGTTCTGGGAGGATGATAATCATGTTGCCGTATTAACTCCATTTCCCAACACGGTGGGCTTCACCGTAGTCATCACCAAAGAGCACTACCCCAGCTATTGCTTCAATTTGGATGACAAGGTTCTTTCCGACCTGATAGTTGCCTCAAAGAAAGTGGGCAAGCTGCTGGATAGAAAGCTGGAAGACGTTGGCAGGACCGGACTGATCATGGAAGGGTTTGGCGTTGACCACGCTCACGCGAAATTGTTCCCGATGCATGGCACGGCTAACATGAAAGAATGGAAACCTATTCTATCCAAACAGAAAAATTTTTTTGAGAGATACGAGGGCTATATCTCCTCGCATGACGGGGAAAAGATGGCGGATGACGAGCTGGAGAGGATAGCAGCATTGCTCAGGAGATGAGGACATATTAAGCTGGCATCCGACAAAAAATCCAGCAAGATGCAGAAACCACAGAGCACACTGAGGCATGCACGGAGGTAAAGGAGAAAAACAATTTGTATTCTCTGTTACCTCTGTGTGTGTGTCCTGCGATGGATGAGGACACTTTCAAAAATAGTTCTTTGAAATCATCTATCACAACTTTAGATGAGATGAGAGAATCTTGGTAAGAATCAGGATGGCCTCTCGGATACGCATTACCGGATGTGTTTCCAATCCACCCTACGGTGCTTACCTTTCAAGGGTTGGTACTAAACGGATAGGGAAAAGGCAGAAAGTTCCGCCTTATGGCGGAGCGGAAATCTGTCAGGAGCAGGTATAGGAGCTGAACGAAAGTGAACCGTACGATGACGTGTCGAAAGTAACCTTTATGAGACTGAGAACCGTGTGCTGGGACTGTCACACGGGAAAAGGGCAGAGAGCACCGGACATATCGGTTGCCCCGGTCTCCGGCATTAAGATGGCAGGAACTAAACTATGGCTCATCTAAGGAACAGGAGAACCTACCCATTGGTGCTAAGAGAGAATGCCGAACAGCCGCAAGGATGAGGCAGAGAGTATCAAGACAATGGAGTAGGGGCGGATTAACCCGTAGTAGCGAAAGTGTCAAATTAATTCCGATAAAAATCGGGATGAGCGAAGGGGTTAACAAACTCAAGGCGACTTGCCAACCTTGAATTATCAGGGGATGAGCGTTATGTAGAGCCTGTCAACCTAAAATGGTTGCATGAGTTTGAAGAGCCGTGTGATGGGAGACTATCAAGCACGGTTCTGTGAGAGGTTTGGGGGTGAGATTCCCCCTTACCTACTCGACTGCATTTCCCTCTGCTACCTCTGCGGTTTCTGCATTTCTTAGTTCATAACCGGTTTGGAAATTTGTCGTAAGGCGCATAAAAAGAATCACACAACCATAAGGGATAAATTTCAAACATTCATCCGATGACTCCCAGTCATCGGATGAATCCATTCGAAATTTAGGGGACCCGTTTCTTTTGTGCCCCTGGGTGAAAAAATCAATTTACCTTTATTTCATTGAATAATACCATTTAGCATTAGAAACTGGTCTAAAGGAAGTCACCCTGAGTTTATCGAAGGGTGGCGCAAGCCCCGCACCATGCTTCGATGAACTCAGCATGACGGCTTGTGCTCAATGGGCTATTTTCAATGTCTAAATGGTATAATATGCAAGACATCTCCATCAGAGAGGCAACCCCGAATGACATTGATGAAATGACAGCGATTTGGCTCGATGCAATGAGGCTTCACGAAAAGTGGGACAGCCGCTGCAGATTGATGGATGATGCTGCAACGGGCTTTAAATCTTTTTTGGGAAAGTCATTGCAGAATGATAAAGAGGATTCCTTGTGGCTGGTCCGGAAAGCGGAGGGGCGATGACTGGCGTTGGAGAAGCTTATATTCAAAACATTGCTCCGCCCTTTTATCCGGGCAGAAAAGGGTGGATATCGTTTGTCGGGGTGAAGCCGGAATTTAAGAGACTGTTTAAAATTAAAAATAGAACGCAGATGACGCAGAAAAATAGGAT
>CAZCXH010000026.1:0-37050 GCA_964502525.1 uncultured Chitinophagaceae bacterium
TCACCGGACATATCTTTTTCGGAGCGCTGATATTGCAATCGTTGATTTTTTCCATGGAGCGCATCCTGTTTGCGGATTGCGCCTTTCACCTGTATCAATTTATTAATGAACAGGATTTTCAGGTTTTCAACCTCCGGTTCATTTCAGTGTTGACGCAGGTTGTGCCGATTTCAGGGGTTATGGGAGGATGGCCGTTAGAAACGTTGGTGAAAGCATATTCTCTTTCGTTCAGCGTGTTGTATTATATCTATTTCATCCTTGTGGCGCATGTGGCCAGGGATAGAGCAGTGGCAGTGGCAATCATCCTGTTTCATTCCATTTTCATCCTGCATTCTTTCTTCTGGATCCAGTCCGAGTTTCCGCAGGGATTGATGCTGCTGTTCTTCGCCTATGCTCTTTTCCGAAAACGGGGGGCGGTGTGGAACGGCTTATTTGCGCTGCTCCTTATCCCGGTTTTATTCAGCCATCCCATGATGCTCTTCCCGGTGATATTTCTGATGCTGTTCGATTTGCGGCAGACAGACAGCACAGGGAAGTATTTCTATTGGACGCTTATTTTATTCGCTATAGCCATTTTCATTTTAAAATCCAACCTCCCCTTTACAGCTTATGAAGGAAGCAGAATTTCATTCAAGAAGCTATGGCGGAACCTTCCGGGAATTTTCCAATCTGACACTTTTGGAATTTTTATCAAATGGTTACTGCGTGATTACTTCATGCTGCTTATAGGTCTGCTGGCAACCGTTGTTTATTATCTGCGAAAGAGGCTCTATGGCAGGTGCGCGTTGTTGCTGGCTTTTTTTATTGGCTACGCTGTGCTTGTTATTTTGTCTTATCCCGACATTAAAAATGACCGGCTGCAATTTTATTTTGAGAATCTTTGCCTACCGTTGGGATTTTTTGTCGCGCTTCCGCTATCATTTGACATCATCATGAGCGGTGGTTTTTTTACCCCAAAAAGATTAGCTGTAGCTGGCGCATGCGTGTTTAAAATTTTTCTAATAGTTATGATTTCAAAGAGCTTTACTGCCCGGCTGGATTATCTCGCAAACATGATTAAGTCCGTTGAGAAATTTCCAGAGAAAAAATTTGTAATGCCGGCATCATTGCTTGATATGGATGTCATCCGGCTTGAATGGGCGCTCCCTTGCGAAACAATGATCTATAGCTCTCTATCGGATAAAACCGCCACCATTACCATAGCTCAGTCCCGGGATGCGGAGGATGCCAGGCAAAAAGGCACCGGCAATGTTTTGGAGCCGTTCAGAATTATTTCACAGGGAGGATTGAACCCGGCATATTTCAATATCTCCGGTGAAGATTACCGGGTTCTGGCGGCATCTGATTTGAAGGAAGCGCCTTAAGCAAACGGAAATGTTGATATCAAACACACCACTTCAGTCCATCAGGAGATTCTTTCCATTTCTCATGCTATTATTATTTGTCTTTGTAGAAACGCTCTGCAACAGCCTGTGGTTGCTCAATCCCCCCTTCAACAGCATATATGCCACCTCGCTCATCTATTTCGCCTGCGGCATGGCGATTTCCATCATTCCCTTATTCAGGGCGGGCTATGCGGCAACCCCTGTTCTTTCAAAAAACCGTTTCGCATTAAACATTTCGATAGGGGTTCTTTTTTTTCTCCTTCTTTCAGGTTATACAATTCACCGCAGTTGGCTGCAATTCCAGGCGATGCCTGTTGACTACAAAATTGCAGACATGCTTCCCATCATCAAGACGATGTGCCGCAGGCTGCTTGACGGTGAACAGGTTTACGCGCCCATACCCGAAATATGGGGAGGGATCAAGCCGATTTATCTCCCCTTTATGTGGATGCCGTTTATTCCTGCCGAGTACTTTGGTTTCGACTTAAGATGGATCAACGTGTTATTCATTTTAGCCGGCATCCTCGCTGTTTTGAAAATCATGAACTTCAGATACTCCCATCCTCTTCTGCTTGCGGTTTCTTTGCTGCCGGTATTTCTGCTTGCGGAGGCGCTGTTCAGGCATAAGGTTGTTTCTATTACCGAAGAAGGCGTTGTTTACGGTTATTATCTGCTGCTCGGATTTGCACTGGCAAAAAACAATTATATCCTTATTGCCGCGGCTATCGCGATGTGCCTGTTCAGCAGGTATGCTTTGGTTTTCTGGGTTCCGGCCTTTCTTGCATTCACCTGGTTCTTCGGGTCAAGGCGGGGTGCGCTTATCATGCTTCTTATAATTGGCGTTTTAACGATCATGGTTTTTGTCATTCCTTTCCATGACAAAATAGGGTTCTTCCTCACTATGCACAATGATTACATCGCAGGCGCAATGAACCTGTGGAAATATCAACCCGAACATGTCATGAATTCGCTGGGGCTTGCCAAATTCTTCTCCATCCATCATATTCCGCTTATACACACCCTGCTCATCACATTTGCAATCCTCATGCCGTTATCGTTTCTGGCGATTTATTCTTTGCTTAACAAAAAATGCCATCTCAATCCGCAATTTTTCGGGTTGTGCGGCTTGAAATTGTCATTGGTGTTTTTCTACAACTGGCTGGAGAATCCATACTTATACTTATTTTTTACTTCATCATTTTTTTCCTATTGCATCCTCTGTAAATATGCCGATTGCCGGGCGCTTCAGAGCCCTCCAACAAACAGCATGATTTCTTAGCTTTGCGCCTCCAAAATCTGATGCTTTACAGGGAATACAAAATACTTGATTTGCCTGCCATTGACCGGGAGGTTCTTGCTTTTTGGGACCAGCAGGATGTTTTCAACAAGAGCGTGAACAACCGCCAGGGATGCAAGCCTTTTATATTCTATGAAGGACCTCCTTCCGCCAACGGGATGCCGGGCATTCACCACGTTCTGTCCCGCACCATCAAGGATATTTTCTGCCGCTATAAAACATTGCAGGGTTTTAAAGTTGACCGGAAGGGAGGTTGGGATACGCACGGCTTGCCGGTTGAACTGGCGGTGGAGAAAAAGCTCGGCATCAAAAAAGAAGACATTGGCGTGAAAATCGGTGTTGCCGATTACAACAAAGAGTGCAGGAATGAAGTGCTGAAATATAAGGATGCATGGGACGACATTACCCGCAAGATGGGTTACTGGGTGGATTTGAAGGATCCTTACATCACTTTTGATAATGATTATATCGAAACCCTTTGGTGGCTGCTGAAGGAGCTTTACAAAAAAGGATATCTCTATAAGGGATTAACCGTCCAGCCCTATTCGCCTGCTGCAGGAACAGGGCTCAGTTCGCATGAACTGAATTATGCTGGAGCCTACCGCATGGTGAAGGATACCTCCGTAACAGCGCAATTCAAAGTTGCCGGAGATTCCAAATCGGAGTTCCTCTTTGATGATAAAAATGAGGAGGTTTTTTTCCTCGCATGGACGACTACGCCATGGACGCTTCCTTCCAATACAGCTTTGGCTGTTGGAGAAAAAATTAATTACAGAAAAATTAAAACGGAAAACCCTTACACCAAACAAAAGGTAAGCGTAATCCTTGCAGAAGCTTTAAGACCGAGATATTTTTCTGAAAACCAGCCTGTTTACGATGATTCAAAATCATGGCTCGGAAAACAGTTGGACGGCATTCGCTATGATCAATTGTTATCATACGTGAAACCAACGGACGGTGATGCTTTCAAAGTCATTATCGGTGATTTTGTATCAACCGAAGACGGAACGGGTATCGTGCACATGGCGCCCAGCTTTGGCAGTGACGACATGCGCATGTCAAAAAAATACGGATTGGCAGCGCTCACTCTGGTTGACAGGCAGGGCAAGTTCGTTGATGAAATGGGCGAGTTTGCCGGAAGATATGTCAAGAATTATAAAGACGATCCGGGCTATGTTGACGTCAATGTGGATATTGCCGTGAAGCTGAAAAAAGAAAACCGCGCTTTCAAAGTGGAGAAGTATGAGCATAACTATCCCCACTGCTGGCGCACCGACAAGCCTGTTATCTATTATCCGCTCGATAGCTGGTTCATTAAAACCACCGCGGTGAAGGACCGCATGGTAGAGTTGAACAATACCATCAACTGGCAGCCGCCTTTCACCGGCACCGGCAGATTTGGCAACTGGCTCGAAAACCTTGTTGACTGGAACCTCTCGCGCTCGCGCTATTGGGGAACACCGTTGCCGATATGGAGGACCGCAGACGGCAAAGAAGAAACCTGCATCGGCTCGGTTGAGGAATTGAAAGCGGAGGTTAAGAAATCAGTCAGGGCGGGGTTTCTGACATCTGATTTCGAATTACGAATGACGAATGACGAATTGGATTTGCATAAGCCGTTTGTGGATGAAATTGTTTTGGTGTCATCTTCCGGCAAGAAAATGTTCCGCGAACCAGACTTAATAGACGTGTGGTTTGATTCAGGGGCGATGCCTTACGCTCAATGGCATTATCCTTTTGAACGGAAAGAAAACATTGACAGGGGACAGGCTTTCCCCGCAGATTTTATCAGCGAAGGCGTGGACCAGACGCGCGGCTGGTTCTTCACCCTCCACGCCATAGCCGTTTTGCTGTTTGATTCCGTTGCGTTCAAAAATGTGCTCTCGCATGGATTGCTGCTTGACAAAGACGGCAACAAGATGTCGAAACGCATCGGCAACGTCATTGACCCGTTTCAGACTATTGCCAGATATGGCGCTGACGCCACGCGCTGGTATATGATGAGCAACAGCGATCCATGGGACAATCTGAAATTTGACTTCGAAGGCGTGGCTGAAATCCAGCGCAAGCTGTTCGGAACACTGTTCAACATTTACTCCTTTTTCGCGCTTTATGCCAATATTGACCGCTATGTGATTGATGAAAATAACATTGTCCCCGTGGCGAAACGGAGCGAGCTTGACCGGTGGATTATCAGCAAGCTGCACAGCCTTGTGAAGTTCGTGAGCGGGAGAATGGACAATTATGATCCCACTCCTGCGGTAAGGGCAATCGAGGAGTTTGTGGGCGATCATCTTTCCAATTGGTATGTGCGCCTCTCCCGCAGAAGATTTTGGAAGAGTGAAATGAATGAAGATAAAAAAGCTGCTTATGAAACGCTGCATGAATGTTTGACCGTGACAAGCCAACTGATGAGCCCGGTGGCACCGTTTTTCACGGAGTGGATTTACCGAAATTTAAGAGGGGCTAATGAAAAGGCAAACCTGCTTAAAGAATCTCCCGTCCCTTCACCCGAATCCCTTCACCTGACAGATTGGACAGAATCGAAGGATGTGATTGACAGGCAGCTTGAACAACGGATGGACTACGCCCAGCGCATATCATCGCTGGCGCTTTCCATCCGCAAGAAGGTGAACATCAAGGTGCGACAACCGCTAAATAAGATGTTGCTGCCGGTGCTCGATGATAATTTCAAAAAGGACGTGCGGCATGTGGAGAAGCTGATATTGTCAGAGGTGAATGTTAAACAACTGGAATACATCCATGATACAGCGGGAGTTATTAAAAAGAAGGCGAAGCCCGATTTTAAGAAACTCGGAGCCAAGCTTGGCCCAAAAATGAAGCAGGTGGCGCAGCTTATAGCCGGATTTTCGCAGGAAGACATTTCCGCTTTGGAAAAAACCGGCAAAGTAGCGCTGGATTTGTCCGGAGAAAAAATCTCCATCGGCATTGATGAAGTGGAAATAATATCAGAAGATATTCCCGGATGGCAGGTTGCGGGCAAGGAAGGCATCACCGTAGCGCTTGACATCACCCTTACCGAGAAGTTGAAGGATGAGGGCAATGCCCGCGAGTTTGTTAACCGCATCCAGAACCTGAGGAAGGACAAGGCTTTCAATGTTACGGATCGCATCAGGCTGGAGGTGGAGAAACATGCGGAAATAAATTCAGCCCTGACAAATTTTAAGGAGTATATTTGCGCGGAAATTTTAGCGGAGGAGATTGCCGTAGTTGATTCTATCACCAACGGCAGCCCTATCGAGGTGAACGAAATCCCCCTGAAAGTCAATATTAAAAAAGCCGAAACATGGCAGTGAAGAAAAAGAATGCGGCTAAGAAAAAGGTGAAGAAAATCAAGTCTGCGGCCAGGAAAACCGCCAAAAAGAAACCTGCGGCAAAAAAAACAGTTGCGGGGAAGAAAGCGATAAAGAAAACTATTGCTAAAACGTCAAAAATAAAACCGGTAAAAACAAAGAAAGTGAAGGCAGAGAAGAAAACAACAGCGAAAAGAACGGGTGCAACGAACCGCTATGGCGACAAGGAATTGCAGGAATTCAGGAATCTCATCATGGAGAAGCTTGAGGCTTCGCGCAAGGAACTGAAATATCTTCATGAACAGATCAACCGCACAGCAGAACTGGGCAGCGATGATTCTGATACCAAGTTCTCAGGTCTTGAAGATGGCACAGGCACTTCCGAGAAGGAATATCTGAGCCAGATGGCTTCCCGGCAGATCACCTATATTGACCACCTTGAAAAGGCGCTGGTGCGCATAGCCAACAAAACTTATGGCATTTGCAGGGTGACGGGCAAGCTCATCTCGAAAGAGAGGCTGCGCGCGGTGCCCCACGCCACCCTCAGCATCGAAGCTAAAAAAGCCCAGAGCGCGGGAGTATGAATATCATGATTCGATAATTCGATAATTCGGTGATTCGATAATTCGATAATGAAGCATCATCGAATTCCGGTTATGTAATGCGATGAAAAAATCAATCATCGAATCATCCAATCATCGAATTACTTTGAAAAAAGCTCTTCTTCCTTCGGCAGTCATTCTCCTGGTGCTGTTGATTGACCAGGCTTCCAAGATATGGATTAAAACAAACATGTATCTTGGTCAGGAGTATTTCATAGCGGGCGACTGGTTCCGCATCCATTTCACTGAAAATGAAGGCATGGCTTTCGGGCTTACCATCGGGGGCGATTACGGCAAGATCGCCCTCAGCGTGTTCCGTATTGTGGCAGTAACATTCATCGGCTATTACCTTTTCACCCTTCTCAAAAAAAACACTCCGCCCGGATTGACTACCAGCATCGCGCTCATATTCTCAGGCGCTATGGGCAACATCCTTGATAGTATTTTTTACGGAAAGATATTCACCGACAGCATCAACCGTATTGCCGAGATTTTTCCTCCCGGTGGAGGCTATGCAACGTGGTTTCACGGCAAGGTGGTTGACATGCTTTACTTTCCGGTCTATCAGGGCTATCCGCCAGCCTGGCTGCCCTTCTGGCAGGACAGCTATTTCATCTTTTTTCGCCCCGTGTTCAACGTTGCCGATGCGGCTATCACTATTGGCGTATTCATGATCTTATTCTTCCAGCGCAGATATTTCAAAGAAGAAGACGCAAGATGAGCGGACAGGCTGGATGAAAGAAAGTCTGTGGGCTGAAAAGGACGCGCAGGCGATGAGAAGCGGAAAAACTTATTGAAATATCTTTTCAACCGACTGCCACAGCAAATCTGCAGTTTTATCCCAACTGAACTTCTGCTTTTGAATATTTCCTTTCGCGATGAGTCCTTCACGGAATTGAGGGTCTTTAGCAATCTTCAGCATCGCCCCTGCAGTTTCGCTGACTGAATCAGGGTCAACCAGCAATGCCGCATCACCCGCCACTTCAGGCATGGAACTTACATTAGAGGTAATCACCGCAGTGCCGCTGTTCATGGCTTCAATAATCGGAATTCCGAATCCTTCAAATCGGGAGACATACACCAGCGCAAGCGATTGGCTCATCAGCGCGCTTAAATCCCAAGTGCTGAGGTGTCCCGTAAAAATCACATCATTTTTGAATTGCATCTGTTCATGCGCATGGATGACATCCTCATATTGCCATGCTTTTCGTCCGGCAATTACAAGTTGAGCGCTGTCTGGATTTTCTTTCCTGAACAGGTCGAAAGCTTGCAGCATCCTCGCAATATTTTTTCGCGGCTGAATTGCCCCGGCATATATGAAATATTTGCCTGTAATCCCGTATCTCGCCAAAACCTGCCCGGCATCCCCGGTGGATTGAGGTCTGTAAATTTCTTTCGATCCGTTATAAACCACGTCTACCTTGCCGGCATCAATGCCGTATGTTTTGACAATATCCTGTTTTGAGAAACCGGAAACGGTGGCAATGCGGTCCGCCCTGTGTGCAAATTGCGGTGAGAATTTTCTCATGTACCATCCGTTCAATTTACCTGTTGTTTCCGGAAAATGCTCGAACGCGATGTCGTGAATGACCAACAGCGTTTTGATATTTGCGTTCAGCGAGAGAAAGCCATCGGTTGAAATAAATAAATCCGCTTTTATTTTTTTCAGCGCTTTCGGAACAGAATGCTCAAACCACCAATAAAACAACAGCGGATGCCTTGCCTGCGGGTGAAGGACCAAAGGATGGACGTTGTTGGAAAAAATAAATTCCTCAGAAAATTTTCTGTCGAAGAAGAAAAAAAATTGATGTTCAGGATGGCTGCGCGTTATTCGCTTCAACGTTTCATGAGTGAACCATCCGATGCCTTCGAGCTTGTCTTTGAGCAGAAATCGGGTGTTGACGGCAATATTCAATCTCTCAGTTTAAAGTCTAAAGTTTAAAGTTTTCAAACCAATGGCATAGTCAAGCTTTAAACATGGATTTGTTACAAGCACCTCTCCCCCTCGGTTGTTTCAAGTCCTCTGACGAGGGTAAATTTAGAAACTTCGTATTCATCCCATTTCCATTGCGGAGTTTTGTAACCGGTGCCGCTATGGATTCTGCGGCTGTTGTAAAAGTCCACATAAGCCCGCAGCGTTTGAAGGGCTTCGTAGTAGCTTTCAAACTTGAAACGCTCCGCCACTTCACGCTGCACGATGCTGCGGCAGGCTTCGATGTAAGCATTTTCTTCCGGTGTGGCAACGCGGGTGAACTCCAGTCGTTTACACCATTGATGACTCAAATAGGATCGTTGATGTCATCCACATTGGCAACCGCAAAGACATCCATAAAAAGTTGAGCTACAAAAAAGTCCCTCCGCTTTCCCCGGAAAGACTTTTTTCCATCCACCGATTAACTTTTTGTTCCTTATATCTATAACGTCCCTCAATACTTTAAACTTTAAATCCCAAACTCCCGTTTATTTTTGACATTTGCATTTACTCCCGAATGCCGTGACTTCTCTTCATCAACATATCCGCTCCAAGCTGCCCGACACGCCCACCACCATCTTCACGCGCATGTCGCTGCTTGCCAACGACTGCGGTGCCATCAACTTGTCGCAAGGGTTTCCAGATTTTCATTGCTCGCCAAAGCTCATAGAACTGGTACATCATCACATGCAAAAGGGCGAGAATCAATATGCGCCCATGATGGGCATGATGCCGTTGAGGGAGCGGATTGCTGAAAAAACAAAGGAACTGTATAATAGAGTCTATGACCCTGTGAGGGAAATCAACATCACTGCGGGAGGCACCCAGGCGATTTATGTCGCCATCACCGCGCTGGCGCATCCGGAAGATGAGGTTATTTTATTCGCGCCCGCTTATGATTCCTACGCGCCCGCAGTGGCGCTTTGCGGGGCAAAGCATGTATTTATCAACATGAAAGCGCCAGATTTCAGAATTGACTGGCAGGAAGTGAAAAAAGCCGTGAATGAAAAAACACGGCTCATCCTCATCAATTCCCCGCAAAATCCCACCGGCACAGCGCTCTCAGCAAACGATATGCGGCAGTTGCAGCAAATCGTGAGAGGTACGGACATCGTTATTGTCAGCGATGAGGTGTATGAGCACATCATCTTCGACCACCGGCATGAAAGTGTTTTGCATTATCCTGAGTTAGCAGAAAGAAGCTATGTGGTTTTTTCTTTCGGGAAAACCTATCACGTGACCGGATGGAAGCTGGGCTATGTGCTCGCACCGGATTATCTGATGACGGAATTCCGCAAGGTGCATCAGTATGAAGTATTTTGCGTGAACCGGCCGATTCAGATGGCGCTCGCGGATTTCATGCAATACAAGGACGAGTATCTCCAGCTTGGCGAGTTCTATAAAAGAAAGAGAGATATGTTTAATGATTATCTGAAAGATTCGCGTTTCGGTTTGAAGCCTTCGGACGGCACTTATTTCCAATTGCTAGATTACAGCCGTATCACCGATGAGGCGGACACGGATTTAGCCGTGCGCTGGACGAAAGAAGCCGGAGTCGCGTCCATCCCGATCTCGGTTTTTTATCCGGATAAATTGGACCAGAAGGTTTTGCGGTTTTGCTTTGCGAAGGAGGATGACACGTTGAAAAAAGCGGGGGAACTGTTATGCAGAATATAAAAGTGAGACGGGGGGCGAGGGACGGGGGGCGAGTGAAAAAAAGCAAGAGGCAATGGGCAAAAGGCACAGGGAATTTGAGGATTACGCTTGTCCAAACTTCTTTGCATTGGGAAGATATTAATCAAAATCTTCGTCAATTTGAAGAAATCATTTTGCCGCTGAAGAATTCCACCGACCTCATCATTCTGCCGGAAATGTTCAGCACGGGATTTTCAATGCGGGTGGATGAACTTGCTGAAGATATGGATGGCAAAAGCGTGGAATGGATGAAGAAGGTTTCGGAGAAAGCAAACGCCATCGTCACCGGCAGCCTGATGATCTGCGCCAAAAAGAAATTCTACAACCGTCTGGTTTGGATGAGACCCGATGGAAGTTTTGACCATTATGACAAGCGCCATCTGTTCAGCATGAGCAATGAGCACCGGTATTTTTCCGCAGGAAATAAAAGGCTGAAGGTGTCCTATAAAGGCTGGGTTATCTGTCCGCTGGTGTGCTATGATTTGAGGTTTCCCGTGTGGTGCAGGAACACAAAGAAGTCAGAAGCAAGAGGTAAGAGAGCAGCAGAAAGCGGTCATTTTGATTTGCAAATCTTTGTAGCGAACTGGCCTGAGCGCAGAAGTTTTGCGTGGAAACATTTATTACAGGCGCGGGCGATTGAAAACCAGGCTTACGTGATTGGAGTGAACCGCATCGGCAATGACGGACAGGGCATCTATCATTCGGGTGACAGCGCGCTGATTGACCCAATGGGCGAGGTGGTTTTCACACAGGCTGACACGCCATTTGCAAAAACATTCACGATTTCAAAAGAACGTATAGAATACGTGCGGAGCAAGATGCTTTTTTTGGGAGACGGGGATAAGTTTGAAATTGTTCCGTGAGAAGTTAGATATTAGAGGCTTGTTCTCCAGGTTCTAAAATCTAAAATCACAACCAATGACTCTGTTCTTCCGCGTCTTCCTGCTTGTCAGTTTTTTTCTATTCTTCTTTTTTCTGTTTACGTTCCGGGCTTTCATCGTATGGAAGCACACGGGCAAGAACCCGATCATCCTGAGCCATGATGACAATGCTCATGGATTGATGAGCCGCTATTTGGTGTCAATGATGCTGTTGCTTGTAATATTTGTGCTTGCAAATGCCGCCTACCCGGAGTCCTACGGATATTTTCTTCCTATCTCCTGGCTGGAGAATGTTTACCTGAAATACGCTGGTGCAGGAATGATGGTCGTTTCGCTCATCCTCACATTTGTCGCGCAGGCGCAGATGCGCGACTCGTGGCGTGTTGGCATTGATGAGCAAACCAAAACGGAACTGGTCACAAAAGGGTTATTCCGTTATTCCCGCAATCCTATTTATCTCGGAATGGCGCTGGCCTTGTTCGGAGCTTTTTTCATCGCGCCCACCGGAGCGACCTTATTGATTCTCGTTTTGAGCTTCGTGCTGATGCAGATACAAATCAGGATGGAGGAGGAGTTTTTGACAAAACTTCACGGGCAGCGCTATCTTGATTTCAAAAAGAGGGTGAGGCGGTGGATTTAGCCGGAGAGATATCCAAATTATAGGGTGCAGGACAAATTGCATCTTTGAATCTGTCACCCTCCAACCTCCCTCCCGATAGAATCGGGATGCTTCGCTATCAAGGGAGGATGCTACCGCTCGAGGCATCCCCCTTTGAGGGGAACGAAGGGGGTGAGTGCAATTTGCCCTACACCCAAATTATACTGAAAGGATTCTGTGAGTAATTTTTCACATAGGTAACCGCGCACTCCTTAAACGCTTCGCTGCCAAACAGAGCCTGCGAAGAAGCGGGGCGGGTACGCGCCAAAACCAACCGCTTTGTAATATTAATATTATATATTGTGTGAAAGGGTGTTCGGCTCAGAACCTGAACCCTGCCGTCACCATGAATTTATTGCCTTTGATGTTGTCATAAGCCAGCACATCATTCACCGTCAGATTCACGGCTTTTGAATGGCTGCGCACGTAAGCCAAATCAACGAACGCTTTTTTGAAGCGGATGCCCGCGCCAAAGGTGTAGTAATTGACCGCGGCATCATAGCCGCCCAAAAATCCTGCATTTTTATAGGGGCTGCCGTAATGGGCGAAGCCGCCCCGCAGGCGGAACCTGTCAATGGCAAACTCAACCCCCGCCCGGTAAACGTTTGCCGAGCCATACTGCGCGCTGATGTCATCATTCACAGCGGCCTCGAAACCGGTGTAGTGGCTGTCCATCTTGTATTTGGCGTTGCCGTAATCTACCCATTCGTAGTCGAACGAGAAGAAGGCAATCTTGCGGGCGATGAATCCGAGGCTGCCCGTGAAGCGTGCGGGGGTGACGAGGTTGTAATGAAACTCGTTGAACACCTCCGGAGGAAAATGCTGAATGGTGTCGAAGTCGGACATCATTGCAACGGAATAATCGTCATCCATTCCATAGAACGCGGGGGTATGAATGGCCGCGCCCAGCCTGAGCCAGTCAACGGGGCGGACAATCATGCCGGCTTTGAAGTTGACGCCAACCCCGAAAGTGTAGAGCCTGTGATTGTTCTCAAAGTAATTGAACGCCTCACTCTCTGACGCAATATTTTGTTCGGCATGATGGTACCATTCCCGGTAATATAAAAACGGGATGCCGAGGTAGCCACCGAAGTAAATCTTGTCATTGTAATTGGCGGCTGCGGAAAACGAAAGCTCGTCAATGGCTCCGCGCTTTTCAACGCTTATCTGCTGGCTGACATCTGAGTTCTCCACCACCGTTTCATACCGGCTGTGGTCGGCCGGGAGGGGATTGATGAGATAACAGTCATAGGCTAATACCGATTCATAGCTGTAGCTGCCTCCGTATTCAATGTCTTCCGCGGAAGTGCCCGTCAGTTCGTCAGCATAGCCGTGCAAAATGGAATTGCCGGTGGAAGCGCTTCGATAATAGCTGTCGGAGTTGAAGTTGGCAAGGCGGTTATAGCCTAATCCGAAGTTGATGAACTTCCAGTTGGAAGAGTTTTTCTTTTTCCCTGCAAAAACAAAACTCATGTTGGGAACATTCACGTTGAAGCGGCCGTCTTCAGAGCGGCTGCCGTCATAAGAAGATTCCGTATTGATTTGCTCAAATGCAAGGGAGAAGGTGAGTTCCGATTTGCGGTAAAGCGCCAGCCCTCCCGGGTTGGCGAGGATGGAAGAAAAGTCAGCGCCTATCGCCCCGAAGGCTCCCGCCACGCCCATGCCCCGTGCCGTCCCGCCAAAGCGGATCTGTGAATAGCGCAACGCTTCATCAGCCGTTTGGGCTTTCAGAATGAAGCAGGCGGCAGGGAGGATGGTTAGAAAAAATACCCGTTTCATTTCAGGCGTGATTAATTATCGTGGTGCCGGTCTTCCGCTGCTTTTGGAAGGCGCCTGCTCAAGTGATCCGCCTCCTCCGCGATTGGAAGGAGCAGGCGACATGCTTCCGCGGTCAAAGCTTCCGCTTCTTTCAGGAGCCTGGAATGAGCCGCCCCTGTCATAGGATTTTGGACTTATGTCACGCGATGGTCCGCTGTCGCTCTTTGGAGCATAATTGCGGCCTGGGCTGCGCTGAGGGGCATCTCCCTTCTTTTCATACGAAGGTCTCCTGTTATGCTGATAGTTGTTGCTTTTGGGAGCAGAAGGAGTTTCTTTGTTTCGCTCGTAGTTGTAATCCCTTTGCGGTTTTTGATAGCGGTTGTTTTCATATTGCTGCGGAGCAACCTGGCGTTCGGTGTTGGGCTGGCTGTAGCCGGGCTTGGTGGCGGGGCGGCTTTCGCCCTTTGGGGTAACAGTATTGGGCTTTTGCGAAGGAGCCGCTCTGTCATCCCGCTGCATGTCCGGAGTTTTCTGTTCGATGTTTTTTTCCGTTATGGTGCGTGAATCCTTCTGAACATCGGGTTGCGTGTTGACCGGCTTCATCTCTCCCTTGCTGATGCTGCCCGGAGTTTCGGTTTTCACCGCGCCCTTATCCACCGGGCTGCCTTCACCCTTCTGAACCGGCACCGTATTGGTTCTGCCGATGTCAGCCGCTGTCTTGACGCTGCTTTTAGAGGGCTGATCGCCTAACCGGGAGTCGTCAATTTTCACCGGCTGCAAAACGTCTTTGTTCACTCCCTGCGGGATAATGTTCGCATCATTGCTGCGCATCTCCACTGTTTCCGGGGCTTTCTTCTCGCCATAGCTGTTGCGGTAGGAAGAAACGCCTTGAGAACTGTATCGCGGACCGTAATGATAGTTGCCGTAGTAACCGTAATAGCCGCCATAGTTGGGATAGCCGTAATATCCGTCATAATAGCCGTTCCAGTAGCCGTCATAGTAGCCATGATTATATCCATGGCCGTATCCATATCCGGTTCCGCAATAGCCGCCATACCAATAGGGCGAGCACCACGGATCGTAATGAGAATACCAGGGATTGTAATATCCGGAGTAGGGATAGCCCCATGAGCCATAACCATAACCGGAACCCCAGCCCCATCCGAAGCCGATGGAAACCGACAAGCCCGGGCTGTAATAGTAGGGATCATAATAATCATAATATCCGGTGTAGCACGGGCTGTAGTAGCCGAAACCCATGTAAGGGCTGTAAAACCTCTTCATCCTCGTGGTGTAGTCGCTTTCGTAATAATCGCCATAGTAATTGTTGGTGATGTAAGTACTGCCGCTGCCATCGGTTATTGTTTCAGTATCAGAGTAGTAGCTGTCTTCGTAATCGCTGTAAGTTTCCCCATCGTCATCGTTATAGTCGTGCCGGTCGCGCCTTGAATCTGAGGATTGAATCACTTCGTCCCCGCTGTCATGTTTGGGCGAGAAATACACATCATCATTCTGTGCGCTAAGGATGAGGGCCGGGAGCAGAAGAAACAGAATTGCTAATGTTCTCATCGGTTTTGTTTTTTGAATTAGACGGAAGATGCTTGTCATAGTTTAAAAGTTAGCGCTTATTTCTTTCTATTTTTGGCGACTCAAATAAGGGCAGTTCCAAAAATTGCTCTTTTGACCGCCTCATCCCTTCCCTCTCCGAGGGAGAGGGTGACAGCGGTAGAATTTTTAGAATTGCCCATAGTTATAGAACACCGATGACACTGATAATCACTGATCTGACATCTGCGAAAATCAGCGTGATCCGCGTGATCAGTGTTCTATTTTGTATTCCATTTTTCAAATTCAGTGCCAAAATAACATGAGCAAGGAAATTACCCCAAGAGCGCAGGATTACAGCCAGTGGTATAACGACCTGGTGAGAAAAGGCGGGCTGGCTGAACATTCGGCAGTGCGCGGGTGCATGGTCATCAAGCCTTATGGGTTTGCGATCTGGGAAAAGATGCGCGAAGCTCTTGACAAAATGTTCAAGGACACCGGGCATGTGAATGCTTATTTTCCATTATTTATCCCGAAAAGTTTTCTCAGCAAGGAAGCGGCACACGTGGAGGGTTTTGCAAAAGAGTGTGCCGTTGTGACGCATTACCGTTTGAAGAATGACCCCAACGGAAAGGGCATCATCGTTGATCCGGAAGCAAAGCTGGATGAAGAACTGATCATACGTCCCACGTCCGAAACGATCATCTGGAACACCTACAAGGGTTGGATTCAATCATACCGCGACCTGCCGATTTTGGTAAACCAGTGGGCGAATGTGGTCCGCTGGGAGATGCGCACGCGCCTGTTTCTCCGCACGGCTGAATTTCTCTGGCAGGAAGGACACACCGCACATTCCAGCAAAGAGGAGGCGGTTGCCGAAACGGAAAAAATCCTGAATGTTTATGCCGACTTTGCTGAAAACCACATGGCGCTGCCGGTGCTCAAAGGTCTCAAAACCGCAAGTGAACGCTTTGCCGGTGCGGTGGAAACTTATTGCATCGAAGGGTTGATGCAGGATGGCAAGGCATTGCAGGCGGGCACCTCGCATTTCCTCGGACAGAATTTTGCCAAAGCTTTCGATGTCGTATTCACGAACAAGGTGGGGCAGCAGGAGCATGTGTGGGCGACCTCGTGGGGCGTTTCCACAAGGCTGATTGGAGCGCTGCTGATGGCTCATTCCGATGATGAAGGGCTGATTATTCCTCCCAAGCTTGCTCCACTGCATGTCGTCATCGTTCCAATTTACAAAACACCGGAACAGCTCGCTCAGATTTCAGAGAAAGCCAATCAAATCAAACAGGAATTGAAATCATTGGGGTTGGAAGTGAAGTTTGATGATGATGACACCAACAAGCCGGGATGGAAGTTTGCCGAATATGAGATGAAAGGCGTTCCCGTGCGCATCGCCATCGGTCCGCGCGACATGGAAAACGGCACGGCTGAAGTGGCGAGGCGCGACACGCGAACCAAGCAGGTGATGAGTCTTGCCTCGCTGAAAACCGACATCCCGAAACTGCTCGATGACATTCAGCAGAACATCTATAACAAGGCGTTGAAGTTCCGCGAGGAGAACACCACGAAGGTTGATACCTACGATGAGTTCAAAAAATTGCTCGAAACAAAAGGCGGCTTCCTCTTAGCCCACTGGGACGGCACAGCCGAAACGGAGGCGAAGATCAAAGAAGAAACCAAAGCTACCATCCGCTGCATCCCGCTTGACGGTGCAAAGGAAGCGGGCAAGTGCATGGTGACGGGAAAGCCTTCCGAAAGAAGGGTGGTGTTTGCTGTGGCATATTGAAGGAAAATGACGAATGACGAAGTACGAATGACGAATAGCGCCCAACTTTAAACTCCAAACTCTAAACTTTAGACACTCTAATTCCCATCCTCCCCCTCTCCGATTCAATCACAATCAAATAGCTGCCTGCGGGCAATGACACGGGTAGCATGATGGCTTGCTGATGGGCGCCTGCTTCGCGCGGGGTGTTTTCAAGAATGGTCTTCATGGTTTTACCCATTACATCAAGCAGGCGGATGGTGATGTTTGCCGGTTGGGTGAGGGTGTATTCGAGCGTGGCGGTTGAGGTGAGGGGGTTGGGGTAGATGGAAATAGAATAATTCTTTTCCGGAGTTTCTATGACTTCTGTAAACAGTTGCCCTGAGGTGTCTTGGCCTTTTTTGTAATAAATTAACTCCTCGCTGTAGCCTCCTCCAAAAGAAAACTCGGATTCCAACCCCCTAATCCTTCTATGAAAATTCTGGAATAGTTTATGCCGTCAATTATCAGAGACCAACATGAATCGGTTTCGTCAAAATAACATCCATGATTTTCGTAAACCATAAATGTTCTCCCACCGTAAACTGAATTTTTGGATTGAAGCATGTAATCCCATAAGTCAAAAATTTCCACTATCGCTTCTTCCGGCATCCATGCTAAAACGGGAGCATTTAACTGAGTGTACAACACCTGAACTGTATCTTCATAGATGGAAGTTAAGTCAGGCTCTGAAGGATATCCCAGGCTGTCAGGATAATAGGTGTATTCAATGGTTTTTCTTTTCATCTGATAAAATACAGAATCCAAACCAGCCGAAAACTGCTTGCTGATAATAATATCAAGGACATATCGCACAACAAGCGGCCAAAACGCGGAGCCGGAAGTGATTTTTATTTGCCTCTCATCACCGACCTCGTAGTCATAAACCTCCCCATTGGTCAGCCTCTTTTTACCGGTCCGGATATATTGCAGCGTGTCATCGGGGAAATCATAAATATCGGGAGCGGCTGTTAATCCATTCCATTTGCTTATGGAAAAATATTTTGAATTGATGGAATGAGGCAGGCTGCTGCCGGCTGAATCTTTCAGTTGAAGCGAAATGATTTTAACTGAATCCGCAACACCCGCAATGGTAAGAGTGTCTGTGTCGGAAACCCATCCTTCAATCCAGCCGCCATCCGGGAATCTGAACAGTTTCCACCTGTCGTTGAAACCGGCTTGTGTTTCAAGCATTATGGTATCGCTGTTCTTGTTGAAGAAAATGTTTTTTCCGTCAGGCTTGATAATTACCCGGTCGCCTATCCATGATGCGCCATAAGGTGTTAAGCTATATGCAATGCCGCCACATGTATCCGTCCTGAGGCTTTTGAAATTGAAATACACACTGTCATTCCCGTTTGCCGTAACCGTTTCAATTTTAATTCCCTTAATCAGTCCGTTCCCGTTGATGAAATAGTTTTCTCCATTCGGCAGAATGCTCTTGTATGGCTGCGCAGCAAGGTTGCCTGCGAGGAGGGTGGCTGCCATTACCGGAAGAATTGTTTTCATAACATTTGATTGGTCATTTTTCATTTCTTGTTTCAAGCTATTCGTTTTTCCAGCCTGAATCTGCGTAAACCTACTTCTATTCACTGTAAATTTAATAACTTCGAGGCATGCCGCTGGCGCTGAAAAAAGAGCATCTCCCCCATTACACTTACGATGACTACTGCCGATGGGAAGGCAACTGGGAACTGATTGAAGGTGTTCCATATGCGATGAGTCCGCTGCCTACGAGCAAGCACCAAAGGCTTGCAGGAAAATTATATTCCCAATTGGATGGCAAGCTTCAGCAATGCAAACATTGCGAAGTGTCACTGCCGGTTGACTGGAAAATCGGTGAAGCCACCGTAGTTCAGCCGGATTTGTTTGTTGCCTGCTTCGATTTTATTATAAGAATGTGGAATACATCTCCCATCCCCCGGTGTTGGTTGTTGAAATACTTTCCCCTCCACCCGCGATAAAGACCTTTTCGTAAAACGCGCCATCTATTGCTCGCAGGGCGTGAAATACTATGTCATCGTTGATCCGGATAACGATACCTACCGAATATTGCTGCTTTCAGGCAAGGGTACGAGATTCCAATGAAAACAGGAATATTCCGACAACCAGTCCCGTCATCCATCAACTATGCAAAGTTGAAGCTCGCTCTGCAGATGCTGAGAAATAAATCAGCGCGGACTGGTGACGAGGCGGTGATGCTTTCAAGGTGAGAAACAACAACCCATGCCGTGGAGACAATCCTGTTTTTTTTGACGAGCATTCAACCAACATGAATTAATTTAGCTTCTGCAAAAAAGAATCAATGCATCAGCAGATATCTCACAAAAAAAGCGGCAAGGAGAGCGGGGCCCGGGAGTGGCAGCCGTTGAGGCATTTTTTCTTGAGAGACAACCTGATTGCCGACAAAATCCATGAAACGGGATTTGCCGTTGCCGGAATGCTTGACAAAAAAACAGCAGGCGAACTATCAGCGCTTTATTCATCCCTTCATGCATTCAGGAAACCGGAGGGAGGAATGTTTTACAGCGTTTATTCCCGGGACATTGAATACAGGAAGAAAGTGCACAAGGATATCGGCAATATTTTGAAGCCGGTTTATGACGGAATGTTCCATGATTACAAAAGCGTTCTTAACTCATTCATCGTGAAGGTGCCGGGGCCGGAAAGCGAGTTCTCCCTTCATCAGGATTCAACGGGGCTTGACGAAACAAAATACTCGTGCCTGAGCGCGTGGATACCGCTTCAGGATACAGATACCGCCAATGGCTGCATGTTCATCCTTCCGCACAGCCATAAAATGTTTTCCCCCTATCGCGGCATTTCCATTTCTGCGCCTTTTGAAAGCATCACCGGCACGGTGAGAAAGTACATGGTGCCGCTTGAGCTGAAAGCCGGAGAAATCTTGCTGTTTGACAACCGGCTCGTGCACAACTCGGTGGTGAACCAATCGGACAAGGAACGGGTGGTGGTGATGTCGGGGATTTTTCCCGTTGAGGCAAAACTGCTTTCCTGCTACAAGGATTCCAATAGCCCATTGATAGAACTAATCGAGCAGGAAGAAGATTTTTTGCTCACGTACGAAAACTTCAACCACGATTGCACGTGCCGTCCGGAAGTGGGAAGAAGTCTGAAATTTGTTGAATGGGATTTGCAGCAAATGGATGAGAAAACCTTTGCCGGCTTGTGCAGGAAATATGACATGAAAGAGATCAACCATCCTGCGGTGGTACATCCTGCAAAGGCGCAGGCAATCATTGGCGAGCCTGTGAACTGATTGCCCCTGCCGCTGCTATCCACCCCCGAAGGCAATGGCTTTGACCACCCCCGCATGCCTGCTGCTTCTGAAAGAGATGAAGTAAACGCCAGCATTAAGTTTCTCCGGAAATTCAATTGAGTGGCTGCCTGCGGCTTGCCGGTCATCGAAAATCAACCGCGCCAATTTTCCCGAAGCGGAATATAGCCTTATCTCCACTTCATCATCAGCCGGCAGCGAATAGCTGACGGTGAAACCCGATTGAAACGGATTAGGATGCACAGTTATATGATTTGAATTTGAAAGAGCCGTTATGCCGGCAAGCACCGTCAGTTCAGTGATGACAATGCTGTCACAGCCGTTCATGCCTGCAAGCGTATCGTAATATGTTCCCGGTATCGTCCGCCATGCGCCAGCGAGGTAAATGCTGTCGCCAGCCGTTATAAAGGCACTGTCGAACGAAGTTTGAGCATCCATAACGCTGAGCGTAACAATAAAGATGCTGTCGCAGCCATTTGCCGGCACGATGCTATCGTAATAAATTCCCGGAACTGTTCGCCATGCTCCTTGCACAAAAAGGCTGTCGCCCATGCAAATTGATCTTTCAAGATTTGAAACAGCCTCCTGGATCAATTCGATTTCCGTTGCCACAATGCTGTCGCAGCCAAAAGATGTTTGAAATGAGTCGTAGAAAACTCCCGCGGATGATTGCCACCCTCCTCCCGCAAAAATGCTGTCGTCCTCGCATATTGTTTCATATATCGTATCCGGAGAAAAGGAGGGAAATATACCAACGGATGTAATCACCACGTAATTGCACCCGGATGAAGGAAAAGTATCGTAGTAGGTTCCTCCCTCCGTTTGCCATGCTCCTTCAGCAAAGAAGCTGTCGCCTTCGCAGAGGAAAACATCCGCTATGGCCACCTGCAAAGGAATTACGCTCAGTTCGCTTATCACAATGCTGTCGCAGCCCTTTGATGCAAGCAGGGTATCATGGAAGATGGCGCTTTCGGTCTGGTAACTTCCGCCCAGCAGAATGCTGTCGCCCTCGCAGATGGAATATTGCAGGGTGGTAGTTATAACCGGATTCACAAGCAGCGTGGTAATGAGTATAGAATCTGCCGTTGGTGAAGTGATGGTATCGTAGTATGTTCCGTTATTTTTTCTCCACGCTCCCCCGGCAAAGATGCTGTCGCCCTCGCACAGTTCAAGGGAAACATAGCGCACCACCTGGATGTTGCCTCCTTCAACGATGGTGATGGATTGATTGGCGGCAACATTGGAAATGGTGGTCTTGCCGCCACCCGGCCAGATGACCACCACGCTGTCAACCGTGGTGAAGCTTCCAAGCCCGAAATGGGCGATGCTGCTGTGCTGCGAAGCGAAGCTCGAGCCACCGTCAATCTCGCGTATCCATTTCCTTCCGCCTGCATAGGCTTCCACGCGGCTGCCGAAGCCGTCACGGTTGCTTGTTGTCCCGCGCAACTGTACCTTCAGCCAGTAATTCCCGTTGGCAATGTCATTGCGGAACAGAAGCGCATGCTCGTTATTGGGAAAAATGGTGTCTTCCTCCGTCACCAATACGAGCATGTCGAGGTCGCCATCATTGTCATAATCGCCATACGCAAATCCCCTGCCTTTGGATGAGTCGCTCACGCCCTCCATAACGGAAACATCGGTGAATGTTCCGTCCATGTTGTTTTTGAAAAGCTTCTTTGGATCTTTCTCACCCGTGGCGATGAACTCCGCTACAGGGATGTATCCGTTGGCTACAAAAAGATCGAGCCATGTGTCATTGTCATAGTCCAGAAATCCGCATCCCCAGCCAGTTGTATTCAGGGTGTCAATCTTGCCGTTGGCCACGCCAGCAGCGACTGCCACATCGGTGAAAGTGCCGCTGCCGCTGTTGTTCAGAAGCGCCTTCTCACCGATATTGGTGAAATAGTAGTCAAGGTCACCGTCTTCATCATAATCACCGGTGGCGATGCCCATGCCGTAAATGCCGATGTCGGCTCCTGAAGCAGCGCTCACATCGGTGAATGAATTAACAGGGAAATTATTTTGATACAGCCTGTTGGGGACAATCCATTCTCCGAAGTCATTAACGGTAAAAATATCCGCGTCATGGTCATTGTCGTAATCGGTGAAAGCAGTCGCCAATCCTGTTCCGCGGTCGTCCACCTGCATGGATGCGGCAACATTCGTGAAGGTGCTGTTTCCATTGTTTCTATATAAAAAATTACGATGCCCTTTATGCTTGTATCCGATAATATCACCGGTGATGGAATCTTCAATGAACCCGAGGGAGTCAACATAGTTGACGACATGGATGTCAAGGTAGCCATCCAGGTTGTAATCGCCCATGGTGGCGGCAACGCTCCATGAGCTGTCCCTGATGCCGGCCTGGTGTGAAATATCCGTGAAGGTGCCGTTGCGGTTGTTGCGAAAAAGAAGGTTGGGCATCAGGTTGTGAAATGATTGGCCCGCCCCGACCGTTGTTACAAATACATCGCGCCAGCCGTCATTGTCAATGTCACCTGTAACTACTCCCATTGTGTAGAGGGTGGCGGTGATGCCGAAGCCGATAAACATGGCTTTCTCCGTGAATGTGCCATCGCGGTTGTTGTGGTAAAGCCTGTCAGGATTCAATCCGCCAACGAGATAAATATCGAGCCATCCGTCATTATCATAATCGAAAAATGCGCAACCCCCGCCAATCATGGTTACTGAAAACATCCGCCCGCCAATCCCTGCCTGGCTGCTCACTTCCGTGAATGCCTGCGCATAAGCAGGCAACACCGGGCTGACAAGCATAAAGCAAAAAGCTGCATAATGCCTTAACCATGCCTTTTTCATAAGCAACATTGTTTGACAAATTAGGCAAAAAATCAAAGTTGAATCCCCTTCGCAAAACCGATATTATGCTGTGCGCGGGATAAAATCATACATTTTCTATTTCTGTTTACAGTTTATAATATATGTTTACGGTTTACGGTTTGCATGTTTACGGGTCAATAACAGTAAACGGTAAACGCCTGGTGCAGCGCCAAGTGCTTTATGTCAGGCAAAAGGTTTACGGTTTACATGTTTCCTGTTTACCGTTAGTCTTTTGTCACAAAAACCGGAAACGTGTAAACCGTAAACAGGAAACGAAAGAAACCGACAAAACAGGCCTGACTTTGCGATAGACTCAAAGTTGTTTGAGCGGGGGTTCGCCTGTATTTTTGCGCCCGGAATGAATCGCTCCTCCCCGCAATTTGACGTCATTATAATCGGTGGAGGAATAGTGGGACTGGCAACCGCTTACCGCCTGCTTGAAAAAAAGCCGGGATTGAAAATCTGCGTAGTTGAAAAGGAGAGCAAGGTGGCTGCTCACCAAACGGGGCATAACAGCGGGGTGATGCATTCCGGCATTTACTACAAACCCGGCAGCCTGAAAGCCGCCAACTGCGTGAACGGCTACAATCAGCTTGTTTCATTTTGCAGGCATCACAATATCCCCTTTGACATCTGCGGGAAAATCATTGTAGCCACAAAACAAGATCAGCTCGCGCTGCTTAATGGAATTTTTGATCGCGGCAATCAAAACGGGTTGAAAGGGCTGCGGAAAATTTCAGCGCAGGAGATAAAGGAAATCGAGCCGCACGTAACCGCTGCAATTCAGGGTATTTGGGTTCCACAAGCGGGAATCATTGATTACAAGATGGTTGCGAATAAAATTGCTGAAATCATCAAAGTGAAAGGAAGCGAAATCAAGTTAGGGGCGAAAGCTGAAAATATTATTATCAAAGAAAAAGAAGTTACGCTCCAATCCACATCCGGAGATTTAACAACTTCGCTGCTCATCAATTGTGCCGGACTTTATTCAGATAAGGTTGCGCAGCTTGCTCTTCCATCGCTGAACATGCGCATCATCCCTTTTCGCGGAGAATATTACAAGCTGAAAAAGGAAAAAGAATATCTCGTTCGCAATCTCATTTATCCTGTTCCGGACCCCAACTTTCCTTTTTTGGGCGTTCACTTTACGCGCATGATCTCCGGGGGCATTGAAGCCGGACCCAATGCCGTGCTTGCATTCCGCAAAGAAGGCTATCGGAAAACGGATTTTCACTTGGGAGAGTTTCTCGAAACGCTGTCATGGCCCGGATTCCGGAAAATAGCATTCAAATATTGGCAAACAGAGATAGGAGAGTTGTACCGCTCGTTCAGCAAAGCCGCTTTCGCCAAAGCGCTTCAGCATTTGATTCCCGAAATCACGACTGACGACCTTGAAGCCGGTGGCTCAGGTGTTCGCGCTCAGGCAGTGGATCGCAACGGCAACCTGGTTGATGACTTTCTGATTTTAGAAAATAACCGTGTGCTCAATGTCTGCAATGCTCCCTCTCCGGCTGCAACATCAAGTCTTTCCATCGGAGAGCATATTGTGGGCAAGGCGCTTGCGCGGCTTTAGGATGCCTTCTGTTTCCGTGTGGATTTTATTTCCATCGTTTTGAACTCCTCACCACCCGGATACTTCATGAACATCTCCATGAACTGAGTGTTGTCGTCAACAAACTTCAAAGTTTCCCTCACATCCATATCCTGCCCTGACACGGGATCCACCTGCTTGCCCGTGAAGTGGATGGTTTTATTGGCTTCATCCCAGGTGCCTTCCATCATCATGATGCCGCTGCCCATCATATCAATCCATGTATTCAAAAATTTCTTTTTCACGTTGTCAAAAGCCATGATGCTCCTTCCCTCAAACTGCATTCCGTTAAAAGTTCCCACATGGGTTGACTCCTGGTAAAGCCCACCGAGAATCATCTTGCTGACAGCCGTGCCCGTGTTTTTTGTTGGCGGGGCGCTGGGATCCATCCACATGGTGATATCACCGTCCCACTCTCCTTCAAACTTTGCGAGCATGGCGTGCATGTCGCCAGGGGTGGCATAAGCTGTCCATGCCGCCATCATCGTGGCTGAATCGGGAGGGGCTGCCTGGGTTTCAGGAGCAGTGGAGGTTTCTGCCGCGGAAGCAGGGGCTTCGGTCTGGGTCGCTGGCTGGTTGCAGGCGGCAAGCGCAAGCAGGCATGACATGATTAACGGATATTGATTTTCCATAGGATAAATTTTTTGGAAAGGTAAAAATATTCGCGATGCCAGTGGTTTGAACTTATGCACCGGGCGTAAGGCGCTTCAAACAAATCTAAAAGACATAAACAAATGAATTGATACTCCAAGAGTGAGCGTGGTCGTCCCTCTCAGGGATGTTGCCGCCAATTTGATGATTCACCATTTTTCCATTTCTTCAGCGATAGGTTTCCAATTTTTCAGTTTGTGCACCTCCAAACACCTATCGAGCGGGCACCTTGCAAAAAGAAGCCCTTCAGGTCTTGCTTATAATCACCCGATGCGGAATGGGGGCTGAAATGCCATTTTGCTCGAAGGCTGTTTTGATTTTTTCCTGGATGCCGAAATATACATCCCAGTAATCAGCGGGCGTGGCATAGGGACGCACGGCAAGCGTTATCATGCCATCGCCCATTTTCAAAACATTCGTTGACGGAGGAGGAGCTTTTAATACTTTCGGGTCGCCAGCAAAAACATTTTGAATCACCTGCCGCGCTTTGTTCAAGTCGTTATCGGGAGCCACCGCAACTGTGATGTCAACCCTGAGATTTCCATGACGCGAAAAATTAACGATAGTGCCATTGCTCACTGCGCCATTGGGGAGAATCACCGTTTTGTTTTCGGGAGTAAGCAGAACGGTATTGAAAATCTGAATTTCTTTCACTTCGCCAAACTGCCCGCCTGATTCAATGAGATCACCGACCTTGAACGGCTTGAACACCAGCACGAGCACGCCTCCCGCAAAATTCGCGAGTGAACCCTGCAACGCCAGTCCCACCGCCAGCCCCGCAGCCCCCAGCACGGCAACAAAGGAAGTCGTTTGAATTCCGAGCATGCCCGCCACCGTCACCAGCAGCAGCACTTTCAGCCCGACATTCACCAAACTTGCAAGAAACGGCTGCAACGACTCATCGAGCTTGCGCTTTTGCATCGCTTTCGCAAACAGTTTTGAAACAAGGTTGGTGAGCCACAATCCGATGATAAATACGAGAATCGCTCCGGCAATTTTAGGCGCGTACTGAATTGCCATTGACCAAAGTTGATCCGTATATTTTTCCAGCTGGTCCATAAGAAGAATTTCAGCCAAAATACAAAAAAGGAAAATGAATCAGCAACTCAATCATTTCCCTTTGCCCTTCCGCCAATACTCGCGTACTCAAGATTGGAGGTTAACTTGAAGTTCAATTTATGAATTGCATTCAACAGTCTGGCTTGTTCACCCGGTTGAATTTCTATGCTTGATGTTAACCGGCAGTTGATTAGCTTTCGGTTTAATGAAATTCGCCTATATCATTCTTTCTCATAAGCTACCGGATCAAGTTTATCGCCTCGTTTCCAGACTCGATGATGAAGGTGTGATTTTTGTTATACACCTTTGCAAAAACACCTCTGAATCAGATTTCCTGAAAACTCACGAGCTGTTTAAAAATCGGCATAACGTTCATTTTTGCAAGCGTGAAGACGGCTCGTGGGGCGAGTTTGGCATCGTGCAGGCGGTGCTGAACGGAATGGAACTGCTGCTGAATAAAAAAGCGGAATTTGATTATCTCCATGTGATAAGCGGCAATGATTATCCCATCAAGCCGAATGAATATCTGAAAAAATTTTTCGCGAAGAATTCCGGGAAGCAATTTCTGTGGTACCTGCCGGTTTATGGTTTCGAGCCTGCGGGTGTGCCGGAAGGATCCATCTATGGCGAAGGATGGAAGGGATACCTCCATCCGTGGGGTTCCGTGCACCGCTTCCTGCGGTTTGAAAAATACTGGTACAGCGTGTGGGGCGAAAGGCTGATGATCATTCCGGAACAAAGATTCATTGACAAGCCGCTGCGGAATGTGCTGAAAATTTTTATTTATAATATTCCTGAATATTTCCGGAAGAGCGACCTGAAGCGTGAATTCCTGCTGATGCTCCTGAGTGTTGCGCATAGAGAGAAAAGGAAAATGCCGGGCGGTTATACTCCTTATGCCGGCTCGCAGTGGTTTTCGATTACCAGGGATTGCGTTTCATATATATTGAAGACTCACCGCATCAATCCGCAGCTTAAAAAATTTTTCAGCCATGCTTTGCTTGCAGATGAATCATTTTTCACCACCATACTGGTTCACTCCCATTACAAAGACCGCATCGCGCAGGGCAACTGCCGCTACATCCGCTGGCCTGTTGAAGGCGCTCACACTCACCCTATGGTCATGACAAAAGATGATTTTCCCGCGTTGCGGGCTTCTGATAAATTGTTTGCAAGAAAATTCGACATGCATCAGGACAGCGAAATATTGGATTTGATAGACAGGGAAATACTGCAGAAGGGACGAGGGGCGGGGCACGAGGGGCGAGTATCGGTGGAGGCTGAAAACAAGTCAAATCCTTCATTATGACAGTTGGGAAGGAGAAGCAATTTTTCATTTTCCGGTTTCCGTTGATGGCAGCCCATTTGATGAAGACGAGCGCTCACGGCATCCCGGCAGTGGTTGCGGATGCAGCATTTTGCTTTACCGGATTTCTTCAATGGCGAATTTCTCTCGCAATTATCAAGCCGCTTAATTTCCTGCGCGAGATTCCAATTTTTATTGCAATCAGAAAGGCGTTGTGCAAAGTTTTGTTCGGGCAATATTTTATTGAAGCTCAAAAGCCGGGCAACCTTGAAAAAAATCACCAACAAAGATTTCAGAATGATTATTACCTCCTGAAGCGGTTGAAAGTTGTTCACTTAAAGGATTGCTGGATTTACTTGACTGCTTATCACGGCATTACTTTCAAAAATTTCAAAATCATGCCGGAATCCGTTCACGGAAAGTGGGATAAAAGAAATGTGACGCTGCTGAAGGATTATCATCAGGAGGTCATGAATGCATGGATGTACGCTTATCATGAAAAGAATTCGGTCATAACAGAATTGAGCGGCAACAACAACTACCTGCTTTGCCACCACTGGTTCAACTATTATCATTGGCTCACGGAAACAGTTCTGCGAATTTGGACGGTGAAGGAAAGCATCAGCGATTATACTCTTTTGCTGCCGGAATCATTCAGGACAATTGGTTTTGTCGGACAATCGCTCGAAGCGCTTGGGGTGAAGAGCATCCGGTATGTGAAAGAAGGAATAGTTCGCGCGCCCAATCTTGCCCTTGTAGAAAACAAGCCTTATTGCAATCATTATTTTCCGGATGCCGCAAAGCAGATTGGAGTTTTTTTCTCCGATTATGTGAAAAGAAAAAGGATACAAGTTCAGGATTTCGGAGACAAGATTTTTATCAGCAGGAAAAAAGCCGGCCGGAGAAAGATGATAAATGAAGATGATGTTTACCGCATGCTGTCCGGTTGCGGTTTCAGTTCTGTTGATTTTGAAGATTTCGATTTTTTTCAGCAGGTGGCAATTCTCGGTAAAGCAAAATATTTGGTTGGCATGCATGGAGCCGGGTTAACGAACATGCTCTTCATGCCGCAGGGAGGCAGGGTGCTGGAGTTTCACCGGGAAATTTATTCACGTGATGATTTGCACAGTGATGTCTATTGGAAATTGGTGTCAGCGCTCGGACATTCATATTATTACCAGTTCTGCGAACCCCTCAGCAAAGAAGATGATTTCTTTACGGTTGACTTCAAAGCGGATGTCGCTAAACTGAAAAGCAATCTTGAAATTTTTCTGAGGTGACCATCACTTTTCAGCCATCACTTCGCCTGCCCGCCTGAGCGCCTCGCGGATGTGAGGAAGCACGTTGGCTTTCCCCAGCAAGGCGACAATGCCGGCTTTGCGCAGTTCTTCATAAACATTGTGTTGCACGCCCGACAGTATTACCTTTGTTTTCATTTCGCGCACCTGCCTGATGGTTTCTTTGAGGTTGTGCAAGCCGGTGGCATCCACTACGGGCACATGGCGCATCCGGATAATGAGGATCTTCGGGTTTTTGCCCGTCACCATGATGGTTTCCCTGAATTTGTATGACGCTCCGAAAAACAGCGGGCCATTCACTTCATACACTTCCACGCCATTGGGAACATCAAGCGCATCGGTGCCATCGGCTAAATTTTGGACATTCATATTATTACCAGTTCTGCGAACCCCTCAGCAAAGAAGATGATTTCTTTACGGTTGACTTCAAAGCGGATGTCGCTAAACTGAAAAGCAATCTTGAAATTTTTCTGAGGTGACCATCACTTTTCAGCCATCACTTCGCCTGCCCGCCTGAGCGCCTCGCGGATGTGAGGAAGCACGTTGGCTTTCCCCAGCAAGGCGACAATGCCGGCTTTGCGCAGTTCTTCATAAACATTGTGTTGCACGCCCGACAGTATTACCTTTGTTTTCATTTCGCGCACCTGCCTGATGGTTTCTTTGAGGTTGTGCAAGCCGGTGGCATCCACTACGGGCACATGGCGCATCCGGATAATGAGGATCTTCGGGTTTTTGCCCGTCACCATGATGGTTTCCCTGAATTTGTATGACGCTCCGAAAAACAGCGGGCCATTCACTTCATACACTTCCACGCCATTGGGAACATCAAGCGCATCGGTGCCATCGGCTAAATTTTCTCCGTTCTCATCCTGCAAGGATGACGTGATGGAACTCACGTTCGTAATCAGCGCCATTCTGCGCATGAACAGAAACGCAGCCATCACCATCCCCACTTCAATGGCTATGGTGAGGTCAACAAACACGGTGAGAAGGAATGTTGTCACCATCACGAGGGTGTCGCTGCGGGGTCCGCGCGTGACAGACAGGAAGGAGTGCCACTCGCTCATATTGTAAGAAACCACCACGAGTATTCCCGCAAGGCACGACAGGGGTATCAGTTTCGCCCATGTTCCGGCAAACATCATGATGATGAGCAGCACGATGGCATGTGTCATTCCGGCAACCGGGGTTCTGCCTCCGTTTTTGATGTTGGTGGCCGTTCTCGCGATGGCGCCCGTAGCGGGTATGCCACCGAAAACTGCTGAGAAGATATTCGCCCCGCCCTGCGCCACCAACTCCACGTTCGAGCGGTGGCTTCCGCCTATCATGCCGTCAGCAACGACAGCGGAGAGGAGCGACTCTATGGCTCCCAGCAACGCAATGGTGAATGCAGGCTGTATCAGATTCTTGATAGTTGCAAAGTCCATTGCCGGCATAGTGGGCTTGGGCAATCCTGATGGGATGTCGCCAAACCTGCTTTCAATGGTTTCAACCGGAATGTTCAGAACCTGCACAAGGATGGTAGCCACCAAAACCGCGACCAGCGAACCGGGTATTCTGGAATGATACTTCTGGCTGAAAAACGTGATGGCAACTGTTCCAACGGCAATACTCACCGCATATATATTGATGCCATCAAAGTGCGTGACATATTCCCTCCACTTCTCCACGAAATCAGCGGGAACGGCTCCCATCTCCAGTCCGAGGAAATCCTTCACCTGCGAGGAAAATATCACCACGGCTATGCCGCTGGTGAACCCGACAATCAACGGGTAGGGGATGAATTTTATCACCGAACCAAAACGCGCAAACCCCATCGCCATGATGAGGATGCCCGCCATGAAGGTGGCAATGGTAAGCCCTTCCACGCCATATTGCTGCACGATGCCATAAACGATCACAATGAAGGCTCCCGTGGGTCCGCCAATCTGCACACGGCTTCCACCCAAAAAGGAAATGATGAAGCCCGCGATGATGGCAGTGTATAATCCCTGTTGTGGCGAAACACCGGAAGCGATGGCAAACGCGATGGCGAGCGGCAACGCCACGATTCCCACGATGAGTCCTGCCGTCAGGTCTTTGGTGAATTGTTTTCGGGAGTAACCCTCTTTCAGTACGGTGAAGAACTTGGGAGTGAAAGCGCTCATGGGTGGATGCGCAAAATTACGGGAGAGAAAAATCAAAAGCGGAAAAAGAAGACTCACCAAAGATTACTTCCTAAATTCATCCCCGAAATCTCATGGCGTGATCCAGGTAAAAGGCAAAACCTTCACCCCTTTAATCAGCGAGCAGGCGCTGCTTGCGCGAATAAAAACGCTTGGGGAACAAATCACAAACGACTACCGGGGCAAAAACCCGCTCTTTATCGTGGTGTTAAACGGGGCTTTTTTGTTTGCCGCTGAACTCTTCAAGCGGCTCGATCTGGAATGTGAAATATCTTTCATCCGTCTTTCATCCTATGCGGGAACAAGTTCCACCGGCAAGGTGGCGTTTATGATGCAGTTGGGCGAAACCGTGCGGGGGCGCGATATCATCATCATCGAAGATATTGTGGACACGGGTAAAACGCTGGCGCAGTTCCTTCCGCATCTGCAATTGGAAAATCCTTCGGACATCCGCATCGCTTCCATGCTTTCAAAACCAACTGCATTGAAAGAGCCGGTCAAAATTGACTACCTCGGCTTTGAAATAGAAGACAAGTTTGTCGTTGGCTTCGGTTTGGATTATGACGGTGCAGGGAGGAATTTGCCAGGGATTTATCAGTTAGCAATAATCCGTAGTCAATGATTATCGCTTATGGACTATTGACTATTGCAGCGTCAAGTGCTTTATGTCAGGTAAAAGGTTTGCGGTTTACATGTTTCATGTTGTCCTGTTTACCGTTAGTCTTTTCACAAAAACCGTAAACGTGTAAACCGTAAACTGGAAACGAAAGAAACCGACAAAAAAGGCTTGACATTGCACTATGAACTCATGGCTTTATCTTTGCACGGCTATGATAAACATCATTTTATTCGGCCCGCCCGGCAGCGGCAAAGGCACACAGGCTGAAAAGCTGATTGAAAAGTACAATCTGGTGCACATCTCAACGGGCGACCTGCTCCGTGCTGAGATTGCCGCCAATTCGCCACTTGGCAGGGAGGCAAAATCAATTATTGACAATGGCAGGCTCGTGCCGGATGAGGTCGTCATTGGCATGATCAGCAAAAAGCTCGATGAGAACCCAGGGGTGGGCGGCTTCATCTTCGATGGCTTTCCGCGCACCATCGCGCAAGCCGAAGCGCTCGACAGGCTGCTGAAAGCAAAGAATTACTCCATCACGCGCCTGCTATCGCTGCAGGTGAGCGAGCCGGAACTCATTAAGCGCCTCCTCAACCGCGGCAAAACATCCAACCGCACTGACGACCAGGACGAAGCCATCGTGCGTAACCGCATTGACGAATACCGCAAAAAAACCATGCCCGTTGCGGAATATTACAGCAAGCAGGGCAAACTTTCCGAGATCAGGGGCGAGGGCAGCATCGAAGAAATTTTCAGCAGGCTTGCGGCTGGCATCGGCAGCGGCAAGTAAGGTCATGGATAAATGGATTGATTTCTGAGGTACAAAAGGCTTCTACACCGATGAAGGCAAAGAGGATACAATTATGCTGATTCACAGTTTTGCGAGCATGAGTACAAGTTAGGAAGCGCTCAGGGCAACTGTACGTGCGTTATACAGGGGGGAATAAGGGGAACCACCGAAGATTTGCAAATTGACATACGCAGGATTAGATTTGTATAATGGAAACATTGCTTATACATCCTCAAAATGAAGAGCAGCTTAAAACGCTGAAAACGATTTTAAAAGCCCTGAATGTAGGCTTCGAATCAACAAAGAAAAGCCCGTATAACAAGGCTTTTGTGGAGAAGATAAAACAAAGCAGAAAGCAGCAGAAAGCCGGAAACAGCAGAAAGGTTTCACTGGGTGAAATATGGAAATAACCTTTACGGCAACCGCAGATGCTGATTTAGCTTATTGGAAAAAGAGCGGCAATGCAGCGGTGTTGAAAAAAATCAGGCAGTTGCTTGAATCCGCATTAAAAAGTCCGTTTGCCGGAATCGGAAAACCGGAACCCTTAAAATTTATACCGAAACAACTCAGATTTTCGAACAATTGAAATGCAGAATGTTCGGTATTAACCAAGAGTACGTCTCTTTCCTTCGGAAATTCGACTACTCTTGGTATAACCTCAGCGGATGCTGGTCGCGCAGAATTACTAAAGCCGACCGGCTGATATATGAAGTGCAGGGCGAAAAAATCATTGTTCATAGCCTGAGAGGGCACTATTAAATAAACAAATAGCGAGGGCGAAAATCAAAAGCCGGTTCCGCATGGATAAACAAATTCAATTCAAAGACATCGAAGGCTTTTACACCGATGAAGGCAGCGGGGATATTATCATGCTCATTCATGGTTTTTGCGAGGACGGCTCAGTGTGGGACAGTTTCAAAAAAAACCTGAGCCATGATTTTCGCGTAATCGCACCCGACCTTCCGGGTTATAGAAATTCATCATTCACCAAACAGGAACTCACCATCGAATGGATGGCGGATTTTATGAAAGCAATTCTCGACAAGGAGAAAATCACAAACCCAATCATCATCGGACATTCGATGGGCGGATATATCACCCTTGCTCTGGCTGAAAAATATCCCGACCTGGCTGAGAAAATAGGATTGTTCCACTCTCATTGTTTTGCCGATGATGATGAGAAAAGACAAAACCGGCAGAAGGCGATTGACTTTATCGCAAAAAACGGAACGGGTGGTTTTGTAGATGAGCTATACAATAATCTATTCGGAGAGAAGTTCCTTTCTGAACAAATTCCTGTAGTTGAAAAAATCAAGCTGCAAGCAAAGAAATATCCTGCTGAAACAATCATAGCCGGATTAAGCGCCATGATAAAACGCCCTGGCAGGTCAGACGTGCTCAAAACATGCAAACAACCTGTGCTCTTCATTCTCGGCAAACAGGATAAAGCCATTCCCTACAAGAAAAGCCTTGAACAATGTGGCTTTCCGGAAATTGCCGAAGTTCACCTGCTCGAAGATGCCGGACACATGGGCATGATTGAATGTCCAAAGAAAACTTTAGAGATCGTGCTGGAATTTGCGAATCTGAAAGTTCAGACCTGACTTCATCTTTGACGGAAGTAGTGAAAAGCCGAAACCGATATTTCTTATCTTCGGAAAGTGAAAAAACGCAGACAGCCGGGGCTTGATTTTGAAGTTGACGACCTGACCAACTCCATTCGAAATGTTATTTCCGGTGACAGTTTCCCGACCGGCATCACCCTGATTACAAAGGCAGACCTCAAAGCTGTTGCCGGGAACTACTGGCAATTTGATTGGAGTTGGGAGTTCAGACAACCTGCCAGAGACGTGTATAAGCTGACTATCGTCAACAACCAGTCCGTTATTCAGGGGCTGATTAGCTTAGAGGTGAAGATTGACCATGTATATATGCACTTGGTCGAGAGCGCACCGTTCAATAAAGGCAAGACAAAAATATATGCTGGGGTTCCGGGTAATTTGGTTGCGTTTGCCTGCCAGCTTTCCTTTCAGCGCGGGCATGAAGGAAATGTTTCCTTCGTGTCTAAATCGCAGCTCGTTCAGCACTACGTTGATACTTTAGGAGCTAAACACATTGGCGGGCGCGTGATGATAATTGATACCATTGCTGCGCTAAAACTCATTGACAAATATTTTCCATCATGAAAGCAAAACATAAAGAGCTTAACGTGGATTTCATTGGCGGACAGGGTCCATTAACCGGGGACGAGGAAAAGGCAATCAGCCAATACTTGCGCGCAAGAAAAAACAAAAGCGAAAAAAAACGGGTTCGCAGAACGAAGGTTGGAGGAAAAAGAAAAGCAGCGACCTGAAGCGAAAATCTTCCGTCACGAATGCGCCTGAATCTGCCGCGAGCAAAGGGAAATCGTTGCGGAATTTGCTAATTCGAAAGTTCAGAACTGACGGGGCCTTTGCCCCTTTGATTTATGAAAATTCAATTGGATTAAATATTTTTCGGAACCCTTAATCCTAAAATCTATGAAATCGCTCACCCTGCATATTGTTGCAACCTTTATTTTTTTTAGCTTAAATGCCCAAACAACTTTTCAGAAAGCTTTTGGCGGTACAAATTCTGATTTGGGAAATTCAGTTCAACAAACCAGTGATGGAGGGTATATCATTGCGGGAGGGCTAGTGAATTTCCATACGGGGAGCACGGGGGATGTTTATTTAATCAAAACCGATGTAAACGGAAATACCATTTGGACAAAAACTTTTGGGGGAGCGAATGGTGATTCTGGAAATTCAGCTCAGCAGACTAATGATGGCGGATATATCATTGCCGGTGGGACAGGGAGTTTCGGTATGGGTTATACAGATGTCTATATAATCAGAACCGATGCAAATGGAGATACAGTTTGGTCAAAAACTTTTGGGGGAGCGAATGGTGATTCTGGAAATTCAGTTCAGCAAACCAGCGATGGAGGATACATCATTGCTGGAGTGACATTTAGTTTCGGTGTGGGTGATCTCGATGTTTATTTAATAAGAACGGATGCAAACGGAGACACAGTTTGGACTAAAACTTTTGGGGGAACAGGTTATGATTATGGAAATTCCGTTCAAAGGACTAACGATGACGGATATATCATTGCAGGTGCGACACAAAGTTTCGGTGCGGGTAGTTCGGATGTTTATTTAATCAAGACGGATGCAAATGGAAATATTATTTGGACAAAGACTTTTGGGGGAAGCGGTCATGATTTTGGACACTCCGTTCGGCAGACGAATGATAGCGGATATATCATTGTAGGAAAAACAGGGAGTTTCGGTGCGGGTGAAGATGATGTTTATTTAATCAAGACGGATGCAAACGGAGATACAGCTTGGACAAAGACTTTTGGGGGAGCAGGTTTTGATTATGGATTTTCCGTTCTGCAGACTAACGATGGAGGATATATCATTGCTGGAGAGACAGGGTTGGATGCTTGTTTAATCAAAACCGATGCAAATGGAGACATCGTTTGGACACAAGCTTTTGGCGATGCATATAGCCAAAATGGAAATTCCGTTCAGCAAACCACAGATCTTGGATATGTGATAACTGGACGGACTCGGAGTTCTGGTGCGAGTAATTTTGATATTTATTTAATCAAAACCGATAGCCTTGGCAGCACTTATTGTAACGAAAACACACCGGCTATAATCGTAGCCACTCCTGCTACAATAGTTTCAAACGCTTCAACTATTGTCACCACTCCTGCTACAATTACAACTAACCCAGCCACAATTGTTGGCAGCGGGGGAACAGATTCTACTCTTTGCACCCATATCCCTCTCTGCGATACGCTTGTCTGTGATGACAACGATGCTTGTACTACCGATGGGTGTGATACGATATCGGGTTGTGTCTTTACTCCAATTTCACCTTGTAATGACAGTAATGATTGCACCCAAGATACTTGCAACCACACAATCGGATGTGTGTTCACCCCAATCATTTGTAATGATTCAAATGTCTGCACCAATGATACCTGCATTAACGGAATCTGCAACTATTCCGCTATAATCTGTGATGACGGCAATGTCTGCAACGGTGTCGAAACCTGTGATTCCCTGCAAGGTTGTCTGCCCGGTATATCATTGTCCGATTCAACCTTTGAGCTCACCGCATCATGCGACCCGGCAGATACAGGGGTAATTGTCATTGATACAATTAACACATTCGGCTGCGATTCGGTGCATACGATCACAACCACATTGGATTTGGTAAGCACATCCAACCAAAGCATCACAGCTTGCGACTCAGTAACCATCAATGGAACGACTTATTACGCTTCAACCACTTTCAGCGATACAATAGTTGGAGGCTCAGTGAATGGATGCGATTCGGTGATCAATTACACGGTTACAGTTAATCAAAGTGATGCAACATTTGAGAACCGAACTGTGTGCAATCCGACAGATACAGGTGTTGTAGTTCAAGCCTTTACGAATCAGTATGGCTGTGATTCGGTGCATACGATCACAACCACAT
>CAZCXH010000026.1:37150-41164 GCA_964502525.1 uncultured Chitinophagaceae bacterium
ATGCAACATTTGAGACCCGGACTTCGTGTAATCCAGCAGATACGGGTGTTGTAGCGCAAACTTTTGCAAATCAATACGGCTGCGATTCAGTGCATACAATCACCACCACATTGAGTTCGGCTGGTTGTGATAGCTGCCAGCTTGGAGGTATTACCGGACAGCCATTAACTGAAGTTTGCGCCAACGTTCTTTATCAGGTTGAAAACGCAAGCTATAATCCAAATTTTGTTTACGAATGGATCGTCAACGGTACGCTGGACACCGCTCACCAAAGCTGGTGGAATGTTCAATGCTGGGCGGATACCGGAACGGCTATCGTCATAGTTGTTGTCTCGGATCCAAGCGTTGCATCCTGCCGCGACAGCGATACATTGGCTGTCTCTATTTACTGCAACGAGCCATGCCCTTCGCTGCCTTGTAATGATTTCTGCGTGACATCTGTTTTTGATATGAACAGATTCCATCGCTCGGAGGGATGGAATCTGTTTCCCAACCCCAACAACGGCAGCTTCCAAATCGAGATTGATGACATTCAAATCACATATCCGGTGGAACTCGGAGTTTACAACATCGTTGGAGGGCGAATATTCCACAGTACGACACCTTCCAGCAACACCATTTCCCTGAACATGACGCTGGAAGCAGGAATGTACATTCTCCAACTGCGCATCAATGGAGAAGCACACAGGAAGCGGTTTGTTGTGCTGGAGCAGAAGGAGTAACAGATTTCCTTACAAGAAACAATACCGCTTTCCAGAAATTGCCGAAGTTCACCTGCTGGAAGATGCCGTGCACATGGGCATGATCGAAGAACCTGAGAAAACTTTAGAAATCGTTGCGAAATTTGCTAATTTGAGTGTCAAGACCGGACAGACCTGACAGGTTTTAAAAACCTGTCAGGTTTCATTACCACGCTATGTTAAGAATCCTCCTCCCTCTTTTGATCTGCAGCAGCACAATGCTGACGGTACGCGCTGCTCACATTGTTGGCGGGGACTTATATTATGAATGTCTCGGCAATAACGATTACAAGATCACGCTCAAGATTTACCGCGACTGCTACTCATCAGGCCCGAACGTAGCCTGGTTTGATGAGCCTGCATACATTGCAATCTATGATGCCAGCGCCACCTTGCTGGAAGTAGTGGAAGCCTACCTCACGTCCGGTCCCGACACCATACCGCCCGAAACGCGCGACCCGTGCCTGCAGGCGCCCGCCAATATCTGCGTGGAAGAAGGGATTTATGAGTTCACGAAAAACCTGCCTCCGATTTCGGGAGGATATGACATTGTTTACATCCGCTGCTGCCGCAACGCTACGATCCAAAATATTTTCACACCGGGAGCTGTGGGCGCCACTTATGTTACTCACATTCCCGACCAAACCGTTGCCACTTGCAACAGCAGTCCGTACTTTGTTGATTTTCCTCCTATCGTGATCTGCGCCAATGCCCCCGTTAATTTCGACCACAAAGCCGTTGACCCTGATGGCGACCAATTGGTGTATTCGCTCTGTCAGCCTTATGATGGTGCCGATTCTGTTTTTCCGCAGCCCTACCCCGAGGCGTTTTTAACACCCTTCGGAAATGTGATTTACCGCAGCCCTTTCAGCGCTTCCAATCCGCTGGGTGGCGCGCCTCCGTTGTCAATTAACTCACAGACGGGTTTTCTCACCGGTGTTCCCGACCGCATTGGTCAATACGTGGTAGGCGTGTGTGTGAATGAATACCGTAATGGTGTTTTGATCGGTGAAACAAAGCGCGACTTCCAGTTTAACGTGGTGCAGTGTTCGCAGGACGTACGAGCGATCGTGCCTGTGGTGGATACCATTGGCGCGGCTGCGACCAATACTGCGGGAGTGTTCGTTTACCAGTGCCAGGGATTGTTCGTGCAGTTCATCAACCAAAGCGTCAATGGCACCTACTACAAATGGGATTTTGGCGATTTAACAACCAATGCCGATTCGTCAAGTCAATTTGAGCCATCTTACACCTATCCTGATTCCGGTGTTTACCGGGTGCAACTCATCGTGAATCCGGGTTACAACTGCGCAGACACCACGGCAGTGCTGGTGAAGATTTATCCAACGTTCAGCGCAAATTTTGATTTTGTTGCCGGGTGCGCCAACGAAACGGTAACATTTACAGACCGGAGCTCCACAACTTACGGCAGCATTGATTCATGGGCGTGGGATTTCGGAGATGGCGTCCTCAGCGCCAACCAGCATCCCACTCATCTCTTTCAAAGCGCGGGCAGCTACGCGGTCACGCTTTATGCAACGAATACAAAGGGATGCAGTGATTCGCGTTCAAAAAACGTTACCGTTCATCCCATGCCGGAGGCGGATTTCACTTTCACTCCGCCCTGCCTCAACACTCCTGTTGTATTCACCGATGGATCCACCATCAGTTCGGGTAATGTCACATCATGGACTTGGTCTTTCGACAATAATGTCATCAGCCTCTTGCAAAATTTTTCGCAAACATTCACTAACCTCACTACGTTTAGTGTCAGGCTGATTGTAGCTTCCGCTTTCGGATGCGCTGACACCATTGAGCAAACGGTCACCGTTCATCCCCTGCCGGTTGTCGTTGTGAGGCCAGACACTGCTATCTGCATCGGTGAAAGCGTTACTCTTCATGCTTCGGGTGGAGTTGCTTATCTATGGCAACCTTCCACAGGATTAAGTTCTGTCGCTGATCCCAACGCTATTGCCACGCCTTTTTTCACAACGGCATATACCGTTACGGTTACCGACAGTAACTCCTGCACGGACACGGATGACGTCAGCATTACGGTGAATCCGCTGCCGGGAACCAACGCAGGCAGCGACACTTACATCTGCGAAGGCGCGAGTTACCAACTGAATGGTTCGGGAGGGGTGAGTTTTACCTGGCATCCCGGGCATCTCGTGAGTGATTCCGTTATAGCTGATCCGAATGTGCTCATTGCCGACACTACTACTTTTTCCCTTACCTCATTCAATTTGTTCGGATGTGAAAATCACGACACGGTGACAATAGCCGTGCAGCATCCGATCAGTCTTACACTTTCTTCCACCGCGGATTTATGCGAGGGCGATTCGGTGACGTTAACAGCAAGCGGTGGAATTTATTACGACTGGTCGCCTTCCGGTGGAATTCTTGATAGCACCGGTTCCGATTATACTGTTTTTCCAAATACCAACACCACCTATACAGTCATCATTTCCAACGATTGCTTTGCAGATACAGGATATGTTGACGTTATCATCCGTCCGCTGCCGGTGGTTGACGCGGGAATTGATACCACTATTGTGAGGGATGAGTTTGTAACGATCAACGGAACAGCTACGGGAGTGAACAATTACTGGGAGCCTCCCGATGGGTTGGAAAATCCCAATTCGCTTACCACACCTGCCAGCCCGTTCAATACTACCACTTATGTGCTCAACAGCATCTCCGGGTATAATTGCAAGAGAACAGATGACGTGACGATTACTGTAGAGGTTGTGAACCTTATCGCCATCCCCACAGCATTTTCTCCGAATAATGACGGGGTGAATGACATTTACCGGATTCTCAAGACGCTGAATGTTCAGCAGATTGACTTCTTCAAGATATTCAACCGCTGGGGGCAGGTAGTGTTTGAGACAGATGACATCAGGCGGGGATGGGACGGAACCGTTTACGGTGTGCCGCAGGATATTGGCGTCTATGCCTATATCATCAAGGCGCTCAACCGGGATGGGGAGATTCTCATTAAGAATGGGAATGTTACATTGGTGCGGTAGGCCAATTTACTCCTGTTTTTCTTTGTCAGTAGCGTAGTATCAAACGCATTATGCCGCAAAGTATAATAGGTGCATCAATTCACTCCTAAAAAAATCCAAATCATGGAAGAAAAACAAATAACCGACATGCTCATGAAAGGATACCAACAATGGAAACAAGAGCAACAAAAGGACAAACCAGCGGATATGCAAATTCCGGACAAACTGACCCACCCATTCCGGAGCAAATTGACCCACCCCCT
>CAZCXH010000027.1:0-38220 GCA_964502525.1 uncultured Chitinophagaceae bacterium
CCGTTGCTCAGCCACCTGCCATTTGCGCAGGACAATCCACCGTGCTGATTGCAACCGGAGGCATGAACTATTCATGGTCGCCTGCAACAGGATTGAGTGCAAACACGGGAGGAACTGTAACTGCAACTCCAACTTCCACAATAACTTATTCCGTAACCGGAACAGATGCCCAGGGATGTTCCAATACTGCAACAACCACAATTACCGTGAATCCTTTGCCGAACGTAACCGTGAACACTCCGCAAGCAATCTGTGATGGAGGTTCGGTCACTTTGAGCGCGGGCGGTGCGGATACCTATTCATGGTCGCCCGCTTTGGGGTTGAGTTCAACATCAGGACAATCTGTGACTGCCGGTCCGAGTTCCACAACAATTTATTTCGTCACGGGAACAACCAACGGCTGTTCGCAAACTGCTCAAACAACGGTAACCGTTAATCAGCGTCCAATTGTCACAGTGAATTCCGGAACGATTTGCACAGGTAGTTCCATCACGCTCAATGCAGGCGGAGCTGACACTTATAGCTGGTCGCCCACAACAGGATTGAGCGCGACCACCGGTGCCACGGTGACCGCATCACCATCCAGTTCAACAACATACACGGTTACGGGAACCGATGGCAACGGCTGCACGAATACAGCCACCGCGGTCGTGACGATCACCACCAACCCGACAGTGGACGCAGGTCCGGACCAGACGTTCTGCAACCAGAACATTCCCGTGCAATTAACCGCAACACCGAATGGCGGAGCCTGGAGCGGAACAGGAGTAAGCTCCAGCGGAAGTTTCAATCCGCAGGCAGCCGGAACCGGCACACACACATTAACTTATAATTACACGAATGTCAGCGGCTGCTCGGGAACTGATGATGTGACTATCACCATAACTCCACCTCCTTCCATCAATGCAGGAAATGATTTTGGAATTTGCAGGGATGCTTCCGCAATTGATCTCGATTCCCACAACAACCCGTCACCGACCGGAGGAACATGGAGCGGCATTGGAGTTGTTTTAAATACATTCAGTCCCGCGCTTGCATTAGACGGGGACAACTCCATCACCTACACGAGCGGAACCGGCACCTGCCAGGTGAGTGATATAATTGTGATTACCGTAAATCCTCAACCGGATATCACCGTGAATTCATCTTCGGTTTGTGCCGGAAATTCCGTTATCCTGAGCGCAAACGGAGCAGATACATACTCCTGGTCGCCTGCGACAGGGTTGAGCGCAACAACAGGAGCCAGCGTGACAGCAACACCAGCAGGCAACATCTCTTATACAGTAACCGGAACGGACGGTAATGGCTGCACGAATACAGCGACTTCATCCGTCACAGTAAATCCATTACCGGTCATTGATGCGGGGCCCGATCAAACATATTGCTTTCAAAATACAATTGTGCAGTTGACCGGAACCCCTGGCAATGGAACGTGGAGCGGCACAGGCGTTGCGCCATCGGGAAGCTTCAATCCGGGAATCGCAGGAACGGGAACGCATCTTTTGACTTACAGTTTCACTGACAATAATGGCTGCTCAAACAGCGATGCTATAAATGTGATAGTGACTACACTTACTGTTCCTATGGCAGGAAATAACCTTACGCTTTGCCATGATGCCTCAGTTGTGGATTTGAACGCACAGAATAACCCCACTCCACCGGGTGGAAATTGGAGCGGCAACAGCGTGAATGGAAGTATGTTTAATCCTGCTAATGCAAATATTGGTCAGAACGACATCATCTACAGTTTCGGAACCGGAACTTGCCTTGCCGCTGATACCATCATCATAACCGTAAACGCGCTGCCGGTTGTAACGGTCAATTCTCCAGCGATTTGCTTTGGCAACTCGGCAATTTTAAATGCAAATGGCGCCAATACATATAGCTGGTCGCCTGCAACGGGATTGAACGCAACGATAGGAGCAACGGTAACCGCGAATCCAACCAACACAATTGCATATAATGTGACAGGAACTGACGGGAACAACTGCGTGAATGTTGCAACATCAACCGTTACCGTTCATCCGCTTCCAGGCGTTGATGCCGGACCTGACCAGCAATTATGCGAACAGAATATTCCGGTGCAATTGACGGGAACACCTGCTAATGGAACGTGGAGCGGAAATGGCATCACACCAACCGGCAGTTTCAATCCATTCACCGCAGGAGTTGGAACACATCAGTTGACTTACATCTTCACCGATGGAAACAGTTGCTCGAACAGCGACACTGCTGTGATGAATGTCATAGTTCCGACCATTGCTAATGCCGGAAATGATTTTCCAGTGTGTGTTGATGCCAGCCCGGTGGATTTGAATATGCAAAATAATCCAACTCCATCCGGAGGGATATGGAGCGGAAACGGGGTTGCAAATAATTTCTTTGATCCTTCAAGCGCATCAACCGGACAGAGCGTTCTTATTTATTCTATTGGAACCGGAACATGTTTGTCAATTGACACAGTGATTGCTACGGTGAATCCGCTTCCAATTATTACCGTGAACTCTCCGACCATTTGCGTTGGAAATTCCGCTTCACTTGTGGCGAATGGCGCGGTGAATTTCAGTTGGAATCCGGCAACGGGATTAAGCGATTCCGTTGGATCAACAGTTGTTGCTTCGCCTGTCATCACCACTACCTACAACGTGCGCGGCACGGATGGTAACGGTTGCGTGAACAATTCAACCTCGATCGTATCTGTCAATCCGTTGCCATCCGTAGATGCCGGCCCCGACCAGCAATTCTGCGAGCAGAATATTCCCGTGCAATTGTCCGGTACCCCCGCAAATGGAACGTGGAGCGGAACGGGAGTTTCTTCCAACGGAAGTTTCAATCCGTTAACAGCCGGTGTCGGCTCACATACCCTCACTTACAGTTTTACCGATGGAAATAATTGTTCCAACAATGATGCAGCAGTGATGAACGTGATTGTGCCTACCGTGGCGAATGCCGGAAATGATTTTCCCTTATGCGTGGATGCCAATCCGATTGATTTGAATATACAAAATAACCCAGCTCCCTCGGGTGGAACGTGGAGCGGTGCCGGTGTCGCAAATAATTTTTTCACGGCTGCGAATGCTTCGATTGGGCAAAACATATTGGTTTATGCAATTGGAGCAGGAACCTGTTTATCAATGGACACCATATTTGCCGCTGTGAATCCGCTTCCAACCATCGCGGTTAACTCACCGACAATTTGCGTTGGAAATTCCGCTTCACTTTCCGCGAATGGGGCGGTGAATTTCAGTTGGAATCCAGTAACGGGATTGAGTGATTCGGTTGGATCAACAGTTGTTGCTTCGCCCGTCATCACCACTACCTACAACGTGCGTGGCACGGATGGTAACGGTTGCGTGAACAATTCAACCTCGATCGTATCTGTCAATCCGTTGCCATCCGTAGATGCCGGCCCCGACCAGCAATTCTGCGAGCAGAATATTCCCGTGCAATTGTCCGGTACCCCCGCAAATGGAACGTGGAGCGGAACGGGAGTTTCTTCCAACGGAAGTTTCAATCCGTTAACAGCCGGTGTCGGTTCGCATACTCTCACTTACAGTTTCACCGATGGAAACAGTTGCTCGAACAGCGATACTGCTGTGATGAACGTAATAGTTCCAACCATTGCGAATGCCGGAAATGATTTTCCATTGTGCATTGATGCAAGTCCGGTGGATTTGAATATGCAAAATAATCCAACTCCAACAGGTGGAACGTGGAGCGGAAACGGGGTTGTAAATAATTTATTCACTGCTGCGAATGCTGTGGTCGGACAAAACACTTTGGTTTACTCTATCGGAACCGGAACATGTCTGTCAATGGACACAGTAGTTGCTACTGTGAACCTGCTCCCAATAATTACAGTGAACTCACCGACAATCTGCATTGGAAATTCCGCTACTCTTACTGCGAATGGCGCTGTGAATTTCAGTTGGAATCCAGTAACGGGATTGAGTGATTCGGTTGGATCAACAGTTGTTGCTTCGCCCGTCATCACCACTACCTACAACGTGCGTGGCACGGATGGTAACGGTTGCGTGAACAATTCAACCTCGATCGTATCTGTCAATCCGTTGCCATCCGTAGATGCCGGCCCCGACCAGCAATTCTGCGAGCAGAATATTCCCGTGCAATTGTCCGGTACCCCCGCAAATGGAACGTGGAGCGGAACGGGAGTTTCTTCCAACGGAAGTTTCAATCCGTTAACAGCCGGTGTCGGTTCGCATACTCTCACTTACAGTTTCACCGATGGAAACAGTTGCTCGAACAGCGATACTGCTGTGATGAACGTAATAGTTCCAACCATTGCGAATGCCGGAAATGATTTTCCATTGTGCATTGATGCAAGTCCGGTGGATTTGAATATGCAAAATAATCCAACTCCAACAGGTGGAACGTGGAGCGGAAATGGGGTTGCAAATAATTTCTTTGATCCTGCAAGCGCATCAACCGGGCAGAGCACTCTTATTTATTCTATTGGAACCGGAACATGTTTGTCAATGGACACGGTGATTGCCACCGTGAATCCGCTTCCGATTATCACCATAAACTCTCCTACCATTTGCGTTGGAAATTCCGCTTCACTTGTGGCGAATGGCGCTGTGAATTTCAGTTGGAATCCAATAACGGGATTGAGTGATTCGGTTGGAGCAACGGTGACGGCTTCTCCGATCGTTACCACAACTTACACAGTGAGAGGAACTGATGCGAATGCCTGTGTGAATACCGGCACCTCAACAGTGTTCGTGAATCCCCTGCCGGTCGTGGACGCGGGACCTGACCAGCAGTTCTGCAACACCAATACGTCAGTGACTCTCACCGGAATCCCGGCAAACGGTACGTGGAGCGGAAACGGAATTTCTCTAACAGGAATTTTTACGCCATCACAAGCCGGAGTGGGAATTTGGCCGCTGCTATATTCTATAACCGATGGGAACAACTGCACCAACCGCGACACGGCTCATGTCACGGTGGTTGACCCTCAACTTGCTGATGCGGGTCCTGATGTTGCAATTTGCATCACAGGCGCGGCAGTTGACCTGGACAGTGTGGGTGCAACTCCTGCGGGCGGAACGTGGAGCGGGACTACGGTGATTGCAAATGTATTTTATCCCTTCACGGCAGGAGTTGGTCAGCACATCTTGTCGTACTCATACGGCACGGGCACATGCCAGACCAATGATGTGACCACGGCAACGGTAAACGCCCAACCAACGTTATCCGTCAACTCACCGGAAATTTGTTACCGGGATACTGCTATTCTCACTGTGTTGGGCGCGGATAATTATGCATGGAGCCCGATGAACGAATTGAGCATAATTGGCGGTTCATCGGCATTGGCTTTCCCTTCAGCAACAACAGCATATATGATAATCGGCACAACTGCAGCAACAGGATGCTCTGACACGATTATCAGCACCGTGACTGTTCATCCGCTCCCTCCCGTAAATGCAGGACCTGACCAAACAGTTTGCAATCAATCTGCATATTCAACTCAGCTTAACGCGGCTCCCAACGGAGGAACATGGTCAGGAAATTTCATCACGCAAAGCGGCTTATTCACCCCAAGCGGAAATGCGGCTGATACGGGCAACTATATTGTGTCTTACAGTTTCACGGATACAAATACCTGCTCGAATTCTGATAATGCAACTATAAAGGTGATTGATCCGGTGTTTGCAGTTGCCGGTCCCGACAAATCATTTTGCGTGGATGATGCGCCCGCGATACTTACAGGATTCACTCCAGCCAGCGGAGGAACCTGGTCAGGCAATGGAATTGAGAATGCCGCCTCCGGATTATTCAATCCGTCACTGGCGGGCGTAGGCAGCAGCAAATTATTTTATGAATATGGAACTGGAACCTGCGCCACGCGTGACAGCGTGATTATTACAATTAATCCGCTTCCGACACCGGACGCCACTTTCAATATTACCTGTATTGGCGATACAACTTTTTTCACTGACGCCAGCATTGCAAATTCAGGATCGCTCTCTTCATGGGATTGGGATTTTGGTGACGGCATGACCAGCACCACGCAAAATCCATTGCATGTTTATACCAGCGGAACCTATACGGTAACACTTGCAGTGGCGAATTCTGAGGGCTGCAATGACGAAGTGAATCTTTCGGTTGTAATTCATCCTCTGCCAACCGTGTCGTTCACCCATGACAGCATGATCTGTCCCGACAGCGCCTTGCAGATTTATCTCACCACGGTTGATGCGCTCAACTACAACTGGGATTTTGGCGATGGCGCCACAGGCACGGGAGTTAATCCGACTCATTCTTATTCCAATGTCGGTGTTTATCAAATCACGCTCGTTGCCGAAACACAGTTCGGCTGTGTTGACAGTTCGACAAGCAGCGTGCGCGTACCTGAGCCTCCCAATGCATACTTCACGTTCAACCCGAAGGAAGGCTGCGCCCCGCTCGATGTTTCATTTTATCCGTTGCTGCCTCCTGATTGGACGGGCTTGCGATATATGTGGATTTTCGGCAATGGAGATACCACGTTCGATCCGATTCCTCCCGACCACATCATTTATAATGCCGGTGCGAATGGAGTGGATACATCTTATGTAGTCGAGTTTTATGTTTACAGCCACACGTGCCAAAACTTTGGAAAGCATGTTGATACGGTGAAAGTGCGGAATACCCCGCCTGCAATCTTAACTGCTGATTTCAGTCCGGGCTGCGGAAGCACGCAGGTCACTTTTACCACCCCCGTCAACACGGTGTTTGATTCGCTGCATATTGATTATGGTGACGGCACTTCGGAAACCATCCCGACATCAGAATCGTTTTTCAATCACGCTTTCACCAACAGTTCTGGAGATGACATTACTTACACCGTTAGTTACCATGCTGCCGGTTCAACCTGCAACTCCGTACCCGGGCAAATTCCCATAACGGTTTATCCGAACACCGTGAAGCCCGGTATCAGCCTCAGCCCGAATGATGCCTGCCTTGGCGCAGAGTTCACGCTGACGAATGCATCATCCGGAGGCGCCTTCTTCTTTTATGACCTCGGCACGGGCAGTGTTTTTCCGAATTCCAATTCATCGGAAGAAATAAAATTCAGCTTTCCGGACACCGGCACGTATTTGATTCATCAATATGTTTATTCACAAGATTCGTGCAGCTTCGGCAAGGATTCCGCAATGGTGCATGTGCGCCCGCTGCCGGTCAGTGACTTTCAGTTTGATGAACCCTCATCGGGCTGTGATGGCGCGGAAGTTGCCTTCACCAACTATTCTCAAGGTTCGATAAATAACATCTGGAATTTTGGCGATAACACAATAGCTGTTGAAGCAGATTCCCCACGGCACGTCTATACGACATCAGGAAGCTATGAAGTTGTGCTAGTCACAGAAAATGAATTTGGCTGCAAATCCAGCGTGAGCAAGCCTGTGACGGTTGACTTCCTCGAAAAAGGATTGTATGTGCCGAATGCATTCAGTCCCGAGTTCGGTGATGAAAAGGTGCGCCAGTTCAAACCCGCAGGACAGTGTCTCCAGGATTATCATTTACATATTTACAATACGTGGGGCGAGTTGCTGTGGGAAACTTATGAGCTGACTCCTGACGGGCAACCTGCCAAAGGCTGGGACGGAAGGCATATGAAAACCGGCTTGCTGCTTCCGCAGGATGTGTACGTGTGGAAGATTGAAACCTCGTTTATGAACAGTTCAGTGTGGGAAGGAAAGCCTTACGATGACCGGATCAGGAGGATTGGGAGTGTGACGTTGCTGAGGTAGATTTTAGATGTTAAACATGAGAATTTTTTTAGGTAAATTAGAGCAGTAAATTTTTTAAAACATGACACGGCAAGAAATACTTTCTTTTCTAAAAACTAAGAAGCCCTTGCTGCGTGACAAATTTCACGTGGTTCGTATCGGCTTATTCGGTTCGTTTGCAGCCGATGCCGCAACGGAAAACAGCGACATTGACTTGCTGGTTGAATTTGAAGGGGGTGATCTGAATATTTTCAATATCAAACGGCAACTGCGTGAGTTTCTGCGCCAGCAATTGGGACGCGATGTTGATTTGGCGAATCCGAAATACTTGAAGCCTTACTATAAGGAAAAAATCCTGAACGCTGCCGCTTATGCTTGAAAAGGATAAAGCCAACATTCATGATTGCTTGACGGCTATCGAGAAGATTAAAGGCTACGTGAAGGGCATTTCAACGGCTGACGAGTTGTATGAAAGACAGGAGACCTATGATGCAACGCTGATGAATTTTCTAGTGATAGCCGAAGCCTGCAAGCGGATTTCCGATGAGGTGAAAGACAAAAACAATTTTATTGACTGGAAAGGCATCAGCGGCTTTAGAAATTTCTTAGCGCATGATTATTTCGGGATTGACGCCAATGAAGAGTGGCCAGCTATAAAACATAATCTGCCGGAATTGAAAGAACACATGAAAAAGATGCTGAAGGAAGATGAGACAACCTCCGGAACGGCACACACACATGAACACAGGCGTGCTGCTGCAACAGGGCGTGTACGTGGAAGACTGAAGCCACGTTCATGAACAGTTCAGTGTGGGAAGGGAAGCCTTACGATGACCGGATCAGGAGGATTGGGAGTGTGACGTTGCTGAGGTGCTGAGGTGATGAGGTGACTTATTTGAGAATTATGATATTATTATATTAATGATGGCAGGTGGTACCAAATTGGCACCACCTTGAGGATTGAAAGAAGGCGAGGTTATTCAGTGTGATTACGTGAGAACATTAAAGTGAAAAAGGTAGTACCAAATTGGCACCACCTTTTTAATTAAAAGATTATGAAAAACAAAGTGTTGGTTCCGGTAGAGAAAATCCAGGATACCATTCTGCTCATCCGCAATGAGAGGGTAATCATTGATTCTGACCTTTCGGAAATCTATGGAGTAACAACCAAACAGTTAACTGAGGCGCAAGACGATAGATGTTAGACATGAGATACATGAGATATAAGATAAAAAGCAGTTTGCGAGTTTGCGGGTTGCGAGTTACGAGTTGCGAGGAATCAACCCACAACCCGCAAACCCGTAACTCGAAACCGTGGGCGGCTTTTATTCTCTGTCTTACATCTCTCATCTCATGTCTAACATCTAACGTCTATTCTCAAGACCCTAACTTCTCCCAATTCGAGATGAATCCGCTCTACTACAATCCCGCTTACGCAGGCAGCGTCACTGATTTGCGTTTCGGGATTAATTATCGGAATTTATGGCTTAACGTGCCCGGCATGAAATTCCCGGGACCGCTCTCAACATATAATTTCTATGCCGACAAGCAATTCAGCAATGCGCTGATTGGCGGGCTGGGTGCTTTTGTTTATCAGAATTTCAAAGGGGAAGGATATCTGCGGCATACTTCGGGCGGCTTTATCTATTCATGGAGAATGCCTACAAAACATAATAATTATTTCATGAGCATCGGCACCAAGATTTATATCAACCAACTGAAGATTGACTGGAGCCGCCTGGTGTTCTCCGATCAGGTTGACCCGGAGCGCGGCTACCTGAGCACACCGTCCGCTTTCGCTCAGCAGAATGACGGCAAGAAGGTTTACCTTGACATTGACGCAGGCATGACGTTCGGATTTAATGTGTTCCAAAGCAAACCTGACGAACAGAAATGGACGAATGAACTCAGCTTTGCCGTGGCGCATCTGGTGCGACCGGATGTGTCGCTGAATGAAATCGAGTCGCCACTGCCGATGAAGTTCACAGCGATGTACAACACGAGCTTCCCGCTGTCAAAAAACAAATTCTATTTCAACCCGAAACTGCTTTTTGAGAAACAGGACGATTTCCGGGCTTTTACCTACGGGTTCAACATCTATGTCGTGAAGCGGCATCCGTTCAAAGGCGCTTTCTCGCGGTTCTATTTCACCAAACCCTTATATCTCGGATTTTATTTCCGCAACCCCAAACTCAATGACTTCAAGAACACCAAGAGCCTGATTTTCGCTATCGGTCACACCGGAAAATTTTCACAAAGCGATACGCGCTACCAAGTGGGAGTGAGTTATGATTTCACGATTGGCGGGTTGAATCTTTCCACCTGGGGAGCATTGGAACTATCGGCCACCGTAGTCCTGGCGACTAAAAACATCAGCAAGAAGTATAACAGGTATTGCCCTAAGTTCAACCCCAGCCCGCTGAGTCCGGTGAATTAGCGCAATCCCGCAGCAGCTATTTTTTTTACGAACTCGCCTTGCGCTGTCTTTAACCGAATCAGATTCACGCCTCCCGGAAAGCGAGCTATCCTGAAATTATAAAGTCCGTTTGATATCTGATATTTTTCAGCCCATAACGTCTGTCCCCATAAATTCAAAGTTTCGATTTCAATGTTTTGGTTTTCCAACGATGAAAACTCCACCACCACTTCGCTGCCCAACGGATAAATTGAAAAAAATATCCCCGCGTTTTGATTGAGGATTCCATCGCACAAATTCACTGCGGTGATTTGCGAAAAAGTATCCGCGCAATTTTGCTGGTTGATATAGACGTATATCACATCAACGGGTCCGGTGCCTGAGGCGGAAGGGTCGAACACATTGCCGCTGATGCCGCTTCCCGAAAATGTGCCGCCCGGGGGCGAACCGGCAAGATTCACCGGACTGTCATTGCTGCAATATTCAGGATTCAACCCGCTGAAACTTGCTTCGGGAACCGGGTTAACCGTTATTTTACTGAAGCCCGTGTCGCTGCATGATGTTAAATCAGTAAAAGTGTATATAATTTGGAAGGTGCCCATGCCCGCAGCCTGCGGATCAAAGATATTGCTGGTGATGCCCGCGCCAATGTAACTCCCGCCTGCCGGCAAGCCTCCGTACATCGGGAAAGGAGCATCATGCAGGCACACATTCTCCAAAATGCCCAGCGATGCCACCGGTGCCGAAGCGACCGTCATATCCGCTCCATTATCGTCCGCGACAAGCGCGGGGTTTGAAGAAACAACGCGGAAGCGATAGCCCGTGCCGATCTGGACAGATGATGGAATTGCTGCATTGATAATTCCGGATGTATCGCCCGCCAGCGAGCCGATTACGACTGGATTAGCGAAGCTGCCTGACAGGTCGGACATCTCCGCAGTGAAGACATTTCCCGGATTAAAAGCGCCTGTTGCAGTGAATTCCACAGTAATATTTTCTCCGGGGCACCACGGATTTCCTGTTGCGGTGCCGGTGGAAAGTGCCGGTTGCGCGGGCAAGGTTCCGGTAATCCGGATGTCATCAATTCCGAAACCGGGATCGGATGCAATGGAAAGCCCCGCCAACTGATTTACAAATCGAAATCCGAAACGCAGGGCGGCTTGGTTGTCAAATAAAGCATTTGAAACAGTCACCTGCGCCCAATTGCTTTGATTCCTGTATTGCGCTACCGGTGAGCCGAGTAAATTCCATGAATTTCCTCCGTCCAAACTGTAATAAACTTCACCGTAACTGTTGTTGCCTCCCTGGCAAATCCACCAAAAGGCGAGTGAAACTCCGGTGTACCCTATTGTGCTGATGTCGGTGTTCATTTTTGAGAAATAATTCTCAGCATTGGAGCAAATGCCATCAGCCGCGAGGAAGCAGCAATTATAAATAGAAGCATTTTCCGCAATATTGCTCAACGTATGAAGATAGTTGCTTGCAGGGCTGCCCGATATTCCGGCAGGCTGGCTGGCGGTGGCGGGTACATTAAAAGACACCGGAAAAATACAGGTGGTAGTTCCGCTTCCACCGGCATAGTTATCGTTGATGACGAATTTGTTGGCGCCCGCTGTTCCCACCGAACCCATGTCAGCGCTGTTCAGATCAAACGTCATCACCCCATTGTCGAAAGCCTCAAAGTACAATGTGCTTTGGGAATGTCCAATTAAACACCTCGAGAAAAACAGCAGCGCGAAAACGAGATTTGCCTTCATTGTATAGAATTTAAAGATTGATAATCTCCTGAGAATACGGTTAAGTTGAGGCAAAAAATTGAGAAAACCAAAAGCGAACATCATGTCCGATTAAACGAAAAAGCCCTGATCCATTGCTGAATCAGGGCCTTAACATCAACCGCTGTTAGGGAAGGAGTCGAACCTTCACGGGGAGGTTAGCCGCAGCACAAAGATTGTTCGCTTGCTTTTGCGCATGTAAACAAGGTGGTCAACCCCATCCTTTCATTGCTGAAAGAATTATGCTGTGTTTATCCCTGGACCCCCACCCCCGAGACAGGAGGGTATGGCTGCCAGTTTCATCACCTAACAAGATTTAAAGAACTTGTGGACAAAGATATGATGCTTATACGGAAATTACAAGAAAGTTACTGAAAATGATGGAAATTTGCATTTTATTCAAAAAAAGCTAATTTTGATTGCCGATTATTCAAAAACTATTATTTCATATGCCTGAAAATTCCCAAATTGACAAGACCGACCTGCAGATTCTATCCTTCCTTACTCAGGATGCCATGATGCCCTATACGGAAATCGCCAAAAAAATTTTCGTTTCTCCCGGCACGGTGCATGTGCGGATGAACAAATTGAAAGAGATTGGCATTGTGAACGGGTCGCAAATACAACTTGATTACTCCAAGCTGGGTTATGACGTAAAGGCTTTCCTGGGGGTTTATCTTGAAAAGAACTCCATGTACGATAAAGTGGCTTCGCAACTGAAGAAGATACCCGAAATTATCGAGTTGAACTACACTACCGGCAATTACAGCATGTTCGTTAAAATCCTGTGCCGTGATACTCAGCACCTTCGGCAGGTGCTGCATGATAAAATTCAGAAGATAGACGGAATTGAACGCACCGAAACTTTCATATCTCTTGAAGAAAGCATCAACAGGCGGGCGATATTGTCTGAAGACTCACCGGCATCTCCTAAATCAAAAAAATAATTAAGGGCAGTTTTAATAATTCCGCCATTCACTCCCTCTCCTTCCGGAGTGGGAAGGGATAGGGCGATACAAGAGCAATTTTTAGAACTGCCCTGACTAAATCAGGCACGATTTTTTTTACCGGAGCCGCGGTTTTTGAATTTGACCGGCATCCCGAAAAATCGTATTCATCACCATTGCAATATTAATGAGAGTCAATGCTGGCAACAGCTTCAGGCGATTCATTTCCATAAATTTCTGATTTTCACCCTCCTTTTTGCTTAAAATTGCTTATCGAGCGTTGCTTTGAAATGCTTGCTGCCATTGAATCCTGTTGATTTTTACGGCATCCGTTCGCAAATCAGATTACCATGGCTGAAAATAACAAAACCTGCGTTGCAATCCGATAAATAATTGACAGAAACAGCAACCTGAATTACATTACTGATGCTTTCGGAAATATGCTCTGCACTTTAACATTTCCGGAGCGAGAAAATTTATTAACCCAAACCCAAACCACAAATGGAGAGCAAGACCCACTCTATCCCTGCGCTGAACACTGCATTTGGATTTTTATTAACCTTCTTTTTTTCGGCTGCGATTGCGATTCAATCGCATTCGCAGACGGTGAGTTTCAACTTCAGCAACCTCAGCGGTGAAACGCTGGCAAACCCGACATCGCTTGATTTCGGTCCTGACGGACGGCTGTATGTTGCCCAGCAGAATGGCATCATTGTCATTTACACCGTGGTGAAAAATGCTCCGAATAACTATGCAGTGACTTCAACAGAAGTGATTAATCTCATTCAGCAGATTCCTAATCATAATGATGACGGAACGCTGCAACCGGCAATCAGCACGAGGCAAGTAACCGGTATTCTGGTGACCGGCACCCCCCAGAACCCGGTCATATACGTTACCTCCAGTGACCCCCGTATCGGAGGAGGATTCAACGCCAACAACCTGAATCTTGATACCAATTCAGGAGTAATATCCCGCCTTAGCTGGGATGGCTCGCAGTGGGTTAAATTGGACCTCGTTCGCGGTTTGCCGCGCTCGGAAGAAAACCACTCGCTTAATGGCTTGGCGATTGACGAAGTTAATAACCTGCTTTATGTTGCGCAGGGTAGCAATACCAACATGGGCGCTCCGTCCAACAACTTTTTGCTGACACCCGAATATGCATACTCCACCGCTATTCTCAAGGTTGACCTGAACGCCATCGGCAATGCTACTTATGACCTGCCGACACTGGATGATGAAGATAAACCCAATGTAAATGCCGTTCCGGGTTTCGAAGATGAAAGCGACCCTTTTGGCGGCAATAACGGCAAGAATCAGGCAATGCTTGTGGCGGGTGGGCCGGTGCAGGTTTATTCACCGGGATGGAGGAATAATTATGACATCGTCATTTCGCAGCAAGGAGAGATGTACAGCTTTGATAATGGCCCGAATGCAGGCTGGGGAGGTCCTCCAGCCGGATGTGACAACACACAAAGCGAGCCGGGGGTTACTTACTGCGATGTTCTTATTCACGTTTCCGGTCAGGGGCACTATGCCGGTCATCCCAATCCTACCCGTGGAAATCGCTCTAATACTTTCAACGCAACAAATCCTCAAACCCCGATTCCGCCCGGAATGGAAAATTCTGCCGAGTGCGCTTACGTTGCTGAGGGAGGAAGATTCGGTGAAATTGAATCTATCTGCTCTTCAACGAACGGCCTGTGCGAATACACCGCCTCCAACTTCAGCAATGCGATGAAAGGCGATCTCATTTCAGCTTCATTCAACGGCAAGTTGAACCGCTTTAACCTGACGCCTGACGGAACCGCGGTTGAATCAGGCGGTCAAAGCGTGCTTGCGTCCAATTTTGGCGCAATACCGCTTGATGTCATTGCCCAGGGTGACGGAGAAATTTTCCCCGGAACTATTTGGTGTGCGACCTATGGATCCGGCAACATCACCATCTTCGAGCCAACGGATGCTTCTTCCTGCGTTGGCGACCCCAACAGTTTTTTCGCTGACACCGATGGCGATGGTTATAAGAATGGCGATGAAACCGCCAGCGGAACCGACTGGTGTTCTCCGGTAAGCCTTCCGCAGGACTTCGATCATGATTTTGTTTCGGACATCAATGATAATGACGATGATAACGATGGCATCAATGATGTGAATGACAAATTTGCCCTGGATGCTTCAAATGGAATGAATACTCCGATACCCCTCAATCTTGATTTCGACAATTCGGTTGACGGAGGCATTGAAAACTGGGGATTCACAGGACTGATGATTAACGGAGTCACGAATTACAAAAATCTGTATAACCCGGTAAGGATGACCGTTGGGGGCGCAGCGCTGAAATTCACGGTTGACGAAGTTTCGGAAGGCGAAGCATTTGCCGCGGGTAATAGCCAGGAAAACGCCTTCCAGTTTGGCGTCAACCTGAGCAATACCAGTTGGAATTACATCGTGCAAACACGCGTAATGGGACCCTATCAGGGCTTCACTCCTGTGAATTACCAGTCAATGGGAATGTTTATCGGTACGGGCGACCAGGATAACTTTCTCAGAATCATCTGTCATTCCAACAATGGCGCGGGCGGTATTCAGGTGCTGAAAGAAGTTGCGGGCGTTCCTGTCGGCACCGTGTATGCTGCTCCGATTTTGAATACGAGCTATGTAGATTTTTTCTTCAACATCAATCCTGCCACCTTGATGGTTCAACCGAGCTATTCCGTCAATGGCGGAAACGTGATCAACGCAGGGCCTGCCATTTCAATCCCGGCAGGTTGGATTTCGCCAAGCGCGCTTGCCGTGGGCATCATCAGTTCATCAAACGGACCCGGTGCCGTATTTCCGGCAACATGGGATTATATTAGGGTTTACTACGATCAGTCAACCGTTCCCGGAGGATGGCACACTGTGAATTCCGTAACAGCGCCCATGGCGCGGCATGAGTGCGCCTATGTGCACGCAGGCGAACAGTTCTACCTGCTTGGCGGAAGAGGCATCAAGCCCGTTCAATGCTATCATCCTGTCAACAACATTTGGTCAAGCCGGTCCGCCCCCCCGGTTGAGCTGCACCATTTTCAGGCTGTAGAATACAATGGTTTGATTTATATAATGTGCGCATTCACCGGCAGTTTCCCCAATGAAGTCCCCGTGCCAAACATTTACATCTACGATCCGGTAGGCGACACGTGGACGGTTGGACCTGAGATTCCCGCCAGCAGAAGGCGCGGCTCGGCAGGATGCGTTGTGCATAACAACAAAATCTACGTGGTGTGCGGCATCCAAAATGGCCACCAGAGCGGGTGGGTTCCCTGGCTGGATGTTTATGATCCGATTAATAACACATGGACGGCTCTTCCGGATGCCCCCCGTGAACGCGACCATTTCAATGTTGCGGTTGTGGAAGATAAAATTTATGCGATAGGAGGAAGAAGGACGGGGTTTGGCGGCAGCACTTTCAACGCCACGGTTCCGCAGGTTGACATATATAATATTTCCAACAGCGCGTGGTCATCCCTGCCTTCACCGGGCGGTGATTTGCCCACTCCAAGAGCCGCTGCCGCTGTTGCGGTATTAGGCAATGAAATACTGGTGATTGGCGGGGAAAGCGGATCGCAGGCCTCGGCACACAGCGAAACGGAAGCGCTCAATTTGATCACAGAAACCTGGCGCGGAATAGCCTCGCTGAACCAGGGAAGGCATGGTACGCAAGCGATTGTTTCCAACGGAAGCGTTTATGTTGCAGCAGGAAGCAAAATCAGGGGCAACGATGAAATCAACTCGCAGGAAGTATTTTACTTTTTCAATCCCACCACCCCGACCGGAACCGAAATCGTGAAAGGAAAGATTACGCCCAGCACCACCAACAAAAACTTCAGCCTTGTGATACTGGCTGATTCAAAAACATCAACTGTCAATCTTTCCAATGCTGATGGCAACCAGGTGCTGATCGTAGATGAAATCACCGTGAGCGACACAGTCAACTATAAGATCACCAACTTTCCCAATCTGCCTATTTCGATTGCTCCCAACAACTCATTTGGCTTGAACCTGAAGTTTGAGCCTTTGTCGCTTGGCGTGAAAAATGCTTCCATCCACATTGAGCATACCGGTTCAAATGGACCGGTTGACATTACAATGACCGGTGAATGCGTATTAACCATTCCCTGCGAAGAGCATCCCACAGAGCATGACGGATTGCTGGTATTGGAATGCGAAAGCGAAACCAACCGTCCTGCAAACTGGAAATTCGTTACTGATGTTCCCGGCTACACAGGAACAGGATTTTTGAGATATGAAGGACCTGAGTACATCAATAATCCTGGCAATCAGATGTTCGTTTATAAAATTAACATCACCAATCCCGGAAGGTACCGCTTCCAGCAGCGTGCAAGAAATAACGGTCCCCTCTCGAATTACAATAACGATTACTGGATTAAATTCCCCCACGGTGGCGCGAGAAAATTTCAGCTCGGCTATGACAAGGGACCTTTAATCGGCTGGTTTAAAATTTACCAGAACCATCCCAATACGTGGACCTACCAGACAGCGGCAGTGGAGGAAAATCCGCATGATGTCTATGTTGATTTTGATGTTCCCGGCACCTATGAAATTCATGTTTCCGCGAGAGCCAATCTTGTGATGCTCGACCGCTTCATGTTTTATAAAGACCCTGTTACGCAGCAACAGGCAACAACAGATCTGCCCGCTGCATCACAAATTACATGCATAGATGTCGCCTGGTATGCCGATAACGATGGCGATTTGTTCGGAAATCCTAATGATCACGTCCTCTCCGTAATTCAACCGGCCGGATATGTGCTGAACAGCAAAGATTGCGATGATTCCAACAATCAGATCAGCCCTGCGGGAGTTGAACAGCAAGATGGCATTGACAATAACTGCAACGGGATCACAGATGAAGGATTCGGTGCCCCTAAAGCATTGTTTGTTGTCGGCAACACTGCGATGAATGCAAGCGACCTCGCAATACACGACAGGATTGTTCAATTGGGGTATGATGTTACCGTTATGTCTGGTCCGCAGTCAACAACGGTGGCAGGCGAGGCGATGAATTTGATTTTCATTTCAGCAACCGTCAATTCTAGTGATGTAGGAACAAAATTCACCAACCTCGATGTGCCGGTCATCAATTGCGAGCCTAACCTGATGGACGACCTGCAGATGACGGTTGGCAGCACTTCTAATTTTGGAACAGTAAGCAACGTCACTCAGATCAATCTGAAAGGCGCACCGCATCCGCTTGCCGGCAACCTGCTGAATGGCGCCAAAACCGTTTATACGGGTTTGAATAAAATGCTGTGGGCAAAACCTGAACCGGGAGCCACTATTATTGCCACGACTACCACAGACACAACACAGATTACAATTTTCGGGTACGATAACAACGCGCAGATGGTCAATATGAATGCGCCTGCAAGAAGAGTAGGCTTTTTTATCAATGACAACAGCGCCAACGCCCTCACCGCTGACGGGCTTGCCTTGCTTGATGCGGCACTGCGCTGGGCGACCACCTTTACCAATATTGGCAACACAACAATTGGCGAAGCGCTGTTTGTTGCCGGAAATGCCAACCTCACTACTGCCGACCTTGCCGTTAAGACAAGACTTGAAGGGTTAGGTTTTGATGTTACGGTTGTTGAGGCTCCATCTTCACAAGCAAGCAATGCCACCGGAAAAGAAGTAATCGTGATTTCCTCCACTGTCAACTCCGGTGACGTCAACACCAAGTTCACCAACGTTGCCGTGCCGCTGATGAATTGGGAGCCCGGTCTTTCCGATGATCTGAAAATGACTACGAACAGTTCCAGCACCGCTTCCAGCGCAACAAAAATTCAAATTATCAATAACGCTCATCCTATGGCTGCCGGGCTTCCGCTGGGGCAACTGATCGTTTACTCCGCCAACAGCAGCATCATTCACTCCGCTCATGTCAGCAGCAGCGCGATAAAAATTGCCGCCAGCAGCGGCAACGCCAGCAACTTCACCATTTACGGATATGATCAGGGTGCATCCATGCAGGGACTGACAGCTCCCGCAAGGCGCGTAGGGTTCTTCCTGCATGATTTGGGCGCAGGCGTACTCACATCCAACGGCTTTAGCTTGTTTGACGCAGCCATCCGCTGGCTCACTGCCGGATTAAATACACCGCCAGCATTCAACACCAGCGGCAATGTAACGGTTGATGAAGACTTTACGGGTCCAAAAGTCGTAAACGTGACACCGGTGCCGCCCGTGCCCGGTGAAGAAAGCCAGGTTTCAACTTACAGCCTCTCTCCTTCCTCAATCACTTTTGCGAATGTGTCATTCAGTTCAGCAACGGGTAATGTTACATTCACCGCTAAACCCAATGCCTTCGGAACGCAGGAATTCACAATAACGGCAAATGACGGCCAATCGAACAATAACATTTTCACGCAAACTTTTACGCTAACTGTTAATGCCGTAAACGATGCTCCAGCGTTTAACATCAGCGGAAACATCACCGCGCTGAAGAATTTCTCCGGAACCCGAACCGTAACGGTAACTCCTGATCCCGTCCCATCGAACGAGGCAAGCCAAACCGTGACGTATTCATTAACTCCGCCATCTGTTTCGTTTGCCAATGTCTCCATCAGCAGCGCAACCGGCCAGGTGACGGTTACCGCTGTCCCCGATGCCAAAGGCTTCCAGATTTTCACCCTCACCGCGAATGACGGGCAAAGCGCCAACAATCTCGCAACAAAACAATTCTATCTCGCAGTAAATAACGCCACCAGCAATGCGCTGTGCTTTAATTGCGGCAGCTCGCAATACATTTCTGTCGAGGGCGACACATTCCAACCTGATTTCAATTTTTCCAGCGGAACGTTCACATACACGAATGAAGAAATCGCTGACTTCCAAAACACGTTCGATGATTTCATTTTCAAATCCGAGCGAAATGGAACTGCTTTCAGCTATAATATTCCGGTGACAAACGGGGTGTACAAAGTGCGGCTGTATTTTGCAGAAACATATTTTGGAGCAACGGGCGGAAGCCCAACGGGAGGAGCGGGAAGCAGAGTATTCCACGTTAACATCGAAGGTGTTCAGGTATTGAGTTATTTCGACATTTTCGCGCAGGCGAACGGACCAGAAAAAGCGATCATGCGCGAGTTCGGCAATGTGGCTGTAAGCGATGGCTTTGTGAATATTTCATTCAACTCAGTTATCAATAAAGCGAAAATTTCAGGCATCTGCATTGTCCCTGATGGAAATGCCAACAATCCACCGTCCTTCGCCATCAGCGGAAATATTTCCGAAACCAAAAACTTCACCGGAACCAGAAGCGTGATTGTGACACCCGACCCGGTTGCGCCTGGCGAGGCGGGGCAAACGGTGACTTACGCGCTGTCGCCATCCACGGTGCCCTTCGCGAATATCTCCCTTAACAGCAGCACCGGTCAGGTGGATATCACTTCCATCCCTGATGCCTTCGGATTCCAGGCTTTCACCCTCACCGCCAATGACGGGCAGGCTGTGAATAACACCGTTTCAAAAACATTCTATCTGGCAGTGAATGAAAGCCGCAGCAAAGCGATATGCTGGAATTGCGGAGGTCCGCAGTACATGTCAGTGGTTGGCGACACCTTCCGCTCTGACTTCTATTTCACCAGCGGTGCATACACGGCTACCAATAATACGATACCGGATATTCTGAACACTTTTGATGATTTTATCTACAGATCTGAACGCAACAGCGCCAACTTCGGATACAACATCCCCGTTGCAAACGGTTTGTACAAAGTGAAGCTGCTGTTTGCCGAGACGCATTTTGGCGCGGCAGGCGGCACTCCCAGCGGAGGCATTGGCAGCAGGGTATTCAATGTGACGCTGGAAGGAACGCAAGTATTAACCAACTATGACATATTCTTCAAGGCAGGCGGAGCTGAACGCGCAATCATCGAAGAGTTCGACAGCCTGCAGATCACGGACGGCTTCATCAATATCGCCTTCACCGCATTGGTGAACAAAGCCAAGATTTCAGGTATTTGTGTAATCCCTTATACTGATAACGAGCCGCCAACATTCGCATTGAGCGCCAACAGCATTACTGTTGATGAAGATTTTATAACAACACCAACGGTCAGCGTGATTCCGGACCCGGTGCTTCCCGGCAATGAAAGCGAAACAGTAACATATACGCTGTCGCCCGCTTCATCAGGCGTGGCAGGCGTATCCATTAATCCAGCCACCGGAACCGTCACCATCAGCAAGATGAACAACAAAAACGGCACGCAGGTGTTTAGCGTTATAGCCAATGACGGCAAGCCGTTTGGCACATTCTCCCGATCGTTCACGCTGAATGTTACTCCGGTAAATGATCCTCCGGCATTCACGCTCAATAACAATATTGTGCTGGCGAAAAACTTTTCTCCACCGGTAAGCGTACAGGTGACTCCAAACGCGGTTCCCTCTGATGAAACTGCTCAGGCCGTGGTTTATTCATTATCGCCCCCGACCGCAAACTTTGCAAACGTTTCAATCAACTCTTCCACTGGCGAAGTTTCGTTCTCATCCATCAACAATGCTTATGGCAGCCAGCAGTTCTCCATTTTCGCGGATGACGGTCAGCCGGTAAATAATGTTGCCAGCCAAACCTTCACGTTGACGGTTAGCGCCACGGATCCGAACGCCCCCGCCCCAAAATTCATCAACTGCGGAAGCACAACTCAATACATTTCGCTTGCAGGCGATACCTTCAGGGCGGATAATTTCTTTTCATCACCCACCTTCGCATTCACCAATAACAGCATTCCGGATATTCTTAATACCGGAGACGATCAGTTGTACAGAACCGAGCGCTATGCCGGCTCTTTCAGCTATGCCATTCCGGTGAATAACGGAACTTACGATATCAAACTCCATTTTGCGGAGCTGTATTACGGGGCGACAGGCGGCCAGCCTGCAAATGGAGGTCCCGGCAAAAGATTGTTCAATGTGTCATTGGAAGGCATCCAGGCGCTCACTAATTATGACGTATGGGTGGCTGCAGGAGGCGCTGAAATGGCTGTAATTGAAACGATCAGCAACGTTGCAGTTACTGACGGGTTTGTCAATATCACATTCACAGCGGTACTGAACAATGCAAAAGTGAATGCGATCTCCATCATTCCGATCCCGGTGGATTGTGCAGGAACGCAGGGAGGCTCTGCGGTGATTAATGCCTGCAATATATGTGTGGGCGGCACGACAGGATTAGGCCTTGATGCCGGAAAAGATTGTCAAGGCGTTTGTGGCGGCTCTGCCTATTTGAATTCATGCGGTATTTGCGTGGGCGGAACGACAGGCGTGGCTGAAAATCAAGGCAAGGACTGTGCGGGCGTTTGCAACGGCACGGCTTCCCTTGATGATTGCGGAGTTTGTTCCGGAGGAACTTCAGGTCATGCGGCTAATTCAAATAAAGACGTGTGCGGTATTTGTTTTGGCAATGGTTCGTCCTGCGCTCCTCCGTGTGTAGCAAATGAAGTGGTTTCATTCACGCTCATGCATGCAGGAACTGCCGGTGAAATCGGTCCGCTCACCAACGGCATGACCATCAACCTTGCAACCATTGGCTCGTTCAGCATCCGCGCCAACACCTGCAACGGGCAGAACGTGGGGAGCGTGAAATTCATCGTGAACGGTGCAACTGTCAAAACAGAAACTGCGGCACCTTATGCTATTAATGGGGACAGCCCTGCAGGGGACTATGTGGCATGGACTCCGAGCACAGGTTCTAAAACTCTCACTGCCACGCCATACACCGGATCGGGCGGATCGGGAACGGCTGGAATAAGCGAGACGGTGACATTTACTGTAATTAACCAGGCTAACACTACCGACTGCGCTGGCGTGATCAACGGAACAGCAACCATCAACTCATGCGGTATTTGCGTTGGCGGAACAACCGGAGTGCCGCTCAACCAGGGTAAGGATTGTGCCGGTGTTTGCAGCGGTACGGCATTTATCAATGCGTGCGGCAACTGCGTTGGCGGCAATACCGGAAAAGATGCCGCCTTCGGAAAAGATTGCGCAGGAGTTTGCAGCGGAACAGCCTCAGTTGACGGGTGCGGAATTTGCTCAGGCGGCACATCCGGCCACGTGGCCAATTCCGATAAAGATGTTTGCGGGGTTTGCTTTGGCAATGGCTCTTCATGCTCCGGATCATGCGTACCGAATGAGGTGGTTTCATTCACGCTCATGCATGCAGGCACAGAGGGTGAAATTGGTCCGCTCACGAATGGCATGACGATCAATCTCGCTGCCATCGGCTCCTTCAGCATCCGCGCCAACACCTGCAACGGTCAGAACGTGGGGAGTGTGAAGTTCATCGTGAACGGTGCAACCGTTAAAACGGAAACTGCCGCGCCTTATGCTATTAATGGGGATAGCCCCGCAGGGGACTATGTGGCATGGACTCCAAGCACCGGTTCAAAGACTCTTACCGGAACTCCATATACCGGCTCAGGGGGAACAGGCACAGCGGGTGTCAGCGAAACGGTTACTTTCATGGTGGTCAATCAGTCTGTAACGCAGGATTGCGCGGGAGTTGCTGGCGGGACAGCCTCGCTGGATAATTGCGGTGTATGCTCGGGCGGAACGACAGGACATGTTGCCAATTCGGATAAGGATGCTTGTGGCGTATGCTTCGGCAACGGCTCGTCATGTTCCGGCTGCGTTCCCAACGAGGTATCCAAACTCACGCTTGTTCATGAATGCACAGCGGGAGATATCGGTACGCTGAATGAAGGAATGACGATCAACCTTGCTGACATCGGCAACTTCAGCATTCGGGCTGATATCTGTCCCGGAAGCACCGTAGTGGAAAGCGTCAAATTTGTTTTGAACGGGTCAACCGTAAAAATAGAGAGCATTGCCCCCTTTGCGATTAATGGCGATGTTCCGACCGGCTGTTTCACCAAATGGAATGTCGTTTCCGGATCTTACACATTGACGGTAACGCCATACTCCGCAGCAGGTGCAACAGGTGAAGCCGGAGTGTCCATTACCCGGCATTTCACCGTTACGGGTTCGGCAAAAACCGAAGAAGGCGAGGTTTCCGGTAAAGACATTCAGTTCAGATTATATCCGAATCCGAACAATGGAAATTTCATCATTGACTATGCGACTGATGAAGAAACCGACCTGTACCTTAGGATATACAACCACCTCGGGCAAATTGTCTATTCAATCAGGAAGGCGCAGTTCGCAGGCGTGCTGAAGGAGCAGATCAACCTTGAGAACCATCCTGCCGGAATGTACTTCCTGCAACTGCAAAACGGGGATCAGCAGATCAACGACAAGATAATCATAAGGAATTAACAAGCGCTGTTGATAACTATTATCTGATTTAAGCACTCAGCCTGGATGGCTCAAAGTGCTTATCAGGCAAGCATTTAAACACTTTTTGTTTCCAACAATTTCTTGAGTTGTGCACACTGTGTTCGTAACTTATTAATTATTTAAACACGATACTGACATTAAGATTTTCTTCATCCACAAAAGCAATAAGCAATGAAACAAGCGATTCGCATCAGGAAAACTTTATCTGCAATTATTTGCTTATCATTCTTTTCCATCACCCTCCCAGCACAGAGCACATACTATAATGCCGGGGGACTGCTGCCATACGTGTCACTTGCAGGCGACACGTTTAATCCGGATTTACATTATACACCCGGAGCGACTTCAACTTACACCAATCCCACATCAGGTCTTGACATTCTCAACACAGACGATGATGCGATATTCAGAAGTGAAAGAAACGCATTGGCAAATCCTGGCGCTTTTGGATATGACCTGCCTGTTGCAAACGGTTACTATAATGTAAAACTCTATTTTGCTGAAATATATTATGGAGCGCCCGGTGGAAATAATAACAGTCCTCCCCATACCGGGAAGCGCGTTTTCGATGTGAGCATTGAAGGTGTCCTCAAACTGGACAACTATGACATCGTTGCGGACGTGGGTTCTGTCACTGCAGCGATTAAGGAATATGACAGCATCGCTGTTACCGATGGTGTGCTTGACATTGATTTAACCGGTGTCGTCAATAAACCGAAAATTTCCGCATTAAGCTTTGAACTTATCGCATCGCTGCCGGGAGATTCCAGCAACACTCCGCCAACCTTCACTTTAAGCGGCAATGTCAACGTCAATGAAGACTTCGCAGGAACGCAAACCGTTACCGCAACTCCAGATCCTGTGCCGCCTGCCGAAGCAGGACAAACGGTAACCTATTCGTTGTCACCGCCATCCGTTGGTTTTGCCAACGTGTCCATTAACAGCGCTACCGGCACAGTATCCATTACAAAAGTTAACAATGGAAATGGTTCGCAGCTTTTCACAATTACAGCCAATGACGGACAAGGCTCCAACAACACCGCCACGCAAAATTTCACGCTTGCGGTAAATGCAGTGAATGATCCTCCGTTGTTTGAATTAAGCGGAAGCATCGCGGTCACCAAAAATTTTGCAACAACGCAACATGTGAATGTAACTCCTGCGCCCGTCCCGTCTGATGAAGCAGGACAGTCGGCAACTTATTCTCTCTCTCCGCCTTCCGTTGCTTTTGCCAATGTTTCAATCAACAGTTCTACTGGACAAGTAAGCATTACCTCCGTTTCAGAAGGAATCGGTTCACAGCTATTTACAGTGACAGCCAATGATGGACAGGCGCTCAACAACACGGCCTCAAAAACCTTTACCCTTACGGTGAGTGATACGTCATCAGGCGCTCCAACGCCAAATGCGCTATGCCTCAATTGCGGAGGCAGTCAATATATTTCGACCTCCGGAGATACGTTTAAGCTGGATGCATTTTACACTGCCGGCACAGCCAACTATACTAATAATTTCATTCCTGACATTTTTAACACCACTGATGACGCGATTTTCAAAACGGAAAGAAACGCCACGTCATTTGGATACAATATCCCTGTCGCCAACGGAACCTATACCGTCAAGCTTTACTTCGCAGAAATTTATTACGGGGCCACAGGCGGCAGCAACGCCAACCCTCCCCATAACGGCAAGCGCGTATTCAATGTAGCAATTGAAGGAACCCCGGTGCTAACCAACTATGATGTTTACGATGAATCAGGGGCGGAAACAGCGGTGGTAAAAACATTTTCAGATATCACCGTCAGCAATGATACGCTTGACATTGATTTTACATCAGTAGTGAACAAAGCCAAGATCAGCGGTATCTGCATTATCCCGGATGGCGACACCTCAATCGCAAATACCCCTCCTACATTCACAACTTCAGGAAATATCAACGTGGATGAAGACTTTGCCGGAACACAAACCGTAACGGTAACTCCTGATTCCGTTCCACCGGCTGAAGCAAGCCAGGTTGTTACTTACAGCTTGTCACCTCCTTCTGTCAGCTTTGCAAATGTTTCAATCAACAGCAATACAGGGAATGTTTCCATTGCCAAAGTCCAGAATGGAAACGGCTCCCAGGTATTCACCATCACTGCCAATGACGGGCATGCAAGCAACAACATTGCCACACAAAATTTCATGCTCACCGTTAACGCTGTCAATGATGCGCCTTCATTCACCTTGAATAAATCGAGCGTGACGGTAACGAAGAACTTTTTAACCACCGAACAGGTGAATGTCATTCCGGGGAATGTTCCCTCGGATGAAACCGGTCAATCCGTAACTTACAGCCTTACGCCTCCATCCGTTGCATTTGCCAACGTGTCCATCAACAGTTCAACGGGACAGGTTTCAATCACATCCGCAGCCAACGGCATTGGTTTTCAGTTGTTCACAGTTACCGCCAATGACGGGCAGGCAGGCAGCAACACCGCCACGCAGAATTTCACGCTGACAGTCAACGATGCCGGCAGCCAGGATGCCATCCACATCAACTGCGGTGGACCGCAATATATCACTGCCGCCAATGATACTTTCATAGCAGACAACTATTTCTCGGCCGGCACAACAGGCGCCAACAACGTGATCCCGGACATTCTTAATACGAATGATGATGCCCTGTTCCGTTCAGAGCGCTTTGCTTCGGCCTTCAATTATACTGTTCCCGTTGAAAACGGTACCTACACGGTGAAGCTGCATTTTGCCGAAATCTTTTTTGGCGCAACCGGGGGAAACAATACTCCTCCTTTTAACGGCAAGCGTGTTTTCGATGTAAGCGTAGAAGGCAATCTCGCTTTGGATAATTATGACATCTTCGCGGCTGCCGGTGGCGCTGAACGGGCGATAACCGAGCAAATTGACGATGTTGTCGTGAACGATGGAAATATCACCATTGATTTTGCCGCGTCAGTTAATAACGCAAAAATTTCCGCCATAAGCATTATTTCGAATGCAGTTGCAGACCTGCCTCCCACGGTTTCCATAACCAATCCATCTGAAGGAGCAAACTTCGTTGAGGGAGCTACAGTACAAATCGCTGCGAGCGCCACGGACGATGTGGGTATTACCAATGTTGAATTTTACGAAGGCGTTAACTTGATAGGCTCGGATAATTCAATCCCCTACTCCTTCAACTGGACGAATGTTGCCGAAGGAAATTATTCGCTGACTGCAAAAGCATTCGACACCCAGGGCGCTTCAACCATTTCCGGTGCGGTAAATATTTCCGTGTTGCCGCCATCAGGCGATCTGAATGCCCTCTTCGTTGCTGGAGCAATTCCGCTTAACAACGGTGACCAGGGGGTGGTTAATAGGCTGCAGGTTCTGGGATTCACTGTTACAACCGTCCTTGCATCTTCTTCAACGGCTGCGGATGCAGATGGAAAAGATATTGTGCTCATTTCCTCCACGGTGGCCTCAATCGAAGTCGGCAACAAGTTTACGAATGCACCGGTGCCGGTAATATGCTGGGAACAGGGGTTGTTTGATGACCTTGGCATGACAAGTTCATCTTCAGGCAACTCAGGTTCCACCGGGGCGGGCGCCACCCAATTGAACATCATTGGTGCCGGACATCCGCTGGCAGCCGGTCTTTCCGATGGTCTGACTTCCGTTTATGCCTCCGCTCAGACTGCCACCTGGGGCAAACCCAATGCGAACTCAGTAACGATAGCCGCCATATCCGGCAGTGCAACACAGATGGGTATTTTCGGCTATGAATCCGGGGTATCAATGGTAAATGGAATTGCTGCTGCAAGAAGGGTGGGATTCTTCCTTCATGACGCAGGAGCAGCTTTCCTGACTGCCGAGGGAACCGCCCTGCTGGATGCAGCCATCACCTGGGCTGCCAACAGCACTCCCCCTCCCGCCAACACGCCTCCAACGGTGAGTATCACATCTCCGCTGGATGGCGCATCATTCACTGCTCCCGCAAACATTACAATTGAAGCCAATGCTTCCGATCCGGATGCGGGAGGAAGCATTTCAAAAATTGAATTCTATGAAGGCGCCAACCTTTTGAACACCGACTTAGCAAGCCCGTTCTCCTTTGATTGGACGAATGTTGTCGCTGGAAACTATTCCATTACTGCAAAAGCATATGACAACCTGAACGCATCCACTACTTCTGCGGCAGTGAATCTGGCGGTTAACTCCGTCTCCAACAACCCTCCGGTGGTGAGCTTAGTCACTCCGACCGATGGAGCCGCCTTCAACGCTCCGGCAAGCATAGCATTGGCAGCGAATGCGTTCGATCCGGACCTGGGAGGAAGCATCTCTAAAGTGGAATTTTACGAAGGAGCCAACTTGCTGAACACGGATTTTTCAGCCCCTTACACTTTTGACTGGCTGAACGTAGCTGCCGGCAGCTATTCTATTACCGCCAAAGCCTTTGACAATCTCAGCGCATCTTCAACTTCGGCAACGGCAAACATTACGGTGAACCCAGGCGCCAACAATCCACCGGTTGTCAGCATCAGCAGTCCCCTTAATGGAAGCGCTTTCTTAGCTCCGGCAAGCATAACAATCTCCGCTAATGCTTCAGACCCCGATGCCGGTGGCGGCATTTCGAAAGTTGAATTTTACGAAGGGCTGAATTTGCTGAACACTGATTTATCAGCTCCTTACAGTTTCGACTGGATCAATGTTCCTGCCGGAAACTATTCCATCACAGCTAAAGCATTTGATAATCTCAATGCTTCAACCGCATCATCTGCCGTAAACGTTACTGTCACTAATCCATCAGCGCAAGGAACCATCTTGTTCATTGCAGGAAACCTGACGCTTAACAATGGCGACAATGCAATAAAAACACGGCTGGAAAACCTTGGTTACACGGTGGAAGTTAAGCTTGCAAGCGCTTCAACAACGGCAGATGCAACAGGCAAAGCGCTCATTTTTATTTCGGCAACCATCACTTCCGGGCATGCCGGAAGCAAGTTCACCAATGTAGCTGTGCCGGTCATCAACTGCGAACAGGCATTGTTCGATGATCTGAAGATGGCAAGCTCCGTATCAGGAAATGCCGGGACTTTCTCCGGTCAAACTCAATTGAACATCACCGGTGCAGGCCACCCGCTTGCCGCTGGTTTGCCCAACGGGCTTGCCACCGTTTGCACTTCAGGGCAGAAATTCACGTGGGCAGTGCCTGGCGCCAATGCAATGACTGTTGCAACACTGAGCAGCAATGCCGCGAACGCACTGATATTCGGCTATGAATCCGGCACAGCCATGGTTGGACTTAACGCTCCCGCGAGAAGGCTCGGATTCTTCCTTGAAAATTCAACTGCTGCGTTCCTCAATGCAAACGGGCTTGCGCTCTTTGATGCCGCGATCAACTGGACTTTAGGCTCGGCAACGCCAAACAATCCCCCTGCGGTGAATATTACAAATCCGTCAAACGGGGCATCATTCATCGCTCCGGCAAATATTACGATTAATGCCGCAGCCAGCGATCCGGATGCCGGAGGAAGTATCTCCAAAGTGGAATTTTATGAGGGAGCCAACCTGCTGGGCACCGACCTTTCAAGCCCCTTCTCTTACGACTGGCTGAACGCGCCCGCGGGAAGCTATTCGCTTGCTGCGAAGGCTTTCGATAATCTCAATGCTTCCGCAACTTCCTCGGCAGTGAGCATCACGGTTAATTCTCCAGGCAATAATCCGCCATCCGTCAGCCTCATCAGTCCTGCCGATGGTTCTGCTTTCATTGCTCCGGCAAGCGTAACCATCGCTGCAAACGCTTCCGATCCCGACTTAGGAGGCAGTATTTCCAAGGTGGAATTCTATGAAGGAGCAAATCTTTTAAATACCGATTTCACCGCACCCTATTCTTTCGATTGGACCAATGTTGCGACAGGAAACTATTCGCTCACGGCAAAGGCATTTGACAACCTCAATGCTTCATCCTCGTCAATCGCGGTGAACATCACGGTTGATAATCCTTCAGCGCTGGGAACCGTTCTCTTCGCTGTTGGAAATTTGACGCTCAATAATGGAGACCTGGCGGTAAAGACCCGGCTTGAAACATTAGGATACACCGTTGAATTGAAACAGGGATCTTCAACGGCTATCTCCGATGCATCCGGCAAAAAACTTATAGTTATTTCTTCTACAATATCATCATGGGAAATCGGAAATAAATTCACGAATGTTGATGTTCCCGTCCTTAACTATGAGCAGGCGCTTTTCGATGATCTGAAGATGGTCAGCACCGGCTCAACCAACGCAGGCACGCTTAACGGACAGTCCCTGGTAAACATTATCGGAGCGGGGCACCCGATGGCGGCTGGTTTGCCAAATGGTGCAGCGGTTGTTTGCCTTTCCGGCCAGAAATTTTCGTGGGGAACGCCCAATGCCAACGCGCTGTCCATCGCAACTGCAACAGGCAACCCAGCCCAGGTACTCATCTTCGGCTATGAATCCGGGGCTTCTATGGCGGGACTTGCCGCCCCCGCAAGAAGAGTTGGATTTTTCCTCGAAAACTCAACCGCAGCATTCCTCAGCGCGAATGGAACCGCCCTCTTTGATGCAGCGGTTGAATGGGCGGTTGGCACGCCTTCACCCAACACGCCACCCACCGTCAGCCTTACCAACCCATCTGCAGGCGCAAATTTCACAGCTCCGGCAACCGTCACAATCAATGCGACAGCGGCCGATGCAGACTTTGGCGGCAGCATCTCAAAAGTCGAGTTCTATGAAGGAGCCAATCTTTTGAATGCGGATATGTCAAGCCCGTTTTCTTTCGATTGGATCAACGTGCCAGCAGGAAACTATGCGCTTACCGCAAAGGCATTTGACAACCTCAATGCGTCCACAACTTCTGCTGCCGTTAATATTACAGTTAATCAACCTATTAATAATCCGCCCGTGGTGAGCCTTGCCGCTCCGGCTGATGGCGCCACATTCAACGCCCCTGCTAATATATCATTAGCCGCTAATGCATTCGACCCTGATCTGGGCGGAAGTATTTCCAAAGTGGAATTTTACGAGGGAGGCAACTTATTAAATACCGACTTGATTGCGCCTTATACATTTGACTGGTTAAATGTTGGAGTTGGAAACTTTTCACTTACCGCCAAGGCCTTTGATGATCAGAATGCTTCAACAACTTCCGCAGCAGTTAATATTACGGTTAACCAAGCACCCAATAATCCGCCCACTGTAAGCATTGCAAGCCCTGTGAATGGCGCAACCTTCATCGCGCCTGCTGGCGTAATGATCACTGCGAATGCGAGCGACCCCGATTTTGGAGGAAGCGTAACCAAAGTAGAGTTTTACGAAGGTTTAAACCTGCTGGCAACGGATTTATCCGGTCCGTTTACCTTCAATTGGACCAATGTGCCTGCCGGAAGCTATTCGCTTACCGCGAAGGCATTTGATAATCTTAACACCGTTTCGACCTCGCCCGCTGTTAACATTACAGTTAACACCCCCAACACTCCTCCGATCGTGAGCATTACCAGCCCTGCCAATGGAGCGGCTTTCACCGCGCCTGCAAGCATAACAATTAATGCTAATGCTTCTGACCCTGATGCCGGTGGAAGCATCAGCAAAGTCGAATTCTACCAGGGAGCCACCCTGCTGCACACTGATTTGTCAAGTCCGTTTTCTTTTGGATGGACAAATGTTCCGATCGGAAATTACTCGCTGACCGCAAAGGCATACGACAACCTCAACGCTTCAGCAACCTCAACCGCTGTCAATGTAACCGTCAGCCCCAACAATCCTCCGATTGTCAGCATCACCAGTCCTGCCAATGGTTCGGCTTACCTTCCGCCAGCGATATTCACGATCAGCATCAGCGCAACAGATCCTGATGCCGGAGGCAGCATCTCCAAAGTTGAATTTTATCAAGGCAGCATCCTGATGGGAACTGACTTCACCTCGCCATACTCCCTCTCGCTGAGCGGTGTGCCAACAGGAAATTATTTCTTCACCGCGAAGGCTTATGACAACCTGAATGCAGCCGCATCTGCTTATGTTAATATATCAGTGAATGCAACTGCAAATCAGCCACCTTCGGTCGTCATCACCGCACCCTCAAATGGCACCGATTTCTTGACTCCAGCGAACATAACAATCACTGCAAACGCATCTGACCCCAGTCCCGAGGGAGGCATTTCCAAAGTGGAATTTTTCCAGGGAGGCATCAAAATCGGCACCGTTACAACCAGTCCATACTCCTTCACGTGGAACAATGCGCCTGCAGGCAGCTATCAGCTTACCGCCAAAGCTTTTGACAACCTCAATGCCAGCGCCATCTCCGCTCCGGTAAACATTATCGTAACTGATCCGCCTTCTTTCACAGCGTTGTTTGTTGTTGGCAATGTGACACTCAATAATGGCGATGCCGCAGTGAAAAACAAATTGGAAAGCATGGGGTACGTTGTGACCACCATATCTGATGCTGAATCTTCTGCAGCGCTTGCTGCCGGAAAAACTCTGGTGCTCATCTCATCCACGGTGATTTCTTCCAACGTCAACACAAAATTTACCAACGCGAACGTGCCTGTGATAACATGGGAATCCGGCTTGTTCGATGATTTGAAATTGACCGGCACAGCTTCAACCGAGTTTGGCTCCGCCTACAATCAAACGCAAATTAACATTACAGACGCGGGACATCCTCTTGCCGGAGGTTTATCCAATGGGCTTACGCAGGTATTCAACTCAGCGCAAACAATGACCTGGGGAAAGCCCAATGGCAATGCATCAGCAATTGCTGCAATCGCTGATGACCCAACTAAGATATGCCTTTTCGGTTATGAAACCGGCTCGCTGATGTTTGACATCAGCGCCCCTGCACGCAGGGTTGGCTTATTCATGGCCGACAACGGACCGGCATCGTTTGATGCCAGCGGCTCGCTTTTGCTTGAAGCTGCAATCAATTGGGCTGCGGGAAGCGGCAGCAAACGGGAAGAAGCAGCTATTCCTTCCGCAGCACAAAAAGAAGAAATACAAATTCTCATTTATCCGAATCCCAATGATGGAAATTTCAATCTTAACATAACCAATGCGGGAGATGGAAAATTGTCAGTCGGGATTTTCAATCAACTGGGTCAAATTATTGCTTCAGACGAAAGGGCTGACTCCGCGGTTTATGATGAAAAATTTGACTTAAGTTCCATGCCGGCAGGACTTTATTTCATTCAGATTCAAGCCGGAGGCGAAAGATTATCGCGCAGTGTATTTATAAACGGGAGATAAAACCCCAAAAAAATATTTAAACGCTTCGAAATTGATTGCCATTTTGAATTTTAAGTTGTTTCATTTCGCAAAGAGGTGAAGGCAATTTGCCCTTCACTTTTTCTTTGAGCTGATTTCAATTTCTTTATACGGTGATATACCATCTATTGCAACGTCAAGCCTGTTTTGTCGGTTTCTTTCGTTTCCTGTTTTACGGTTTGCACGTTTAGGGTTTTTGTGTGAAAAGACTAACGGTAAGCAGGAAACATGTAAACCGTGAACCTTTTACCTGACATAAAACGCTTGACACTGCACTAGGTGAAACTACGTTTGAGCTGTATCAGGAATGATGTTGTTGCTTGGACTATGAAAAGCAGCGGCAACGGTTTCCGCAATTTTCAAAATTTTCTTATTAAGATCACCGGTGAAAAATGATTGATGCCGCCTGTAAAAAGATTGCTGAATGCTGAATACCCTTGCGGAACATGAAAATCTCCTTTTCAGACTATCTATGATGGATTATTATTTAATTTAGAATTAAACCCCTTGGGAGGGCGCGTTTTTTGGCAGGCGGCAGAAACATTTTTTCATTTTTTGTTATTATTGCAAGCCTCTGTTCAATAATTATGGAAGAATCAGAAAGCTGGAAAATGAGGACTGGTGTTTGGATTGCCGCTATGGTTATCGTTGCCGGGATATCATTCATTGTCGGCATGTTCATTTTTAAAGAAATCGGTTACGATGAGGGTGTGCGTTTTGCCGTGACTTCCGGATCCAAACAGGGCTATGCGATTGGCTTTGAAATGGGCTACCAGATGCGCGACAGCCTCGCAAAGAAGGAGAGGTCGCTGAGGGATGCTGATATGTTTAATCTTAATCTGATCGAACAGGAGGCAGGCACGCCCGCGGATAAGATTTTACTTTCAGGAACCGTGATTGAAAATGAGATGCCGAAAGTGGGGATGAAGAAGTCCGTCAGTTTAAGGATTATCAGCACTGCGCAATTTGCCCGTTACCGCGAGTTGGTTCTTCAGGTGAAATTGCTTGACAGGCGGAATAACGTGTTGAAGGAAATGACCATCAAGCCGAAAGATATTCTCTATCCGGGAAAGACGGTGGTTTATGAAATCCCTTACCGGGAAGTGCCCGAATTCACCGAACTTGTGAATATCCAACTGGTCAGCGCTGATGGGATTGATTAATTGCGGATTGACCTGCTATAAACCGTAAAATGATTTCAAACTTTTGGCTTTCTCTGCGCTTATGCTGCGGGTAGTTTCGGAAGCGCTGTGTATGGCTTCTGAAATAGCCGCATCGCGGAGAGACCGGTTTGTTGCAGCGATGGAGGACTGAAGATTCTTCACCCTGTCAGGATTTACGGATAGGTCGCGCAGTTCAGTCTTCAATTCCGGCATGTTGATGGTATCGCTCATTAAATTAATGTACTTACCAAGTACGGTTGCGGCTATCGCGCGGTGCGATTCATTTTGAAAGTTGATGGAAGGCTTGGAGAGCAATTCTGCTGCCTTTGAATAATTTTTTTGATTGTAATATGCCGCGCTCAGGTTAACCGCGGCATCCGCAAATCGGGGCGCAATGCTAACGGCTTTTTCCCAATAGCGGATAGCCGTTTGAATATCTCCGTCCTTGTAGTAAATGCTTCCGAGATTATAGAGGTTGTAGAGTTGATAAGGGTTTAGCCTGATGGAGCTTTCAGAGTACTTTTTAAAAGCCAGCCTGTCTTGCCGAAGGTATGCAAGCTCGCTGCGATACCAATCTATGGGAATGCCGGATAAATCGGATTCAAGGAATTTTGGATTAATCTTATCCAAATGTTTTTTCATGGCGCTAAAATTCCCGCTTTGCCGGGCATCAATGGCTTTTTTCATGTTCATCTCTCCCCGGATTCTGGCTATCCAGAATAATGAGAGGATGAGTGACAGCGCAAGCAGGGCAATGATCAAAATTCTTGCGCTTGAAGGGGAGTCATTTGTTTTTTTGGAAGGGATCATGGCAAGAATGCATGCGAATGTGAAGGAGATAAGCGGTCTTTCCTTTGGAAAATCGAAAAAGGAGTGAATGGCGTACATCACTGTTCCGGTGAAAGCGGCTATGACTGACGCATGGCTGAAATCAAATCGGACTGCAGCCAGTATCTGCCTGCCGCTGAGCAAAATTCCAAGAGCGAATAGCGCAAGGAATGCTGTTCCACCGATGATGCCGGTTTCGGAAAACACCCACAGGAAATCATTGTGCGGTTGAAGAAAGACAACGCTTCCTCTCTGAGCGCGGTCCGGCAGCCCTTTCTCCGCATAACGGAATTTCCAGTTGCCGGCACCCACGCCTGTCAACGGGTTTTCCTTAATAAGCTGAACGCTGTTTCTCCAGATGTGAAACCGTTCGTTGATGCTTTCTGTGTGAATGTTTTTTTCAGAGTTGAATTCAACGAATGATTTCAGCCTTTGTTCGGTAGTTGCGGCCACGTCCGGGTTTTTCATCAGCAACACCATAAGGGGGATAACAATTGCCACCGCAATTACGGAGAGTCCAGGTGAAAGCTTTATAAATAATCCTCTTCTGATTATTCCTTTGAAACTCATGATGAGGAATACCGCGCCACAGGCGATGAGCATTACGGCAATCCCCAGCCAGCCGACACGGCTGTTGGTAAGCATCACCACAGCCGCGCAAAATGCAAGATTCAGAGTTATAGCGATTTTGGCAACCGGTGGCTTATAATGTTCTAACAATATAAAATGAAATGGCAGGCAAAGCGAAACCATGATGGCGAGCAGGTTGCGGTTGCCCATGTTGCCCATTTGGTAATAAGCGCTGCTTGCGTTGATTTTAGAAATGACTTGCAGAAAGTCATTCAAGCCGATTGCAGAAAGCATAAAACCGGTAATGCAAAAGCCAACGGATAAATAGACCGTATTACGGGATGCTGTTCTGAAAGCGGCAGAAACCCATACGTACGATAATAAGAAAAATGCGACCCGCGAAGTTTCAACATATCCCTCTGATTTTTGAAGGGTGATTGGCAGCGAAAGGATCGTTGCCGTCAGCCACACCATGATGCATACGAAAATTGAATTTTTCCAATGGATGATTTCCGGTAAAATCCGAATGAGGCTTTTTTCTTCTTTGATCCAAAGAAAACCAAGGAGCACCGCACCGAAAAATGTCAGGTATAAAAATCTGGCTGATTGCTCTGGGTCGGGCAAAGCGTCCCACAAGATTTGGGATGCAGCGGCAATGCCGATGGGAAGAAGCCATTTTAAAGGCTTGAAATTCATTCAACCAAAGTACAGATTTTATTGCTGAAACCTCGGATGATACCTGAGTATGGTATCTCTTAAATAGTCGCGGTCGAGATGCGTATAGATTTCAGTGGTGGTGATGGAGGCATGCCCGAGCATCTCCTGAACAGCGCGTAGATTGGCTCCGCCTTCAACGAGATGCGTTGCAAATGAATGACGGAACGTATGCGGACTTATTTTCTTTTTGACGCCTGCGGTTGCCGCCAGACCCTTTATCAGCATGAATACATAAACTCTTGATAATTTCCCGCCTCTGCGGTTGAGAAACAAAATGTCCTCGCAATCTTTTTTTACCGGCAGCAATGGCCGCGCCTCGCTTTTGTAAATCGTAATGAATTTCACCGCATCCTTTCCCACCGGCACGAGTCGTTCTTTGTCGCCCTTGCCGATCACTCTAATGTATTCCAGATCCAGAAACAGATTGGATATTTTCAGATTCACCAGCTCGGAAACCCGCAACCCGCAACTGTAGAGGGTTTCGAGCATGGCTTTGTTGCGCGCGCCTTCGGGTTTGCTGAGGTCAATGGCGTTAATCATGCCGGTGATTTCGTTATAACTCAACACGTCAGGCAGTTTTCGCGAAAGCTTGGGACCTTCAAGCAATTGCGTGGGATCATCGCTCATCATGTCTTCCATCAGCATGAATTTGTAAAAAGCGCGGATGCCTGAAATCACGCGCGCCTGTGAGCGGTCTTTCACTTTTTTTCCATTCACCCAAACCAGAAAGCTCTGCAGATTTTCTAGCTTGATTTGTTCTGGTGAAAGGGAGAGATTATTTTCTTCCAGGAAATCCACCAACAGATGGACATCATGGAGATACGCCTCTATCGAGTTTTTCGATAACGAGCGTTCAAGCTGCAGGTAGGATTTGAAACCTTTGATGGTAGTTTGCCAATCCAAGAGAAATGTTTACGGTTTACACCCCCCCCCCACACACACTGTCCATGCCTGAATAGCGTTGACCGTTTTTTGAGTTTACAAACCTAATTTATTTACCATTATTATCATCATATTATTTTTTTTCTATTATTTTTCCTTTCGGTACAGCTGGCAGGCCTCCAAGCCCGGATGGTCTTCACACAACTGTGCCACCAGCGGCAACAACTGCTGCTGCTGTTCTTCCAGGCGCACCAGCAGCCGGTCCACCCGCTGGTGGAATGCCTGCTTGCTGATGCCGATAGCCCTGTATAACACGTTCATTTTGATCCCTTGCTTTTTCCGGTTGACCCAGTACCAGCGGATCGTCCGGAAGTGAATTTTTTTGATGTCCACCCCGTATTCCTCCTCAGCCAGCTCGATTTGCTTCTCCAGAAAATCAATCTTCAGCTGCTTCTGTCCGGTGATGCGCTCCATCTCGCGCAACTGCTCTTTGAGCAGCAGCTTCTGCGTGTCGCTTTTGGCTTCCACCACCTGCCGTAATCCTTGTTTGTTCATCCTGCC
>CAZCXH010000028.1:0-37750 GCA_964502525.1 uncultured Chitinophagaceae bacterium
AGCCTCATACCTTTTTCCCGTCCGCTAAAGCGGACGGCAATGAATTTCAATAAGTAATCTTGTCGGTAATCCATAACTCACGTTAAATTAAATCGTAATAATAAAATGATAACGGAACGCTGATGACTCGGATTATATGGATAATCGCTGATTGTTTTATACCGAAACAAGTCAGGTTTTCGAAAAATGGAACTGCAGGATGTTCGGTATTAACCGGGAGTACGTCTCGCTCCTTCGAAAAACCCGACTACTCCCGGTATAATAGAGCGACCCTAATTCAGGACAACAATTTTCCGGATGAACGTTGTCTTTCCTGTTTGGAGCCTGAGGATGTAGAAACCCGGCTGCAAGCCTGCGGTGTTCAGCGCTATCCTGTATTGACCGGGCGGGAGGATGAATGTTCCGGCAAGCCGTCCGTTCAGATCGAACAATTGAAGATGTGTTTCGCCTTCCGGCTGAAATGAAGTTTCAACGATAACGAGGTTTTTTGCGGGGTTGGGGTACACTTTAATTTTTTCTTCCTTAATCGGGGTGAAAGCCGGTGTCGTGTCTGAGTCATCGGGCAAAACAAACCCATCGAAGGTCAATTTATCTACGATCAGCCTTGAGGGCCCGTATCCGGTGGTTATGTTTATTTTAATGGCCCCGCTGTCGGGCAGGATGTTTTGCCGGTAGTTGATTGCTATGGCGAAGGGCGTGAATTCCGTCACCGAATCAGCCCGGATGAAGCTGCCGTTTGCGATCAAAACGCCCTGATTGTACATTTCCACCGAGATTTCCATCGTGTCTCCGTTCACCGGGTAAAAACGGAAATAGCCGTTAAGTGAAACATGCTGCGCATAAACCGGGAAGAACGGTCCATCCCCATCGAACACAGGCTTCGGTTTCTCCAAAGCCATGCTCATGCGAAGGAACGTGCCCGCTTCTGCATGTATATTCCTGATTTGTGCGGCAAAGTCATCAGGCTCCTCGAAAAAAACCTGGCTGACCGCGGGCGTGTCGCCACGAATAATGTTGTCAAAATAAATATATTTTAAATAGCGCCATGACTCCAGCGTCCTGTGCGGATAAACGAACCAGTTTTCGAAGCCCGGATTAAGCACCTCCGGAGAAGAAGGAGTGAATGCAATATCATCGGCTATGACGTAATTATTCGCGTAATCCATGTCAATAGTGTCAAAAGGGTTGATCGTTATCATCCCCAGCGCAAGAGAGTCCGGCATTGCAGGAGAAGAGTAGGCGATCGGAAATGCCAGCCTTTCAAAGCTGCCTCCTGAATTTCCTGCTATGGGGCAACGCTGGAATGCAACAGCGCTGCCATTGGCGGTTAATTGCAGCAGAAGGAAGGCAGTGTCTCCTGCTGCAATATTATAATTGAAAAAACCCGTTATTGAATCCGGTCTGGCGTTGAAAGCCATGACGGGCGAGAAAAGATTTGCCGACCCTTCCGGGTGAATTTTTCCCATCAGGATGATATTGTCGCGGTAAATTTTCACGGCAAAATCACCGTCATGTCCGGGCACGCGTTCGATAAAGTCGCCTCCAACTGACCAGTCATAGGGAAGCAATATGGTGTCATCGCTCCAATGCTGGAAATCCCAGTTGGGGATGGGAAAACCGGTATAGACCTGCTGAACCTGTCCGTAAAAATTAATTCCATGACCTGCGGCTGCCTTGATCCTGTAATAATACAGGCTGTTTGGCTGCAGGTTATTGAGTGAGGCAGATACGCTATGCAACAAGGTATCGGAAATCTGTCCGGGATTTGCGGTGATCGCGCTCCCAAGAGAGGGCGTGAGTCCATATTCAAAACTTACCACGGCTGGAAGGGGCAGCTTGTCTATTTCCGCGTTCAGCCGGACGGAAGCGCTTTTTACACCGGTAGCCGGCAAGGTTTTCAATGATATGTTTTCCCTATAGGTAAACAGCGCCAGCGGCACACCGGAGACGGTGCCTGCGTATGTCCTTGCCGTGACGTAAAAGTAATAAATCGTATTAGGGATCATTCCCGTGAGCTGATGCCACACCGGTGTCATCGTATCGCTTTGAACATCCACCGGATAGGTTTGACCGGAGCTTGAAAACGTGCTGTCGGTGGAAATGGTAAACCAATACTGACCCGGATAACCATCGGTGCTGGCTTTGCCGGTCAGAGTCACGTTGGTCGGATCATGTATCGCGTGCCCGGTGGTTTGCGCCTGCGGAACGGCTGAGCTTGTATAAACGTAAACCCTGCCGTACCTGCCGCCAATTACTCCAAAAGTATTATCATGAAAACTGACCGTGTTGAAATATTCATCGCTCGCAGCGGCACTGATAACCTCGGGCGACCATGTGCTTCCGCCATCGTTGGTTCTGAGAAGGGTGGATTGGTAGCCGGAGATAAAGCCCGTGTCGCTGTTCAGAAAATAAATGTCAGTGAGCCAGCCGCCCAATTCATCTTTCAGCACAGACCAGTTGCCGCCTGCATCGGTGGTTTGCAAAATCGTCCTGATGGAATCACGGGCGCTGTTTCCGCCAACGATGTATCCTGTGGAATCGTTAATAAACGTAATCGCATTAAAATTTCTTTGAATGGGAGAAGCCTGCGGCAGCCAGGAGGCGCCTCCGTCAGTTGTTTTTAAAATCGTTCCGTGTTCTCCGACAGCAAAGCCTCTCTGCAAATCAAGAAAATAAATTGACCGGAGCCAATAGCCCAACTGGTCGTAAACGATGTTCCATGTATTGCCACCGTCAATGCTTTTCATGATGGTCTGGATGGAATCGTTGCTTTGCCTGCCGCCCGCGATGAATGCATTCAGCGAGTCAATGAAAACGATCTTGTTGAAGTGCCGCGTGTAAACAGGAGAATTGACGCGCGACCAGTTCGCACCGCCATCGCTGGTCTTTATGATTTTTCCGTTGAAGCCGGCAGCAATCCCATGCAGGCTGTCCCTGAAAGCCATTGACGTCAGCCATGATGATATGTTATCGCTGATGATGTTCCACAAAAGCCCTTCGTTGCCCGATTGAAAAATTGACTGGATGGAGTCGTTTTCCCGGTTGCCGCCAACTGTCAAAATGTTATCCCGGCTGAAAATGGCGATCGAGTTGATGTCCCTTCCGCGCACGCCATGCGATGGATGCCACTGCTGGGCGCATGCGGTGATGGAAATCAAAAATGAAAACAGAAAAAACAGTCCCTTTATCATGGCGAAAATAAAGATAATCTATTCGCGCAATATCTCAGGTTGCGAGCCGGCTATGCGGGTGGCTGTCCCCCGCTGGCGGGGGATGAAGGGGGTGGACGGCTTATCCTGGCGCTTCAAGGCTTTCAATCATCATCTCCAATGCCCGGATCACATTATCCATATCCTGCAGCACTTCCTCATCGCTGAACCGAACCACCTTGAAGCCCGCCTGCCTCAGATCTTTTTCTTTCTTTACGTCTTTCTCAAATGTTTCCTCCCAATGATGCGTCACCCCGTCAACCTCAATTATCAATTTCAATTCTTTGCACATGAAATCGGCAATATAATTCAGCACAGGTCGCTGCCTTCTGAACTGATACCCCTTCATCCGCCTTGCCCGCAATGCATACTTCCATAAGCAGGCCTCCGCCATGGTCATTTCCCTGCGAAGTTTGCTGGCAAAGGGCTGCAAGCTTTTGTTATAGGCGCAGTTGTTTGTTTTATCGGCTTTCATTTGTTGTGCAGTTTTTTCTACCGTAGTTTCCACCCCCTCGCTCCCCCGCCAGCGGGGGACATCCGCGCTCAATGCCGGTGTTTCATCACCAAACTTACGTTTCACAAGTGTCTTTATTCTTCCTGCATGCACTGGTGACCTGTTTCCACCCCCGCCAGCGGGGATATCCGCGCGCAACGCCAGCCAAATAAATTATGATTATTATTATTAACCCCGCGCGCAATATCTCAGGTTGCGAGCCGGCTATGCGGGTTGGCTGTCCCCCGCTGGCGGGGGATGAAGGGGGTGGACGGCTTATCCTGACGCTTCAAGGCTTTCAATCATCATCTCCAATGCCCGCGCTCAATGCCGGTGTTCCGTTACCAAACTTACGTTTCACAAGTGTCTTTATTCTTCCTGCATGCACTGGTGACCTGTTTCTACCCCCGCCAGCGGGGGACATCCGCGCGCAATGCCGCCCGCCCTGAAATCTTTTCCACAATTTTCATAGTGGATGTTTTTATTTTAAGGTAATTTGTTGGCTAATTAATGCAAATTGTTTTATCATTGTGTGGCAGGTTCCTTGCCTGCTGAAAAATCAGCATGTGATGAGATAACGCGTTTGTGCGAATGTATTTTTCAGAGTTGGGAATTTTGCCGGATTTTTATTATCTTGCGAAAGACGGAATTTTAAGATAACTTCATCAGGCAGTACGGGATTTAACGCATATTATTAAACCCATGAAAAGGATTTTCGTTTTAGGGGCATTTGCAATGTCAGCGGCACTCCCGTATTTCGCGCTGGCGCAGATACCCAGCGGGCTGCCGCCCGGCACTACCTATCAGCTATATAATCCTGGAAGTGGGGGAAATATTTTATCAACTACGGTTGCTACCGATCCGAGGGAAATAGGTTTCAACGGAGTGATTTACGCCTTCTCCAATACTGCCTGGCCCAAGTGTGTTTCATGGGGGCTTCCAAAGGGCGGGATAAATCTTGTCAATGGTTCAGCGGAAGGCGGCTGTGGTACGACTCCTACATATAGCACGGTAGCCTTTTCCAACATCACCAGCACTAACATTGCGACATTCACCGGTCAAACCCAGTACACATATACTGCTGCAGGCGTCATGTTTACGGATAATTCCGTGCCGATAAGGCTTAGGATAACTGTGGTGGATAATGCGGGCGCTGCAATACCCATTCAAACAACTGCCAATTTTATATATGTCCCGATTGGGCAGGGCAACTCCACATTCAGGGTGATGGTGCAGATACAGGCGCAGGGACCGTCATCATCCTCTGCGCCATTTGCGTTATATACTACATCCGGACAGGGTGTTGATCCGGGTAACGCGACATCGAGTTATACATGCGCTGATCACTCCGGACAATGGGTGGGCGCGATTCAACTTTTCAACTGTTTACATACTGTTCAGGGGGATCAGATATGCTCCACTTATCCCGGCACTCCCGGTGGCAATCAGTTCCTGATCGGAACCAGCACCTGCGGATTAACAACCACGCCCACATTGGTGAATGCAGAATCAGTGGCGGGATGCCAGGATGGGAGCATTCAGTTTACGGTGCAGCAGGGTTCATGCAGTTCATGGACGGCACAACTGTGGAATAACAACTACTCGACTTTGATAACATCATGGCCATCGGGCAGCGGTGCTACGGTGAGTTGGACCAATAGGCCCCCGGGCGCTTATCATGTTGTCATTAACGACAACAATGGCCTCTGCGCGCAGCGGCTGGATGTTACCATCAATGAAGGAGTGCCTTGTCATGTAAAATTCAATAATCCCGATTCATTGCACACCTCGCCCACCTCTGTGGCGGGGTGTGATGACGGTTCCATCAATGTAAGCTATGATGCGCGTGTTTGCGGGAATACATGGAATGCAATATTATATGACGACCTCAGCAATATCATTGCGACATTTAATGCCACTGTCCCCAATAATACAGCGGTTTTGTGGAATAACCTTCCGTCAGGCAACTATCAAATCATCGTTACCAGCAATTCCGTCTGTGACCACGACACAACGATTACCGTGGTGGATGGTCCTCCGTGCAGGGTGGAAGTTCAGAATGTGCAGCAATCTGTCACCAACTGCGATGACAATATCATCTACGCAGACATATCTTCCCTTACCTGTGACGACAAGTGGTATGCGTATCTGTATGTCAGCGATTACAGTTCTTACATACGTCAGCGGGATTACACGCAAAGCCCTGATATAACATGGACTGACATTCCGCTCGGAGATTATCATATTATAGCCACCGATAACGTAAATTGCACGGACACCGTTCACGTCACCCTCACTTGTTCCGATAATGATCCCTGCACGAATGATTTGTGCTCGCCCACCTGCACCCATCCTTACAAATGCGAAGACAACAACCCGTGCACGGAGGACTTTTGCCAGACGGGGGGCATCTGCCAGAACCAGCCTATCGTCTGCAATGACGGTGACGCCTGCACCAACGATGCCTGCGTGGGCGGCAACTGCCAGTTCACGCCCGTGAACTGCGCGGACAACAACCCTTGCACCGTTGACCAGTGCTTCAGCGGCAACTGCGCCCACACCCCGATGGTGTGCAATGACGGCAATGCCTGCACCAACGACTTCTGCCAGGCGGGCAACTGCGTGTTCCAGCCCCTGTGCACGCTCAATGACAACAACCCGTGCACCGATGATTTCTGCGTGAACAGAACGTGCCTGCACGTGCAGAAGAACTGCGATGACGGCATCTCATGCACCACCGATTTCTGCTCGGGCGGCCAATGCTTCAACGCGCCCACATGTGTGCTTGATGATAATGATGAATGCACTGCCGACCAGTGCCAGAATGGCGTGTGCCTGCATATTCCAACCAACTGCAATGACAACTTCAGTTGCACCCGCGACTACTGCCAGGGTGGTGATTGCTTCAACGAAGCGATATGCGAATTGGATGACAGCAATGCCTGCACGGTTGACACCTGCGTGAACGGGCAGTGCCTGCATACGCCAATAAACTGCTCGGATGACGACCCGTGCACGGCTGATGTTTGCACCGGGGGCGTGTGCTCCAATCCTCCGCTGTGCCCTGATGACAACGATGCCTGCACCAATGATTCCTGCTCCAACGGCTTGTGCCTCTATCCGCTGATCAGTTGCAATGACTTCGGTTCCTGCACGATTGATTTTTGCGAAAACGGAAGCTGCCAGCATGTTCCTCTTTGCGCGCTTGATGACGGCAATCCCTGCACCATTGATATATGCATTGCCGGGCAGTGCCAGCATCAGCCGGTTAACTGCGATGACGGCAACGCCTGCACCATTGACACCTGCGACAACAATAATAATTGCGTATTCAATCCGCTCTGCCCTGCTGACGGTAACCCCTGCACCACCGACCTGTGCGTGAGCGGCACGTGTCTCAACATCCCCACCGACTGTGACGATGGCGACCTCTGCACCGTTGATTCATGCGACTTGTCGGGAAATTGCGCATACGCGCCTTCATGCGTTGTTGATGACGGCATTTCCTGCACCGCTGATACCTGCAACCATGGTGTTTGCCTGCACCAGAATATCTGCACCTGCGCGGTACATTCCGATTGCAACGACAATAATGCCTGCACGCTGGATAGCTGCCTTGCCGGCAGTTGCGATTACAGCGCTTCCATCGCCTGCAATGATTTGAGTTCCTGCACGGATGATTATTGCCTCAACGGCTTCTGCGAGCATGATCCGATTTATTGCAACGACCTGGATGCATGCACCATGGATACCTGCATCGGTGGTTCATGCCGGAACACCCCGTTAAACTGCGCAGACGCCAGCTTGTGCACCAACGATACCTGCATCGGTGGATTCTGCATTAATGCCCCTGTTGCCTGCGATGATAACATCAGTTGCACCACCGATGCCTGCAACCCCGGCAACGGCAACTGCGTGTTCACTCCTGTTGTTTGCCCGAGCGATGGACTCCCCTGCACCACGGACACCTGTGTAAGCGGTTCGTGCGTGTCGCTTCCCAAAAACTGCGATGACGACAATCTCTGCACCACCGATGCCTGCGCAAGCGGCATCTGCCAGCACAATCCGATGGTGTGCCCCGGTGATGGCGATCCCTGTACTGCAGACTTCTGCCTCAGCGGGGTGTGCACCTCCCAGCCGCTGGTTTGCGATGACCAGAACCTCTGCACCACCGACTACTGCGATTCGATTCTGGCTGCCTGCGCCTATGACCCCGTCTGCGATAATGATGACTCGGACCCGTGCACCAACGACACCTGCATCAACGGGCAATGCCTCAATATCCAGATTGCGTGCAACGACAACAACTCCTGCACCAATGATTTCTGCGACAATGGCGTTTGCACTTATGATCCGACCTGCGACCTTGATGACGGCAACCCCTGCACGGATGATACCTGCATCAACAGCGCCTGCGTATATATTCCAAAAGACTGTGATGACAATATCTCCTGCACGATTGATTCCTGCAACGCGGGAACCTGCCTGAACACTTATACCTGCCAGTTGGATGATGGCGACCCGTGTACCGTTGACACATGCGGCATCGGTGATTGCATCCACTTTCCGAAAACATGCAACGACTTCAGTTCCTGCACCGATGACTTTTGCCAGAATGGCATTTGCGTCTTCGATCCGCTGTGCGTCCTCGATGATGGCGACCTGTGCACGAATGATTTCTGCATCAGCGGTCAGTGCATCCACCAGGGCATTTTCTGCAATGATGGCAACCTGTGCACGGACGATGAATGTCAGGGAGGCGTTTGCGTTTATGACCCCATAGCCTGCGATGACGGCAATTCGTGCACCACTGACAGTTGCCTGAACGGCAACTGCATCTTCGTACCGATAGTGGGTCCGTGCAACAACGCCTGCGACACCATGGTGTGCGATGACGGCAATGCCTGCACCACCAACTCGTGCGCCAACGGTGTCTGCTTCTATGATCCGATGAACTGCAATGATAACGACCAGTGCACCACTGACGGCTGCACGGGCGGCATCTGCACACATGCGCCCATCCTCAACTGCAACGTCACCATTTCCGGTACGGTGGTCACTGAAGTGGACGCGGGCGTTCGCTCCGTAACGGTGAAGATGACCGGCTCCGGCAACCAGACCGTGGTGACGGGCACTGACGGCAAGTTCACGTTCACCGCCTACCAGGGCGACAGCATCACCATCATCCCGTCAAAGGCGAATGACACAGTCATCAATAACGGCATCTCCACGCTCGACCTCATCCTGATCCAGCGGCAGATATTGGCGCTTCAGCCGTTGGCTTCGCATTACAAGAAAATCGCTGCTGACGTCAACAACTCGCAGACTATTTCCACGCTCGATATCATTCTCATCAGGGCGGTGATCCTCGCCATTGCGCAAAGCTTCCCCAACGGCAGGCTGTGGGCTTTCGTGCCGAGCGACCATGTGTTCCCCGACCCGCAGTCGCCATTTCCGTATCCGAACCATCGCACATACCCCAACATCACTTCGGACAAAACCGGTCAGGATTTCATCGGCATGAAACTGGGCGATGTCAACAACAGCTATAACCCCAATATCGCGAAAACAGAAACAGTGGGCGATGTTCGGTTTATGATGAGTGAATATAATGTATTGCGCGGAGAGGAGATCACCGTTCCGGTGAGAGTGAAGGACTTCAAAAAAATTACAGGCTGCCAGTTCACTCTTTCATGGGATCCGGAGGTGCTGCAACTGCTGGAAACAAAAGACAAATCGCTGAAAGGGCATTTCGGAATGAGCGCAGTTGAGAGCGGAAAGCTTACCACCTCATGGTTTGATGAGATGACACGCGAGGTGACGCTTCCTGACGGTGATGCTGCATTCGAATTGAAATTCAGGGTGGTCGGTGAAGCCGGCTCTCAATCCGCGATTGCCATTGGCTCGGAACTGACGCAGGCTGAAGCTTACAATGACCGGCTCGACATGCTCGGCATCATTTCGGAAAGCGGCATGGTGAAAGTGGATGGCTTCACGCCAATCATCAACAGCCAATCATCCATCAAGCTGTCTGTTGTTCCTAATCCATTCGGCAACGTCACCAACATCAACTTCACGCTGCAACGCGATCAGGAAGCGAGCATCATGATTTATGACCTCCTCGGCAAGGAGATCAAGCACATCATCGGCAGTTTCAAAGCCGGCAGCTATTCCATTGAGTGGGCTGGCGATGATGATGCGGGCAAATCCCTCAGCAGGGGCCTGTACCAGGTAAGGCTGGTTGCCGGTGATGACGCCATCGGTGAGAAGGTGTTGCTGATCCGATAAAATTTTGCCTTCCTTCTTCAATAGACCTCTTTCATAATTCAATTATTCCACCCCCTCGCTCCCCCGCCAGCGGGGGATAATCCCACACGCAAAGCCGGTGTCCCATGACCAAATTGGCGTTCTCAAAGTACCTTCATCCTGGCTCACCCTTAATGCCTGCATAATATACCATCGGTAATCAGGTTTTCGAACTTGTACTGAGTAGTCCCCGATGGTACCTGCCCGGAGTTCTTCGGACCGATCACAGTTCGTTTTTAACATTTGCTTCGGGATAACAAACCTCCTTGTGAATTATGAAATAGGTCTAATCCTGTTCCACCGTTCGTTTCTTCAGGGGATTAGCGCTGTATTCCTGGTAGTCGCTCCGTTTATGAAATGTGTCCACTGCGACCAGCACCGCCTCGCGGAATGGTTCGCAATTAGCCTGGTCTTTACCGGCAATATCATAGGCTGTTCCGTGGTCGGGTGAAGTGCGGATGATGGGCAATCCTGCAGTATAGTTCACACCGGTATCGAACGAAATTGACTTGAATGCCGTAAGCCCCTGATCGTGGTACATGGCAAGAACGGCATCGAACTTCCTGTACTGCGATGAGCCGAAAAATCCGTCTGACGGATATGGACCGAAGGCGAGGATTCCGTTTTCCTGCACCTTGGCAACCGTGGGCATTATAATTTCTTTCTCCTCTTTGCCAATCACCCCGCTGTCGCCAGAATGAGGATTGAGCGCCAGCACCGCAATTTTAGGACCGTTAATTCCGAAATCCTTTTTCAAAGTTTCATTCAGTATTTCCAGCTTGGTTTGTATTTTTTTTGAGTTGGCTTGCGAAGCGACTTCAGCCAGCGGAATATGCTCTGTTACAAGCCCCACGCGCAGGCGTTCACTTGCCAGCAGCATCAGCGAATCCGTCAAGCCGCAGCGCTGGGTGATGTAGCCGGTGTGCCCCGTAAACTCTTTTCCCTTGGGCTTCACGGTGCCCTTGTTCAAAGGGGCGGTCACCATCACATCAATCTTTTTAGCGAGAATATCTTTTAATGCTTCATCCAGCGCGAGCAGCGCGCAGTCGCCAGCTTTCTGCGAGGGTTGCCCGAGGTTGAAGATCACGTCCTCCTCCCAGCAGTTGATCACATTGACGACTTTCTGGTGGACGGCAGCCGCATCCGCCACCTGCTGGTAGTTCATCTTCTCATTGCCCGCGATTGTTTTTCTGTGGTAAGCCAGCACTTTTGCATTGCCATACACCACGGGAATGCAGAAGTCAAGCATCATCGGCTCGCTGAAAGTCTTCAGTATCACCTCCGGTCCGATGCCGTTGATGTCGCCAATCGTGATGCCGACCTTGATTTTCCTGCGCGCCATCAGGATGCGTTCGATTTCATAAAATCAAAAAGCAGCCTTACCCCCACGCCACTGGCGTTTTTGAGGCGATAGCCGTCCGCCTTATCCAAAAAAGCCGGACCGGCAATGTCGAGATGCACCCACGGATAGTCAGTGAATTTCTTCAGGAACATTCCGGCAGTGATGGCGCCCGCGTTGGCTCCACCGATGTTCTTCACATCTGCAATATCAGACTTGATGTAATTTTCATATTCATCCCAAAGCGGAAATTTCACGAGCCGCTCGTAAACATTCCTGCCAGATTCTTCGAGGGCATCGTTCACTTTTCGCCCTGCAGTGCTCATGTAAACAATCCCTTCGGGGCCGATGGCGCGCGCGGCAGCCCCCGTGAGCGTTGCCAGGTCAATCACCAGTTCTGGTTTGTATTGCCTGGCGTAGCTCAACGCATCAGCGAGAATCAGCCTGCCTTCCGCATCGGTGTTCAGCACTTCAACCGTGCTGCCGTTGTGCATGGTGAGCACATCGCCCGGCACGTAGGCATTTCCGCCAGGGCGGTTTTCCGTAGCCGGGATCAGCCCGATTACATGCACGCGCAGCTTCGCTTTCGCAATCGCATAGATGGAACACGCCACTGCTGCCGCTCCCGACATGTCGCACTTCATGGTGTCCATCGAACCGGGCGTGGGCTTGAGGCTCAGGCCTCCGGTGTCGTACACAACCCCCTTCCCCACCAGCACGTACGGTTTTTTATTCTTCGGACGGCTGGGCTTCCATTCCAGTATGGTGAACGTGGGAGGATTCGGGCTGCCGAGGTTCACGGCCAGCAAGCCTCCCATCTTCAGCGATTGGATTTTCGTCTTATTGAAAACTTCAACGCTGAACCCCGCTTCCTTCCCGAGTGTCTGGATGTCTTTGCTCAGTTGCTCTGCAGTGAGATACGAGAGCGGCTCGTTGACAAGGTCGCGCGCGATAAGAGCCGCCTGCGATGTGATCTGCACCTCCCCGATTTCAGATTTATCCGCATCGGAAGACAGTATCGCAATATTTTTCAGTGTATTGATGCCGTCCTTTTTTTCACCGGTCCTGTATTTAAGGAACTGGTAATTCCCGAGCAACGCTCCTTCCACCGCCAGCGTGGTGATTCGCTTTTTGCCGGTAAGATTCACGAAAGCAATCTCCTCCAGCTTGTTGCTGTTGCATATTGCGATGGCCGCGCAGGCATCTTTGCGCCATTGCTCGTCAGCCTTGTGCCCTTTCTCCTTATCTTCGTTGAAAACCACGAACAAAAACCTGCTTCCGTCATTCAGCGCGATAGGTTTCCGCTTGTTGCCGATGGCTTTTTTCACGAACGCAACCTGCGCGGCATTAAGCCCAGCCTTCTTTTCAAGCTGCGATTCCTTATTGGCGAGAAAAAGAATGCTCGATTCAGGTTTGATGATCTTGACGGCTTGAACGGAGGTTGACATGGAAATCAGATATTAGATGGCAGATATTGCATATTAGTTCAGGATGCTGTTTGTTTTCGACCACAAACGACAAACTGCAAACCACAAACGGTATTTTGTGAATCGCCAAAATTACAGATTAAAACAGAACGGAAACGAGGGCATCGCCAAAGCAAAGAAGCGCTTCGGCCAGCATTTTCTCAAGGACGATAAGACAGCCCAGCGTATCGTCAGCAGCCTGAATGCCAATACGGATTTGGTGATGGAAATTGGTCCCGGGAGGGGAGCGCTTACTCAATTGCTGCTGGAAAAATTTGGTGAGCGGTTCCATGCCGTTGAAGTTGACAGCGGATTGTTTCAATATCTGTTGCAGCGCTTTCCGTCAATGGAAGGCAGGCTGCATAATGAGGATTTCCTGAAGATGAACCTTGGCGCCACCAGCCTCACTCCGATCCTGTCCAAAGGAGAGGGTGTCCAAACTGAAACACATTTCCCGGATAAAAATGAAATTATTATTTCCATCATCGGCAATTTCCCTTACAACATTTCCACCCAGATCCTTTTTAAGATACTTGACCACCGCGATCAGGTAAAAGAGGTTGTTGGGATGTTTCAGAAGGAGGTGGCGCAAAGGATTGTGGCAAATGCGGGCGGCAAAGATTACGGCATCATCAGCGCGCTGTTATCCTGCTGGTATGAACGTGAATATTTGTTTGAACTGGCTCCTTCTGAATTTAATCCACCGCCCAAGGTTGATTCTGCCGTTGTCAGATTGGCGCGCAACAATGTAGTTTCACTCGGCTGCGATGAAGCGCTGTTTGTGAAAGTGGTGAAAACCGCTTTCAACCAAAGGCGCAAGATGTTGCGGAACAGCTTGTCGGCATTGCTGAATGCGGAAGTTCTGAAAAAAAAGCTGTTTGAGAAAAGACCGGAGCAACTGAATCCTGAACAGTTCAAGGAAATCGTAAACATGATTTGAATGGTTTGCAGTTTTCTGTTGACGGTTTACAGTTGCATGGTTTAAATTGAAAACCGTAAACTGTAATTATCTTTACGCGCCATGTCACCTTCACTTCATATTTACAACACCCTCTCCCGCCAGAAGGAGAAATTCGAGCCGCTGAATCCGCCATTTGTCGGAATGTATGTGTGCGGACCCACGGTGTATGGCGAGCCTCATCTGGGGCATGCGCGCCCCGCCATCACGTTTGACGTGGTGTTCCGTTATTTGAAGTATTTAGGTTACAAGGTGCGCTACGTGCGCAACATCACCGATGTGGGCCACCTGGTGAATGATGCTGACGCGGGTGAAGATAAAATTGCAAAGAGGGCGCGTGTGGAGCAACTGGAGCCGATGGAGGTCGTGCAGTTTTACACCAACAAGTACCATGAGGCGATGGCAGCGCTCAACGTGCTGCCGCCCAGCATCGAGCCTTTTGCCTCGGGGCACATCATGGAGCAGATAAAAATGACGGAAGCCATCCTGAAGGCGGGCTACGCATACGTGTCGGATGGATCGGTATATTTTGATGTGGTAAAATATAATAATGACAAGAAAAGCTACGGCAAGCTCTCAGGGCGCGTGCTGGAGGAGTTGTTGGAGAGCGAACGCGACCTTGAAGGGCAGGAGGAGAAACGCAACAAGGCTGACTTCGCGCTGTGGAAAAAGGCGTCACCTGAACATATCATGCGGTGGGACTCACCGTGGAGCGCGGGCTTCCCCGGCTGGCATCTCGAATGCTCGGTGATGAGCATGAAATATCTTGGAGAAAAATTTGATATTCACGGTGGCGGCATGGACTTGTTGTTCCCTCACCATGAATGTGAGATCGCCCAGTCTGTGGCAAGTTGCGGACATGAGGCTGTTAAATACTGGCTGCACAACAACATGATCACCATCAACGGGCAGAAGATGGGCAAGTCGCTGGGCAACGCGGTGAACCTCGGGCAGTTCTTCACGGGCAACCATCCGTTGCTGGAGAAAGGCTACTCGCCCATGACCATCCGCTTCTTCATGCTGCAGTCGCACTACCGCAGCACGCTCGATTTCTCGAACGAGGCGCTGAAGGCGGCAGAGAAGGGTTACAGGAAGCTGATGAACGCGCTGGCGAATCTCGACAAGCTGGAGTATGCCTCTGCGAACGGAAATCATAACGAACCGCTTGAAACGGAGATCACCACGCTGTGCGACCGCTGCAGGGAATACATGGATGATGATTTTAATACAGCCATGACGCTGGCGAACCTGTTTGAGCTTTCAGCCAAGATTAACGCATTTCACGACAAGCTGGTGCCGCTGACTTCCATCGGCAGGCCGGTGTTTGAAAAGATGACGGAAACATTCCGCGCATATATAAAAGATATCCTCGGATTGAAGGACGAGCAGTCAGACAGTAACGGGCTGACGGATGGCTTGATGCAACTCATCATTGACATCCGCAGGAAGGTGCGCGAGAAAAAAGACTACGCCACTTCCGATGTCATCCGTGATGAACTGGCGAAAATGAACATCCAATTACTTGACGGAAAGGAGGGCACATCATGGACGGTGAAGACGGAGTGATGGGAAACGCCCGTGATTTTGGAGATTTGACAACTTTTAAAAAGTTGTCAAATCTGTTGTCCATCACATGTATCATCTTCTTCACCTCCTCCTGCAAATATTGCAGCAAACCCACTCCTGCTGTTCCCAACAAGCCGCCTGTTGCCGTCAATGCCCCTGCCTTTAATGCCGACTCAGCCTATGCCCACATTGCGAAGCAGGTTTCATTCGGACCGCGTGTGCCCAATACGCCAGCGCATGTCGCCTGTGGCAAGTGGCTGGACAGCATGTTGCGCCAATACGCTGACACCGTTTATCTCCAAACCGGCAAGGTAGAAGCGTATGACGGCACGATGCTCAGCTTCAAGAACATCATCGCGTCATTCAACCCCGGCATGAAGCAGCGGATTTTCCTCTGCGCCCACTGGGACACACGCCACATTGCCGACCAGGACCCCGACATCAGCAAGCAAAAAATACCTATTGATGGCGCTGACGATGGTGGCAGCGGTGTGGGAGTGCTGATTGAAATCGCAAGAGCCTTGCGACAGCAGCCTGTGAAGATTGGCGTTGACCTCGTCTTATTTGACGTGGAAGATTACGGTCAACCCGATGAAGGCGTTTCCAGCAAGCCCGATACGTATTGTCTGGGTTCGCAATATTGGGCGAAAAAGCCGCACGTGCCGAGATATAACGCGAAGTATGGCATCCTGCTCGACATGGTTGGTGCCAAAGGGGCTGCCTTTCCGATGGAGGGATATTCGCAGCAGTTCGCTCCCTGGCTGGTGCGCAGGGTGTGGAACAATGCCGCCCAATTGGGATATTCAAACTATTTCCATTTCAAGGATTCAAGGCGTCCCACCATTGACGACCACTATTATATCAGCAAAATCGCAGGCTTCCCGGTTATTGATATAATAAACATTGATTTGAATTCGCAGAAGATGTTCGGCAAATACTGGCATACTCATGACGACAACCTCTCCGTCATAGATAAAAACACATTAAAAGCTGTCGGTCAAACGGTGCTGTTTACGGTTTACCAGGAGGATGCTGGAGGGATATGAGATTGCCTACCTGACCAGCGTCACGCTGCCTTTCTGCGCCCGTGCTTTGCTGCCATCGAGAAACGTGGCGTCTAAATAGTAGGAGTAAACACCAGGGTTCATTTCCTTGCCGCGGTAATTGCCGTCCCAGCCAGTCATCAGATCATGGCTCTCGAAGATTTTCTCACCCCACCGGTTGAATACGAGCAGCGTGATCGTGTTTACATTTTTGCCGTAAGCATAAAAGATATCGTTAATGTCATCTCCGTTTGGGGAAAACGCGTTCGGCACCCACAGCCCCGGAACTACCTCCACGTTCACGATGGCAAACGTATCCGACTTGCAGCCGTTCTGGTCGGTCACTGTGAGCGAATAGATGGTGGTATCCAGCGGGCTTGCAACCGGATTTTGACAATCATTGCAATCCAGCGTTTCACCGGGCGACCATTGGTAAATCAGCGCGCCCGGAGGATTAGCGGAATAATATATGGAAGCAAGTTGCGCGCTTCCTCCCTCTTTGATGGTGGTGTCATGGGGAACGATCTCAACTGTTGGCGCAGGCGGATCGGTGAGCGTAATGGTCATGGTTGTATCGCAGCCCGAAGGCTCCGAAATGATTACAGAATAATCTCCCGCCCCTATTGAGTTTACGATGCTGTCGTTCCCGATGGAAGCAGGCGTCCAAACAAAAGCGTTTGCCCCCGCCCCACCGTTCGCTATCACGATAATCCCGCCATCGGTGCTGCCGGGGCAGCTTGGATGCCGCAGCATCGTGTCGAGTGTAAAAGACATGCCTTCATTAACCAGCGTCACCGTCAGGGTGGTATCGCATGCAAGCCTGTCAGTGATCGTAATCAGGTAAGTTCCCGCGAGCACGGAATTGGCGATGCTGTCCATCTCGCTGGCATCATGATTCCACTCGTACAAATAGCCGCCACCACCGCCTGAAACGATCAGCGTAATCAGCCCGTCAGCTCTTCCGCAGGTGGTGTTTTGAAGTATCGTGTCGAGGGTAAAAGAAAGATCAGTATTAACCAACATTATCGTCATCGCAGTATCGCACATGAACCTGTCGGTGATCGTAACAACATAGGTTCCGGCCGTCAAGGAATTTACCATGCTGTCTCTTTCGCTGGCATCATGGCCCCACTCATAGGAATAACCTCCACCGCTTCCCGAAACAATAAGCGTGATCTGTCCGTCCGTATTTCTGCAAAGCGTATGTCGCAAAATTGTGTCAAGCGCAAAGGGAGGCCCGGTCGCAGGAATAATTGCTGTATTCAGTGCCGTGCATCCGTAGCGGTCTGTGGCAACTACATAATAATCCCCTGACACCAGTCCGCTGGCAGTGTCCGTGTCCGTTACAAAAGTTCCGGGCGAAGCGCCCCTGTGCCATTCGTAGGAATATCCTCCATTGCCTCCATCAGCAACAGCAAAAACTCTTCCGTTTGTATCATTGTTGCAAAAGTTCGAGTCGAGAACTGTCGTCACCACCACCATTGAATCGGGCTGCGAAATGTAAGCAGTTGCGATTGCCGAACATCCTGCTCCATCGCTGAGCGTCACCGTGTATTCCCCGGCAAACAAACCGGTAACGGCAGGTCCGGTTGGACCATGGCTCCATTCAAAGGTGTGAGGAAGCGTTCCACCGGTGCCCGCAGCAGTCGCAGTTCCCTCGTCACCACCGTAGCATGTATCGGGTGTTGTATTCTGAATATATGCCATTGGTCCGGAAGTGCCGATGAAAACAAAAGCTGATGCCCGGCAGCCCGATATTCTGTCGGTAACAAAGACTTCATAATTTCCCGAGAATAAATTCGAAGCGGTCGGAGTAGTTTGCGCGTTCTGGTCATTCCATGCATAATCATACGATCCGCTGCCGCCTGTAGCGCTGGCAGTGGCGCTTCCATCGTTGGAACAGGTAGCATCAGCAACGGGCGCAATCGTTACTGACGGTGGATCATACACGGTCACCGCCACATTTTGCGTAGCGTTGCATGTGCCGGAAAGACTGTATCCGATGGCGGTATAAGTTGTGGAAACAGCGGGAGTTAACGTGACAGAAGCAATTGGCCCGGCAAGGGATGGATAATCGGGAGGCAATGAATAAGAAGTTGCGCCCGTCAGCGTGAGCGTAATTGACTCTCCCTTGCAAAGCGAAGTAATGCCTGCGACAGCGATTGTCGCTCCCGGTTCCACAATCAGCGTCACCGAGTCGCGAACAGACCAGCCGCAGCAATCCGTTTGAACGCGAAGGGTAACGAGGAAGGCGCCTGAGATGCTGAAAACCTGTCCTGTTACATTTTGCGTGGTGTAAACACCTGGAGCAAGCGCTCCTCCAAAATCCCACTCATAACTTACAGCAGGAGTGGTGGTGGTGAAGTCAGCGCTGTTGCCCGAACAAAGAAAGAATGTGTCGGGTCCAATCACCTGTGCGGTAGAAGCAATGTCCGGCAGGAATGTAGCATTGTCAATGGCAATATGGAGAAAACCCGTGTAAGAATCCGTGCCGTATGAAATATTCTTCCTGCCGGTGTTTGAATAAACGGTATTCACATTCGTGCCTGCAGCGCTTTGCGGAGCCGCATCCGCGCCAAAATCCCAGGTGCCGCTCCCTGCAGATGAGAAGGCTGCCGGGCGGTTGGCGCACGAGATATTTTCTGCAATGATGGTTGGCTGTCCGGCAAGATTGAAGTCGGTGACCGGATTCACTCCGGCAGCAACATTCTGGGTGGACGAGCCGCTGGTGAGGGTTGCTACACTGTTTTCCGAATAAACATCTCCTTGCATTCCATTGGCGCCATCACGCCCCCTGCCGCCATCGCCTCCGTTGCCTCCATTGCCGCCATCACCTCCCTGCGGGTTGCCGCACACGCAGGCACCGGCAGTGGCGCCCGCAGCCCCCGCTTGTCCGCTGGACCCCGGCTGCCCGATGCTGCCATCTCCGCCACCTCCAGCGTTGCCGGAATTGATCAGGCAGTCAATGAAGTTGCCCGATTGTCCATTGTAGAGATAGACGCCAAACGAGGCGCCACCGCCATATCCGCCAGGGCCTCCCAATCCACCGTCACCACCGCTGCCGCCAACCCCTCCGGTGTTGCCCGCGCAATCAATACATGCGCACGTTCCGCCACGGGAGCCGCCCCCGCCCCCGCCACCCCCGCCCCCGGTGCCATCGCCACCGCTTGCGCCCTGCGCTCCCGGTGTAAAAAATCCGGCTGAAGGCGCAGATGCAGCGGGCCTGTCGCCTGCTGCATAGGATGCTCCCGGGCTGCCTGCCTCTCCGTCACCTGCCGCTCCCGGACGCGAACTGCCGCAACAAAACCCACCGCTGCCAGCGTCAGAGCCGCTGCCTCCTGCCGCCCCGCCATTGCCCGGGCTGCCGCTGGCGCCCGCTCCCGGATTGCCGCACCCATCTACGCCATTGCCACCGTTGCCGCCTGCCCCGCCTGCTCCACCGTTGCCGGTGACAGGCGCTCCGCTGGCGCCCGCAGATGCATTGCCCGCGCTGATCTGGCATCTGACGATATCATAGTTTGAACATGCGGTCAGATGCAGCCCGTAGGTTGACATCCCTTCCCTGCCGGTGGATGGCGCGTCAGCCGTCCGGATGGTGAGGTCCTGCAACCTCCAATAAACCGCGCCATTCGCGTATAATGCCACCAGCCGCTGCGCCTCGGGAGGGCCTTCGGGGTTCCGGCTGCTGCGGATAATGGCAGTGGCTCCGGCAAGGCTTGATTTATCCCAATTATTCGAAGGATTAAACCCTCCCTCGATGGTCAACAGGCTGGAAATAATTAATGGATTATCAATTGTATATGTGCCGATGCCCATCTTGATGGTGAGGTTGTTGCATTGCGCCATGGAGATAGCCGTAAGCAGGTCAGTGGGATCGGAGGGAGTTAATCCTGTGCCTGTTCCGCTGGTAGTTACATAAATGTTATTGCACACTTGCGGTGGCGGTGGCGGGCTGTAAGTGATGAATGCCGTGTCAACCGCGGTGCAGCCATACTGGTTGAGCGACCGGACGGTGACGAAAGTATCGGATGCCGGTGTGAACACGATAGACGCGGTTGTTTCGCCCGTGCTCCAGAGGAAGTTCACTCCCGTTCCCGATGTGGCATTCAACTGGAGCGATGAGCCTGCGCACACCGTTGCGTGTTTTGGAAATACACTTACCGGTGCTGGCTGGTGTACGGTCACCAACACCTGCTCCACCGAAGAGCAGCCGTCAGGATATGTTCCTAAAAGAGAATATAAAGTGGTGATCTGCGGACAGGCAATGGGGTTGGCGATAGTGGTGTTCGACAATCCCGCAGCGGGCGACCACGAATACACCACGCCCGCAGGACGGTTCAACTCATCGAGGGAAGCGCAATCGCCCTCGCAGATATTCCTGTCGGGGGTGACATCAATCGGTGGATTAGGGTTGGGAATCACTATCACGGTAAACGTATAAGCGTTTCTTCCAATAATAGGACAGGCGTCATCCACCACCTCAATGCTGAAATTATGCGGGCCGATGTCGTTGTTGGCGGGAGTCCAGCAGATGACACCGTTTTGGAACGGAGAGCCGGAAGCGGTAAAGGTTGCTCCCGGCAAGCCGCCACTCCAGGTGAGCGTGGTGGTTTGACCAGGGTCAATATCGTTAGTATTAACATTTAAACACAGTTGCGCGCCTGCGCAGGATGATATGCTGAAATTGGTGGTGCCGTTGATGCCCGATGCTGTCGGGAGATTGTTGCTGCAGTCGAGTACCACCAACTGGAGGTCGCGGATAGTGGAGCCGATTTTCACTCCATTTCTGTATTCATCCACGCGCACGGTAACGACCGCCTGCTGGTTTCTTGTGGCGCTGAACGACATCTGCCCGGTTTGCGTGTCGAAGTTGAAGCCCGCATTGGTGGAAAGCGGAGTGGTGGCTGAATATCCTCCTATGTGCGGGATGGTGGTGCCGCGGTCGGTGCGGGGATTCACCAGCGAATAAACCAGCGAGTCGCCATCAATGTCAATGGCTCCGTGATTGTAGTTGAAAGTCTGGTTGGCGCAGAAATAAGGGACGGGCAGCGTGGTGAAAATGGGCGAATTGTTGCACAGCCCGCCCGTGTTGTCAAGCAGCGCCTCGGCATAGATGTTCATGCTGCCTGGGTTCGAGAGGTTGGTGATGGCGTAGTTGCGGCAGCACAGCTCGTAGCCGATCACCCAGTCGCTGCATTGAAGCGGAAGGGTGTGGGTGGCTGTATAAACATATTGCTCGATGCCGGGCAGCGGACCGCCATTGCAACTGCTGCGCGGGAAGTCGCGCGGGCAGATGGGCGACACCTCCGTGACGCTCTGCAGGCGCAGGTTGATGTTGGTATTCACCCCGCATGAAGCCGAAAAAACATTGATGGAAGCATTGGGGGCGGGGGCGTCAATGCCGGCACAGTCGCGGTAGAAGTTGAGGGTAAAGACGTAAGTATTCCCGCCCATGCATTGGTAGGAGATGTCAATACCCACGGAATGGGTAGCGGCTGCCTTTTCATGGAAAATGAAAATGCCACACACACAGATCATGACAGGCAAAAAGCGGCTCATCCTTACGGCTCAGGAGGTTGGCAGAAGGCTAATTTAGCCAATTAAGGATAAGAGTGAAAATAGGCGGATAGGGTTGCTCCCAATTGAAAAATCGGGTTCAATGGTTCTCTCCACAGCATCCTTCATCATTGTATTCCGAGGGAAATCATCGTAAAAGCATTCCAAAAGGCGATAAATAACTTTTTTTGATTTTGTGATTTTGTGGCATGAGTTCAAAAACCTGTTTTTCAAAGAACTTTATCTTTAGCTTTAGGGAAGTTCTAAAAATTTACTTGCTTTATCCCAGATGGAGAGGGTTGGGGTGAGATGATGAAGAAAGCAATTTAGAACTGTCCTTTACTCCATAAACAACTCAACTGAAATGAAAATCAACCTCCTCGCAACGGCATTACTGGCTGCAGTTATCGGTGATGTCCGCGCTGGCGTTTGGCATGTGGGAACAACGCAGACCTATGCCATGCCCAGCGCGGTAAAAAATTTAGTGCAGGATGGAGACACCATTTTAATTGATGGCGGCATCTATGCGAATGACGCCACGCAATGGACGAACAGGAATTTGAAATTCATTGGCATGGGGAAGGGCAGCAACCGCACGGTTTTGCAATACACGGGCGACATCCCCAACCACAAAGGCATCTTCGTGTTTGATACGCCCGGCACCTGTGATGACGCCTACATCGAAAACATTGTGTTTGACGGGGCGCAGGTGTCAGACGCTGACGGGGCTAACGGTGCCGGAATCCGCTACCAGGCAACCAACCTCACCGTGAAGAACTGCAAGTTCATGAACTGCCAAAACGGTATCCTGGAGGGGCACGCGAGCGTATCCGCCAGCAACGTCATCATCGAGAATTGCGAGTTCTTCAACAACGGCTACCAGTTGCCGAATGCAAGCCACTCGGGTTATGAGCACCATATTTATATCAGCGCCAGCGCGGATACATTGGCGGTGATGAACTGCTGGTTTCATCATCCGCGCGGGCAAGCCAATTCGCTGAAGACGCGCGCGCAACGCAGCTTTATCCTCTTTAACCTGATTGATGAAGAAGCCACGGGTTACGGAAGCGCGGAACTGAACATCGCGCAGGGCGGACTGAACATCATCATGGGGAACATTATCATTCAGGGCGCTGCGGGAGCCAACCACGGCATCATAGGCTATGATGCCGCCACGAATGTGCTGGAGGATTTTTATTTCATCAACAACACCGTCATCAATCAATATGCTGGAAACATGAGATATTTCAACACCGCTCCCGCCACGGGCATCAATACTTTCAAGATATACAATAACATCTTCGCATCTGTTGCCGGTGCAAACGTCACACTGTTTTCCGGCAATACGCCAGCCGTTCTGGACACTGCGCATAATCTTGTGGTTGCGGATTATTCAGCGCTCGGCTTTGCTGACCCGTCCGCCAGCGACTACTCGCTGACCGCAGCGGCCACTGCGGCTATTGATAAAGGAACCCATGCCGGCACATCGAACACGTCCTATTCTTTAACCCCTGCGCATGCTTATCAATCCTATGCGGCAGCGCTGTTGCCGCGCCCTGTCATGGGAAACGCCATTGACATTGGCGCATACGAATATTCGCCTCCTTCAGCGATTACGGAAAAACCATCGCTGCTGCAGGTTGCCGTTTATCCGAATCCAGCAAGCGGAAAATTCAGGGTGGCGGTTAACGGCTGGCATCAACCGGAAAACATGCGAATGGAAATTTATAATGTTCGTGGGGATTTGGTTTACTCAACCCGCGATTTGCAGCCGCAGCTATTAAATGAAACGAACCTGCCCGGCTTGCCGGAAGGAATCTACATGGTGAAACTCATTGCGGGAAGCAATTCTGCTTGCAGCAGGGTGGTGGTGCAGTAAGAGTTGGTTGAGTTTAGTAAGCCGGGCTGTTTTTGGTATCGTTTAAACGAACCCGCAGATGCAGGGAATCGCAGCTAACACAGCAACCGGACAGCGTGCCCGTGATATATTGAACAGGACTCATCCGGAAAGTTGAGGTAAAATGAAATTTGCAGCAGAATTCCTGATGCCTGCCGGATTGTTTGTCAAGGGTATTTCAAAAAATTTTTAAATTACAAAGTCATTGAATATTTAGCTGCAAGTTTCAGTAAAACAGCAGCCATTACATTTCTTCACTCAATTACAGGATAGTTGTCATTTGAGATAAGTGAATTCGACCGCAACTTCCACTTGAACCTCTCTGAATTCCCTTACCTTTGAAAAAATATTTTTGACTTGACTACGCAGCATAAAATCATAAACGGAGACAGCAGATTCATGACTGAATTGCCAGACAATTCAGTGCATCTTGCTTTGACTTCTCCACCCTATTGGCAACTCAAGGACTACGGCTCTGACAATCAAATTGGCTTTCACGAAAGCTACGAGAGTTACATCAACAATCTGAATTTGGTTTGGAAGGAGTGCTACCGCACTTTACACAACGGGTGCAGATTGTGCGTGAATATTGGCGACCAGTTCGCAAGAGCAGTTTATTACGGCAGATACAAAGTCATTCCGATTCGTGAGGAGATTATCAAGTTTTGTGAAAACATCGGCTTTGATTACATGGGTGCAATTATTTGGCAGAAGGTTACAACAAGTAACACAACAGGCGGAGGCGTTCAGATGGGTTCATATCCGTATCCGAGAAACGGAATTTTGAAATTGGATTATGAATTCATTTTGGTTTTCAAAAAACTTGGTGATGCACCAAAGCCGACAAAGGAGAACAAGGAACTTTCTAAAATGACTGCAGAAGAATGGAACACATTTTTTGCAGGGCATTGGAATTTTGCAGGAGCAAGACAGGACAATCACATTGCAATGTTTCCCGAAGAATTACCAAAGCGTTTAATCAAAATGTTTGCGTTTGTTGGTGATATAGTGCTTGACCCATTTGCAGGAAGTGGAACAACAAACTTGGCTGCAAAAAATCTTGGAAGAAATTCCGTTGGCTATGAAATCAATTCTGAATTTATTCCTGTAATCAAACAGAAGTTGCATGCAAATCAGAAAGACATTCACAACACTTCGTTTGAGTTCATCAAACAAAAACCTTTGACTCTTGACTTTGCCGAAGAAATTGAGAAACTCTCATACATTTTTAAAGACCCTCACACACTTGACAAGAAAATTGATGTAAAGAAATTGCAGTTCGGCAGCAAGATTGACAAAGACAGTTCTGCAAAGCGAGAAGAACTCTACACCGTGAAAGAAGTTATCAGCCCTGAGAAAGTTCGCTTGAACAATGACCTGACTATAAAACTTATCGGTGTTAAAGAAGACCCGATTATAAATGGGGATGCAACAAAATTTCTGACCGATAAAACAAAAGGCAAAAGAGTTTTTCTGAAATACGACAGCACGAAACACGACAGCGAAAACAATTTGCTTTGCTATCTCTATTTGGAAAACAAAACTTTCATCAATGCTCACTTAATCAAAAAAGGTTTGGTGCAAGTGGACAGCAGTGTGGATTTTAAATACAAACAAAAATTTCAAAACTTATTTCACGAAGCACATGCCCAAACCAGACATTAAACGCTTTTCAAAAGAGTTCGGCAAAAAAGAGAAAGTTCTCAATTACGCAACACAGACCTACCAGTTATCACGACCAAACAAAGTCGGTACAGTGATGGCATTAATTCGTGAGTGCCAACGCAAATCATTTGAACAATGGGAGAAATGGTATTTTGAAAATGCAAACACAGACGGCAAAGCACCGAGTAAAATCACCAAGGAAAGTTTGGAAGAATTGGGAGAACGGCTCTATGTAAAAATCAAAGAGATTGTGATTCCCGAATGGACAAAAGCATTCAGCCAACTGACTTTACAAGATTGTGTTGATTACATTTTCAACCTCACCATCAACAGAACTTATGATGGTTTCCTCAGGGAAAAATCAGTTGTTGAGGATAATCTTGCGAAAGAATTTCCGCAAGTAAAGTTTGAACAAAGTGACCCTGAGTTAGACCATGCAGGCGACATTGATTATTTAGGTTGGGTTGGAAAGAAAGCATTTGAGATTCAAATAAAACCTGTTACTGCAAAAGCGAATTTCGGCAACTATTCAGCGACAGAAAGAATGCGAAACAGTTTTGACAACTTCACCAAAAAGTTTGGAGGAAAAGTTTTCATCGTGTTTAGGGTTGATGATAAAATTGCAAACAGCGATTTGCTAAAAGAGATTACTGCAGAAATTAAACGCCTGAAAGGATGATGGGCAGCAAGGCAGTCGTCAGCATCAGCATAACGAAATATCTGAACAGGGGACTTTGGCGGTTAACCGAAGTGTGGTATCTGCATTTGTAAAAACCTCGTTAAACCCTTATCCGTTATTCGGTGAGAAATATGAAAGAATGACCAACCACCATCACAACGATTTCCTGAAACGGCTGCTGCTGGCAGTTGCCGTCAGTTTCACGACTCCCGTTTTTGCAAATACATTCACCGTCACCAACACGAATGACAGCGGCAGCGGCTCGCTGCGGGAAGCGGTTGACCTTGCCATTTTCATGAGCGGCACGCACACCATCGCATTTGACATCCCTTCAACAGACCCCGGCTACAATGCGGCTGCCGGTGTGTGGACCATCCGCCCGCTCAACGTCTATAATTATATCACATCAGGAAATATCACTATTGACGGCTCCACGCAAACCGCTAACCGGGGCGACAATAATCCTTTTGGTCCTGAGATAGCGCTTGACGGCAGCAACAATGCCGTTGATTACGCTTTCAGCATCATCAATGCTGCGAACATCCATATCAAAAATCTTTGCATCAAACAGTTTACGATAGGCATCCAGATTTACGGTGCATCATCAGTGAACCACACGATTACCGGTAATTACATCGGAGTGGATGCGGCTGGCGCGGATACTGCCGGAAATTATATCGGCATTGAAATCATCGGGGGACCTTCCAACATCATTGTCGGGGGAACCACTGCTGCGGAGAGAAATATCATTTCCGGCAATGAGCATATCGGCATCAGGATTGTGGACGCGAGCTACAATGTGGTGATTGGAAACTATGTCGGTCTTGACCGAACGGGCGCGCTGGCGCTTGGTAACTATGACGGAGTGAGCATCGAAGGCGCGGCAACACACAACCGGGTGGGAGGAAATAATCCGGGCGAAAGAAATGTAATTGCGGGAAACTATGCTTATGGAGTTCCGATATTCGGTGCAGGCTGCGATTACAACGAGGTGGTTGGAAATTATATTGGCGTGAACGCAACAGGCAGCGCTGCCGTGCCGAACACTTATGGCGTTTTGTTTGATGATGGCGCGTCTTACAACATGATTGGCGGAGACACGCCTGCACACAGGAACATCATTTCGGGCAATTCGGGATATGGCGTGTTTGTTTACAATCTGGGAACACACCACAACGTGACCAAGGGGAATTACATCGGCACCGACCCGGCAGGCACGGGCGCCATTCCCAACGCCAATGGCATCGTAGTGGATGGCGCGCCTTACAGCAACGTCATTACCGGAAACCTGATTTCGGGAAATCTGCAGCAAGGCATCGCCATCCACATCACCGGAACCGATTCAACGCGGGTAACGAACAACCTGATTGGCACAAATGTTACCGGAACACAGCCGCTGGGCAATGGCGCTGACGGCATCCGCATTGCGGAGGGACCGAAATATTCGGTGATTGGCGGCTCACCGCAGGAAGCAAATGTGATTGCGTTCAACGCGGGCAATGGGGTGACGATTATGAGCGCGGATGATGATTACAACTTGATTTCGTGCAATTCGATTTTCAGCAACGGAGGATTGGGCATTGACTTGTTTCCGCCCGGCATCAACGCCAACGATGCGGGCGATGCTGACGCGGGACCCAATGATGAAATGAATTACCCGGTGATTGACACGGTGATTTATGATGCCGGCTCAGGAGAAACGATTATCTCGGGAACGATTGACACGCACAATCCGCAGCTCTGCGCCATACAGATTTTCAAGGCTGCGCCCGATGATTCAGGGCATGGAGAAGGAAAGGAATATTTGTCAACCGTAACGCCTGCAACGTCCGGCTATTGGAGCGACACGCTGACAGGACTTGCTCCCACCGACTATCTCACCACGCTCACCATTGACGGCAGCGGCAACACTTCCGAATTTTCCATTGCGGGAAATACGAATGAGATTGCATCCATAATTAATAACAACGGTTTTGAAAGCATGGCGGTTTATCCGAACCCCTGCCATGGAACATTTACTGTTTCTGGAGAAGCAATCAGCGCGATTGAAATAGCGGATGCGGAAGGGCGCATGATAAAAATCCTGCAGCCGAAAACCGCAAACCCTGTCGTTGATATTTCAGAGCTGTCAAAAGGAGCGTACCTCGTAAGAATCACCGGCAATAAAAAATATTTCAGGGAAATAATTATTTTGAAGTGATGTTTGGCATTCAAAAAAATATCCGCTTCAAGCCCTACACGAAAGCAGGCGTCTGGAGAAAGCTTTCGGTCGCCACTTGGGATGATGCCGATGAAGCCTGCTTTTATGGATGGGTGGATTTTGATGCGGCAGGAATAAAAAACACACTGGAAAATTTCCGCGCTCAGGGAAAAAAAATTTCGGTAACGACCATTGCCGCCAAAGGGCTTGCCGTTGCCGTCAGCGCATATCCCAAGGTGAACGGGCTGCTCCGCTTCGGAAGGGTTTACAACCGCGAAACCATTGACATCTTTTTGCAGGTGGCGCCCGATACGGACAGCGATGACCTCACGGGTATCGTCATCCGCGGGTGCGATAAAAAACCGCTGGAGGAAATCAACGAAGAAATAAAAATCCGGACGGGAAAAATAAAGAAGGAAGGCGATGACGCATTCAAAACTGTAGGCACGCTGACGAATTGGTTTCCATCCTTCATGCTGCGTCTTATCCTGAAATTTGCCGCCTTCACGAATTACAGCCTGAACCTGTGGGCGCCCTGGATGGGCATGCCGCGCGATGCGTTTGGCAGCGCGATGGTAACTTCAGTCGGCATGCTTGGCATCCAGCGCGGGCTGGCTCCCCTGATGCCACATTCGCGTTGCCCGATTATCATCACGGTGGGAAGGATGGAAGAAAAAGCGGTGGTAAAAAACGGAACCGTCACCGTTGCGGATGTGCTGCCCATCAGCGCCACGATGGACCACCGTCTCATTGACGGGGTGGGCGCATCCAAAATGTTCAGGGCGCTGACGGAGTATCTGAAGGAGCCGTATTGAATTGCTCCAAAATAAATGTGAATAATGAACCATAACGGAATACCTGCCTGGCATTATAATGGTTGCACAGCGGATGGTATGGCCGTAAATGCATTTAAAAAACCCGTTACGTGGTGTAACTTTGCACCACCAAAAACAAAACTATGAAAGAAGCATATATCGTATCCATGGCGCGCACCCCTATCGGATGTTTCGGGGGAGCGCTTTCATCGCTGTCAGCCATTGAATTGGGAGCCATTGCCATCAAGCATGCCGTGCAGCGCGCCAGCCTGAAGCCCGACCAGATTGACGAGGTGTTCATGGGTAACGTGATCAGCGCCAACCTCGGGCAGGCGCCCACCACACAGGCGATACTGGCGGCAGGGCTTTCACCGCAAATACCGACAACAACGGTGAACAAGGTGTGTGCTTCGGGGATGAAAGCCATCATGCTGGGCGCGCAAACCATCATAACGGGTGATAATGAAGTAGTGCTATCAGGCGGCATGGAGAGCATGTCGCGCGCGCCCTTCATGATTGACAAGGCGCGCTACGGCTATGGCTACGGCAACGGGACGCTGCTCGATGCCGTGGTGCGCGATGCGCTGCAAGACCCCTATAAAGGATATATGATGGGTAATGCCGGTGAGGTATGTGCGAAGAAATATTCTTTCACGCGCGCAGACCAGGATGCCTATGCCATGCAGTCATACACGCGGGCTCAGAACGCCTACAAGGAAGGCGCCTTCAGCGATGAGTTGGTGAACGTGGAGATTGCGGGGAAGAAAGGACCGACCATCGTGAACGAGGATGAAGAATATAAAAAATTCTCACCGGATAAGATTCCAACCATCAAGCCTGCCTTCGACAAAGCGGGAACCATCACCGCTGCCAATGCTTCCAAGATCAACGATGGCGCTGCGGCTGTGGTGCTGATGAGTGGTGAGAAGGTGAAGGAGCTTGGGTTGAAGCCGCTGGCGAAGATACTCTCGTTTGCGGATGCCTCACAAGAGCCGGAGATGTTCACCACCACGCCATCGAAAGCCATGCCGAAGGCACTGCAAAAAGCGGGATTGAAGACATCGGATATTGATTTCTTTGAAATCAACGAGGCGTTCTCCGTGGTAGCGCTCGCCAATATCAAGGAGATGAACCTCGATCCTGCCAAAGTGAATGTGTATGGAGGCGCTGTGGCGCTTGGTCATCCCGTGGGGATGAGCGGCACGCGCATCACGATGGCGCTGATATCGGCATTGAAGCGCAAGGGCGGCAAGCGCGGCTGCGCGGGCATCTGCAATGGCGGTGGCGGGGCAAGCGCGATTGTGGTGGAGCGCGCGTGATGTTATTAAATGTGTTGAGAAACTATATAACTCAAAGTTGATCGTGGTTCGCTCAGATCAGTAATAATCATCCCTTCTGTCAGTCGCTTATTCTAAATCTAATATCTAATCCCTAAAATCCAATCCATGCCCTGGCTCATTCTCATCCTTGCCGGACTCTTCGAAGTCGGCTTCACCACCTGCCTGAAACTCTCCAACAACTTTTCCGACTGGAAATGGAGCACGGGCTTTTTCATCTGCATCACCCTCAGTTTTATTTTGCTGAACAGAGCAGTGCAGACCATCCCCCTCGGCACGGGCTATGCCGTGTGGACGGGTATTGGCGCTGTTGGGACAGTTGTTATCGGAATGATTTTTTTCAGGGAGCCATCTGACTTTTGGAGAATGTTTTTTATCTTTTCTCTGATTGGTTCGATTGTGGGGTTGAAATGGGTTTCTTCAAATTAGATATTATTATACATATAAAATATAATCTTCCATTCCGGAGCCGTCACACGCCCTCCCCCCTTCTTAATTATCATCACGCTGTTTCGCTTGCAGTCGCTGACGCTGGCTCTCGTAACGGGTGATGTGAAGGTCATCAAAATAAACCGGCACGGCTTCCGGGTTAAGCAGGTAAACAATCATTTCCCCGCCTGCCAGTTCGAAGGGTGCAAATATTTCCGCTTGTATCCTCTCCCACCCTGACGAATCTTTTCCGGCAATTTCAAATTCATTCCTGTAAAATAATTTCGCATCACTGGCTGAAACGACAATGCTGCCGGTATTTTGTTTTTTACATTTTCTCCATGCACTCACCTTGAAGCTTTCACCGAATTCAACACCGGGAAACCTGATGGTCATGCCATAGGGCAATTGCGCATCCAACTTGATGGAATATACCCCTGAACGGGCAAACTCACTGCTCTTTCTCGTTCCATATTCAAACAAGATGCTGTCATTGCTTCCAATAAAATACATTTCATCGGCAGTGGTACGCTCGGCATCGCAACTTACAGTCATTTTAATTTCTCTTTCACCAAGGCTGAAATGATTTTCTGATTTGCTTAATTTAAAAACAAAAATGTTGCGGTACTGACCGGCAAGATTCCCGCAGAACTGCTGCAAATAAGGCTTGTGGTAAAACGGCTCCATGCCATAAACAATCATATAATCAGCGCCCTTTGCAATGGATGATTCAATTCCTTCAACGCTGCGATTATAAAGAATTCTTTCACCTCGATTGAAGCGCTCATCCTTATATTCCGTCCATCCCTTTCGGTTAAGGAGGTATAATGAAAAGTGGCTGGCATCAGGAATGAAAATGATAGTGTCGTTTTGGTTTACGCCCATTGCTGCAAGTTGCTGCTCAGCGGTGTACAGGTCCTGCCATTTTTTAAAATCATTCCAATGACCTTCATAGCGTAAGTTCATGATTGTTTTTGCATGGTGCACATTGATGCCAAGGAAAACCAAAAACAGGATTTTGAAAACCAGCGAGCGGAAGATTTTTTGCTTGTGCCTTCTCAATAAATCAAAAGCGCATAGCACAGCCACTACCGGAAGGATGTACATATCAATTGTGTAATAGTCATGGTCGGCAAAAGTCCAGAATTGCAGTAGTACATAGGCAAAGACACCTACGAGTATCATCAGCAAGGTGCAAAGCAGCAGGCGGTCAACATTTCTGAAGTTGACAAGCACCGTTAACAGGCATAGCACGATGAACCATCGTGCAGATACATGAAAATAATGCGGGAGCCATGTGAGACGTACGCTGTCCCACACCGCCCGGATACCGTCTTTATCTAAATCCCATATCGGAAAAATCGTGGTGGAAAAGTAGGTGCAGTCGTGAAGACGATTATAATGACGGGCGTATAGCAACCATGTGGTTGTGATGGTTATCACCGTTGCAATGGGAATCAAATACCTTATGGGGCCTTTGAATAATTTTTCATTTAAACTGAAAGCGGTGATACCCGTCATTTCAATAATCAAGGCTCCTGCAATGGCAAAAAGGCTGAAGAGAGCTGTCACCTTCATTGCTGCCGCCACAAGAAGAAGGAAAAGTGAAAAACCAAATTGTTTGTAATCGCGGGTGATTTTGAAACGCATGAAATAACACCAGCCAGTGAGAGAAAACGCAAACGCGCTGCTATTGGTGAGGTAATTATTGCCGTAATAAACGAGCACGGGCGCGGTGAAGAAAAACAAACTGAGCGCAATAGCCCAAAAAGTGTCATTCAGCAAATCAAGCAGCAACCTGAAAAGAAAAAAAAGTCCGCTAAGAAAAATCAACGTGTTCAGCAGGCGGAAAATGAAATCATGATAGCCGAATATTTTGTAGAGTATTGCAACGGTGTAATAGAGCAAAGGCGCTTCGCTGGTGCTGCAATAGCCTGTAGTGCCGCCATCGGAAGTCAGATTATGAACCTGCGGATGAAAATAAATCATCCCGTGCTGGTAATAGTTGAGCGCCAGCGAAGCACAATCGCTTTGGCGCCATGTATGCACTGATTGTGGTTTCATTAAAAGAATTTCATGATAGCCATACCAATAGGCAGTTGCGCACAGCAAAAAAAGAAAGAGAACGGAGGCTGATGTATTTCGCAAGGAATTTTTATTCGCGGTGAATTTATACATTTATACTTAACACGGGATAAATTCCGACAATAAGCAGTTTACATGTTTACACATTTACGGTTTACAGTTTTACCTAGCAGTAAACCGTAAATGTGTAAACATGTAAACTGCTTTAAAAATGTACGTTTTTATCCCGTTCCCGGTATAGATGCATCGCCAGCCGTAACGCTCCTCGGCATCTGTCTGCCTGCAAGGTCGCTGAATCGGGTGCAAAATATTTATTACCTTGCACCTTGCATCCTGCTTTCATCCCTTCATTTTTTTTCATTCAAATAAATGGAGATAAATCTATGAAATTTTTCATGAAATTTCTGGGTGCCGCCATGCTGTTTGGCGCTGGTATTTGGGCGGGTAAAATGTGGTTTGAGAGAACGCAGGGAAGTGATGCCCCGCTGCCCGCGCCTGCGCACAACAGGCAATTTTCAGGATCGGAGCAGGATACCTTTGGCGCGATGAGCGCTGCCAATCGGCAATATGGGGCGGTTCATGAAGTGAAAGACGGAGGCTCCATCCAAAATGCGGTGGGCAAAGCGCAGCCGGGTGATTTGATTCGCGTTTACCCAGGCACCTACAAAGAAACCGTTTACATTGACAAAGACAACATCAGCATGCAGGGCATCATTATCAGCGGCAAATGGCCCACTCTCGATGGCGGGAAAAGCCTCAATGACGCCTTCCTTTATTCGGGCAGTGGCATGCTGATTGAGAATTTCAAAATCATGAACTACAAAGGCAACGGCATCATGGGGCAGGCAGGCAACAACTTTGTGATTCGCAACAACTGGATTCTCGATGCGGGCGTATATGGCATTTTTCCTGAATTTGGGAAAAACGGAATCATTGAGCATAACCTGTTGAGCGGCATCGAAGATGCGGCAATTTACGTGGGCATGTGCGACAACGTGGACGTGCGGCACAACTATGTGACCGGAAACGTTGCCGGCATTGAAATAGAGAACTCGCGCCACTGCATGGTGGAATATAACTATACAACCGACAACACGGGGGGCATTCTCGTTTTTATCACTCCGGGATTGCCTATCAAGACATGCCACGATGTGATTGTCCGCAATAACTATGTGGTGAATAACAACCATGCGAATTTCGGCAAGCAAGGCTCCATCGTGGCGATGGTGCCGCGCGGCACCGGCATTATCGTGATGGCCGCTGACGATGTGGTGATTGAAAACAACATCATCACCAGCAATAACAACACCGGCATCGCCATCACTGACCTGAGTTTTGTCGCTCAGGTATCCAATGACACTGCATCAGAGCCGAATCCCGACCGCATCGTGATTCTTGATAATATTATGATTGACAACGGCAACGACCCCGTTGAAGACCTGAAGAAGCTGATGATAACGCAGTTGTCGTCAAAAGGTCCGGATATTCTCGCCATCGGAGGCGGCACGGGCGGTTGCATCCGCAGCAGGGAAAGTTACCGCACCTATGGAATTGACGGGTATGCTCAATGCGCAATGACTGACACGCGCGCGGTTAAATCGTTTCTGCTGAAAGAACCCGTGTCGCCAAGAGATATCACAAAAGAAGAAAAAGGGAAACTTGCATATTATGGTGTGTGCTCCGGATGCCATGCCTATAATGTCCGCTTAATCGGTCCGCCCGTGAACGCGCTGCAGGCGATGTACAAAGACAATCCGCGCGGCATCGCGGAATATATTGCCGCTCCCGTTCACAAGCGCGAAGACTACCCGGAGATGCCGCCTCAAAACTATCTCTCCGAAGATACAAGGATAGCGGTGGCGGAATACCTGCTCACGCTGACACAATGAATCAGGAATAATTTCCGCGTATTACCATCATGTATTTGCCGGAGGCGTAATGCCTTTTGCTTCAAAGCAAGGAAGAATTGCAGGCTGTATCTTAAGGTTTTATCGTTATTTATAGGAGATTCATTGTCCTCAGCACCGGCAATGAAGTGTTAAAATTGTTTAAACAATAAAGCTCCCATCATTTTTTACCCCATCTTCGTTCATGCCGGCTTGAACTTTTACCGGAGAAAAAGCATTAAATGTTTGTAAACATTTTGAAACAAGCATGGAAAAGCAAGTAGTTAAAATCAAATCAATCGTCAAGGTTACGCATGATGTAGTACAGATTGTAACCGAAAAACCCAGCCAATTAAAATTTACTCCCGGACAAGCCACCGAAGTCTTTATCAATAAAGAAGGCTGGCTGAATGCGGGAAGACCGTTCACTTTCACCAGCCTGCCTGACGATGACCATGTTCAGTTCACCATTAAAACGTATCCTGAACGCAAAGGTGTTACCAACGAATTGCTTTCGCTGAAAAAGAATGATGAATTAATCCTGAATGACATATTCGGAACTATCGCTTACAAAGGAAAGGGCGTGTTTATTGCCGGAGGCGCAGGAGTAACGCCTTTCATTTCTATCTTCAGGGAGCTTCAGTCAAAAGGCGAAACGGGCGGCAACAAACTCATTTTCGCCAACAAAACAAAAGGAGACATTATTCTGCGGCAGGAGTTTGAAAAGCTGCTTGGGAAAAATTTCATCAATATTTTGTCAGGCGAAAAAGCGGATGGATATGCGCATGGGTTTATTACAAAAGATTTTCTGAAGGCGCATATCCATGATTTCAGCGGGAAATTTTACCTGTGCGGACCTCCGCCCATGATGGATGCGGTTGAAAAGCTATTGGCTGACTTGCGGGTGGATGAGCGCTCAATCATCAAAGAAATATTTTAATCATGGAAACCGAAAGAGAACTGAACGACAAAATCCTGAAAGTAACCATGACGATTCTGGAAAACTACCCTGAACTGTCAGAGCGTTTGGGAGAAATGCCGGTTACGATTCCCAATGACAGCAATCCTGAGATAAATGGCGAAGTTTTGCGGGCATATTACGAATCGCTGGTTGCATTGATGGAAAATTATGCGCACGAACACGCTTAAAACATAAAAATGAAAATTCAATGCCATGATTAAACAATTTGAAAAGTTAAGTACGCAGGAGCAGGAGTTATTGATGCAGGCGCCTGCTTTGATTTCGGTACTCGCCTCGTGTTCATTGAACGAAATAGACCCCGCACGCAAGGCGGCAGCGGTGAAGCTGGCACATCTGAGAACTTATCAGGCTTTTCCCGAACTACTGCCCTACTTTGCCGAAGTGGAAAAACGGTTTAACGAACAATTTGAAGACGCGGCAAGGAAATACACCCCCTTCGATGAGTCCCAGCGCAACGCGCTGAAAAAAGAGTTGGACAAAGTGAATGCGGTCATTGGCAAGCTGGATGAAAAATACGCAAGCACGTTGTATAAAAGCCTTGATAAATATGCAAAGTTCGTTGCGAAGGCGACTCACAGTGTTTTTGAAGATTTTGTTTTCCCCATCCCCGTCAGGGGATTAACCGATTAACTTTATACAAAATGAAAATCAAAAGAGTATATGACAAGCCGGAAAAGGAAGATGGCTTTCGCGTTTTGGTTGACAGGCTCTGGCCCCGCGGAATGACCAAAGAAAAGGCTAAAGTTGATTTATGGCTGAAAGATATTGCGCCCAGCACCGAACTGCGGAAGTGGTTTGACCATGACCCCGATAAATGGAAAGAGTTTATAAAACGCTATCAGCAGGAACTGAAGGGCAGCAAAGAGGCGGTGGGGCAACTGAAAGAAAAGATGAAAGCCGGAACAGTAACATTGCTTTACGCGGCAAGAGATACAGAGCACAATGAAGCGCAGGTGCTTAAAGAATGGATGAGCAAATAGCTTTATGAATCAAAAAACAAACTGAATAACCAGCATGGAACACAACCACCTCTACCCTGAAGCCACCCGCGAACTTTCCGAAAAAAGAGCCGCTCTCGCTCCCGAAATTACGGAGTCGTTCCGCAATTTCAGCAGGACGGTTTTCAAGGAAGGCGCGCTCTCCGAAAAAACAAAACAGCTTATTGCCGTTGCGGCAGCGCACGTAACACAATGTCCCTATTGCATCCGCGGACATACAAAACAGGCGCTCCGGAAAGGCGCCACCAAACAGGAAATCATGGAAGCGATTTGGGTGGCTTCCGAAATGCGGGCGGGAGCCGCTTATGCTCATGCCGCACTGGCAATTGACGAAATGGAGAGCGCTGCTCAGACAAACAATAAGTGAAACAAATGAAAACGAAACCGATTAAACGGCACGCATCGTTGCAGCCGCTGAGCCGCGAGCATCATCATGCGCTCCTGCTTTGCTGGAAAATAAGAAATGGCTTATCAAAAGGGATAACGCCCGAAAGGATTAGAAATTATACGTCATGGTTTTCAAAAACGCAGTTGCTGCCGCATTTTGAGATGGAGGAACGCCTGCTCTTTCCGGTGCTCGGCAGGCAGCATGAGGGAATTGAAAGGGCGCTTCAGGAACATCAAACGATAAAGGATTTATTGGAAAGTAAACAATGCAATGCGGAATTGCTGCAGCAGCTTGCCGACAAACTGGAAACACATATCCGTTTTGAAGAGCGTATTTTGTTCAATGAAATCCAGCAGGCGGCATCTGAGGAAGATTTGGAATTATACCGAAACAACTCAGGTTTTCGAACAATTTGAACTGTGGAATGTTCGGTATTAACCAAGAGTATGTCTC